>CAZVZR010000035.1:0-25945 GCA_964630825.1 uncultured Planctomycetales bacterium | reverse complement strand
TTAGTTGTAGAAAATGAACCGCTGGTTTCCTTGATTAAAATTAAGGCTGTCGCAGGTAGCGTCGAATTGATGATGGCGTGGGGAGAACATCAAATGATCAATGCGGCCTTATTCTGGAATACTTCTGGCCAAAAAGAACACGTATTCTTAAACAGTATTCAGAAACAATACATTTTGGACCTCTTGCCTTACAGCTTGGCACCACCGGCGGGTACAATCACACGTATTATTTTCAAACAAGGTTTTGATGTTACCGCAATTATCAACCGCTTTAAAGAAGAGTCACCATTTAACCTTGCTTTTAGAAAGAAAATTAATCTCACCGTTGAACTTCTTGCCAAGATCGTTTCCAATAAGGGAATTTTTGAGGAAACCGCCGATGCCGTTAAAGCTTATTTCAAGCATATCCTCTCGCTGTATCCAAGACTGAGACAAATTACACTTCAAAAGATTAATAGCCGAAACGAATACCTTGAACTTAGTGATGAAGGCATCAATATGATTGTCGGCCTTCCGGATGAACATTTGGTCTACCGGGAAAAAGTTACAGAAAAAGAGGCAAGCCAACTGCAACAAGAAGCCATTTATTTAGGCACACCGTATGAACTCATTAAAGAAATTTTAAGAATTTTGCCTTTAGACAAGAAGGAAGTTTTTTACGATTTAGGTGCGGGCATCGGCCGGGTAGTTGTTTATACCGCCTTTGCATCTAAGGTTGGAAAAGCTGTAGGTGTTGAGTTAGTTCAAAGCCGCATTGCGCATGCGCAGAAGATTAAAAATGAACTTGGGCTGGAGAATTTAGAGTTAAAAGCCGGGAATGTCCGTGATCAGGATTTGAGTGACGGTACAGTATTTTTCTTTTTTAGCCCGTTTGGCCGGGAAACTCTGGATGTCGTTGCCGAGAAATTAAAAGCCATTGCTAAGACCAGAAAAATTCGCGTCGTTGCCTGGCCGGTCGGTTTGCTCGTCGGCCGTTATTTCCTCAATGAAACGCCGTGGCTAAGGGAAACAGATCGGTTGCGATTTAAGATGATCGGAGAACCCATCGATTTTGATCAGGATGTGCTTATTTTCGAATCAACAATTGAAAATACACCCGTTAAGAAATCCCATTACGAAGAAGTTCATGCCTTCCTTGGTCAATATCAAGATACAATCAAGGCCATCGTGGACCTTGCGCATAATGAAGTTATAAAACATGAAGAGGAATTCATGGTTCTTGTTCCTGTTGATGGAGATAACAGAGCTGGTCACGACGCATTAGTTCCTTTCATGAAACAAGGACCGCAATTCAGAAAGAACACTATCCAAACGATACATGAATACCAGGGAACACAATTTGTTTGCGATGGTTGTGTTAATAGAATCATTGGCCTTCCCGATGATTGGCAAGCCGGCAGTGAAGTTTTTAATGAGGCAACTCACTATGTCGCCGCCAAAGAAATACATTACGAAGGCACCCCGTATGCGCTCACCCGTCAACTTGTCCGAGCACTCAATTTAACTGAAAATGATGTTTTTGTGGATCTAGGCGCTGGTACTGGGCACGTGATACTTTATGTCGCCTTGACCACAAAAGTGAAGAAGGCGATCGGTGTCGAGTATGTGCCTGAATATATGGCTTATGCTCAACGTGCGGCGGCGGCGTTAAATATTGATAATTTAAAGTACAAAATCGGGGATGTGAGGGATCAAGATTTATCTGAAGGCACGGTCTTTTATATGTTTAACCCATTTAAGCGACCCACCCTTGAAATTGTGAGCAAGAAATTAAAAGAAATTGCGCAAACAAGGAAAATTCGCATTGTTGTCTGGCCAGACGATTTAACCGTTGGCCATTATTTTAAGACACAATCGGATTGGTTGCGGGAATCCCAGGTTTTAAGTTTCCATCACGATAAGCTCGTCAGCCGTCCTCATAAAATTGTTATTTATGAATCCATGATTCATTCTTCCGAAGAATTAATTTTTGAAGGCGGCCTGTCAGCAGATACGATCCGCAGCAATAATCGTTTTAAGACACTCTTTTCTAAAGAATTAGATGTGGAGCAATCCGTTGAACTCATTGGGCTTGTTTCCGAATCAGATAAAAAGATTTCTGGCAGGTTCCCGGTGTTAAATACTTTACCCGGGGTAGCTAACCTTTTGTCGGAATTTACGGGTAATGCTTACAACAGTATTAATCGAAGAGGAACTCTGTTGCATGAAGTGGCCTTAATGGAAGAGATCAATAGTAATGGGAATCCGCAAAGGATCATCCGTTTTACCTTAAAACAGGCTTCAAGTAAGGACCAGGAATGGGAATTGTTGCAACGTAATCATCAAGGTTATAAAGAAGACGGTGTTGATTATTTCCGCATCGGAAATGTTCACGGGGCATACCCAAGACGTTTTAAAGAAAAAGCATATACACATGGCGGGGCGGGGTTGGCCAATATTTATTGGCTAATGAAAATTACCCCGGCTGCATTCATTTATACCCGGCAAGCACAGGCGCCGCACGCGCTACAGACAGATATTTATTTCCGCTTGCCTTACCGTAACTGTTTAACCGACTGGCTGGATGGGATGTTGCTTGAAAATATACGTAAAGCGTTGATTGAAGAATTAAGCAAAAGATATCGGGCTATTCAACAATTTAAGGAATTCCTTCAACCGGTTTTTAATGCCCGTGAAGTGTATTTAGCGCTTAAGGATATCTTAACGGCGTCACCGCAGCTTTATCCCAAAGGGATAGAACATCTTTTGAGACGTGTTCACTTGGATGATATGCCTTGGGAATCCGAAGAATTCCCGGGCCAATTTGTTTATCACGTCACCGATAATTTAGAGACACGCCTGACGCTGTGGGATATTCGTCATAACACAAACGCGTGGGTCGGGGCAAATGAATTTAAAAAGTCGATGCTCGTTAAATCAAACTTTTTGTTTACGATTCTTTATTTTGATATCCATAAAACATTTAGAGATGAACTGAATCTTGTTATGTGGACGATCGAAGACATTATGAGCGGCATCAATTGGGAGAAAGCGCTTAATTCATCAAAGAAAAGTCGCAAAAAGAAACCTATTGTGTTCGAAATAGATGCCAGTGAGATAGCCCTTGATCGGGATATTATTTTGGAACAACTTAAAGAGCGAGAAGCGATGGTCGCCTCGATACCTTTGGGCGTTTGTTTACCGGCAGAGATGGTTGAGAAAACTCAATTGACTTTCCCGCAGGCACATCCGGATCTTTATTTACTTCACGCTTTACAAGCTTTGTTTGAAGAATTAGGCAAAAAAGCCAGAGCCGTAGGACTTGAAGAGATCGAGAGTTTTGATTCTTTCCTTTATAGCTTTGATCGTTGGCAAGAGGTTTTATCGGCACTTTCTCCATTATTTCATTCTCTTGCTCAATTAGTCGAATGGGCCCTGCAGTCTCCTGAGGATGTTAGAGCATTTCATTCACGTTTCTTGACGGCAAAAGTGGTCAGAGCGCTTAAAGCTTACAACGCGGCACGCTTTAATGAAGATATTATTATTAAAATTGGCGACCAGGTTATCAATGAAAATACTTTTGAAGTTGATCCGCAGCTTATCAAGAAAGCCAGAGAAATTGTGCTGGTCACGCCTTATGTAAAAAATGAGTCGCCTTCGGGCGATGATTCCTTGGAAGAATTATTGCGAAAGAGTCTAAAGAAACTCAAGAAACCTTCCCAAGGTTTTTCGTTCATTGAATTTATTTTTCTCTTATTGGGGCTTAGTTATTTTGGTTTAACCGAGCAAAGTCTCGGGGAAACATTTTCGGAAATCTTGAATTGGCTTAAGAATTACTGGTGGGTTGTTGGGTTGGTACTTTTTGTTATCTTGAACTTAACCTCTTCGCATTTAAGGCACCGAATTTTGCAGGCCATTTTACTTTGGCGGCATGTTAAACAAAAAGCGCAGCATGCCGGCATTTCTCCAGAACTTATCAATGAATATGAAAAGGAATGGATGATTTTCATGGGAATCGAAATAACCATGATGCTAGCTGGCGTTGGCATTTTGCATGTGATTCCTTTCTTAGGAACGATCCTCAGGTTACCAACCATCGCGTACTACCATTATAAAGGGGTGCCGCAGCGAAATTTCTTTATCATCTGCAGTATCCCGATGGGTGTTTATTTTGTTTTGCCGGTATTGGTTGCGTATTTAACTGCTCCTGAGGTTAGGGTAGTGCAGGGGAACTTTATTGCACGTTTCCGGCAAAGAATAAACAATCTTTTTAGAGATTTAATGAAGATCATAAGAATTTTCTTTGCTACGTTCCGTTTGTGGCAGGTCAGCCACAAAATAGATTCTTTGATTAAAAAATCGTCAGTTGATGAAGCACAAAAATCGCTCTGGAGAAGTAATTCTGTTCTGATAGCGGAGTTATTTTTGGCGAGATATGTAAATAAACAATTAAAAGATAAAGATCTAGTCGAGAATTTCCTTAATGAGATTTCGGGGACGTTACCGGCTAGAAATCAAGGATCCGAACACGATCAACTTGAATCTCTGGAAAATTTTGTCAGTAAATTGTTAAAACACACTAATACTGCCTTAGGTACGGCCATCTTCTTCGGTGTGCTTATTGAGTTGTACGGTTCTTGTGCGGCTCATGCGTCGCCAGCTGCTCCGGAATTATCAAAATATGATTTTCCTGCAATCGACACTTCGGCTCCGGTTAAAAATGATAAAAGATTTGAACTCAACACTTATAGTTTTAATATCCACGGTCTGGCTGATTGGATTACGCAAGATCAAGCCCAGAAACGGTTGCCGCAAATTGCCCGCCATTTGCAAAATGCGGACGTTGTATTTTTGCAGGAAAATTTTGCCTATCCTTCGTTGATATTAGAAAATGACAACCATCCGCTGGCGTTCCGCGGGAATCCGCAGAGAAAAACCAATTATCTATTAAGGGAATTGGAACGTTTAGGTTGCGGTGATTGCGGGGCAGGTTTAACAGCGCTTTTACGTCTTCCGTCTGACACTAAAACACAGGTTTATAGCCAGCCGTTTGATAGGGCCTATGATCTAAAGGAAATTTTTCTTGATAGTGAAGCGGATTTCTTTGCCACGAAAGGCTATTTGGCAATTGAGATTACCCTGCCTAACAAGGCGAAGTTATTTATGATAACACTGCATCTGGATGCAGGTACGGGCGACTTCGACAATGAAACTAAGAGAAAGCAAATCAAACAAATTATTGATTTTATACTCAAAACAGTTAAGGGAGAGGCCATCATTATCGGCGGCGATTTTAATCTTGAGGCCAAAGAGCCAGCACAATTATCCATGTTAAATGATTTATTGACTAAAACAGGGTTGCAACCGGTACGAGCCGATTATCTTTATCCGGACAAGGTCGAGAGTACCTATGATTACATCTTTTATCGTTCCAGCGAGCAAGTCGAAATTAATGTTTTATCAAGCGGAATTGATCATGCCCTTGACGGCTTAAGCGACCATTCAGCGATCTTTACAAAGTTTGCGGTTGATATGGTTGAGTCTTCTCAGATAACCAAAGAAAATCATCCCAAAGGTCAACAAGAAGGGCAAAGAAGCTTGGGGCTTCATCAAACTAAAACCGGAGGGATGATTTCACTGCTTTTTACGGCGCTATCTTTCTTAAGTTTTCTGGTTAATCCGACGGGACTTATGTTAGCGATGGTGCCGCCGGCGGTAACATCACGAGGGAAACGCGGGCATCTGTTGACCAAATCACGCTATATGAAAGAATTGCGCTGCGACCGCTGTTTTTACAAAGCCTTCCATGAACCCAAAAATAATGAACGCGATAGTTTTGGTTTCTTCGGCCAGGCGTTATTTGATCAACGCGATAAAATTATCAATTTACTTAGAACGTTATACCCATCCGGTGTTGACCTCGGGCATTACTTCAAGGCTTATTGGGAAAGTTATATGAAGCGGTCAACCCGTCCACCGCTTTATGATGCAGGAATTATTAAAAGAAATTATCTTCCCGGGTTAGACATTTATGCCAAGATCGGAATTTTAAATCCCGTCGGAAAAGACGCATGGGAATTGATTGTGTATAAGGAGGCAGAAAAAGCCAGCGAAGCCCACAGAAAAGACGCGGCTTTTCAAACATTTGTCGCGCGTGAAGCCGGATTAAAGATCCATCGGGTACTTATTATGTACATTAACTTTGAATTCAAAAGACAAGGACCTATCGATGCCCGCGAATATTTTAAAGTTGTGGATGTGACTAGCGAGGTTGAATCCTTGTTGCCTGAAGTCAGAGAAAATATTTCACGGATGAATAAAATTATCAATAAAGAGCGGATTGAAGATGTGCCTTCCGACCATCTCTGTTATGACTGTTTACGTGAACAATTGCCGCCGGATAATGTCCTGCAACTTTATGTTGATCGCTTTATAGAGAATGCCATGGCCATCAGGCTTGAATTTTTAAAACGCGGCTTTACGCGTATTATTGATATTCCCGATAGTGAATTAATTTCACAGCAAAAAAGCCAGAAACGGGCAGTGATCACCAATCAGGTTCAGGTTAACAAAGAAAACATCCGTAAATTTTTAAATAAACTCAAATATCCTTTATATTTCTTTGACTTTGAAGCCTTTGACGTCCGATTGCCGCTTTACGACGCAATGAAACCTTCCATCCGTGGTGCTTCGGTCAGCAATTGGGTGCCGTTCCAGTACTCCTTGCACGTGCAACGGACTCCCGGTGCGCCGCTCGAGCATTACGAATTTTTAGCCGCCGAAGGCAGAAACGATCCACGAAAAAAATTAGTTGAAGAATTGGTTCGGGTCATTGGCACTGAAGGCAGCATCCTCGTTTGGCATCAGCGTTTTGAGGAAAGTGTGTTGCGGGATTTGGCGGAAGCCTTCCCTATATATGCAGAACCTCTTTTAAATGCGGTTGAACGGCTCGCCGATCTTTATGAACCTTTTGAGAAATTTGATTATTATCATCCGGAGCAACATGGGCAAACAAGTTTGAAGGTCATTTATCCGATTATTACCGGTGAAGATAAATACCAGCAATTGGAAATCAATCAGGGTGTTGCTGCGGCGGTAGGTTATATCCACATAACTTACGATGAGGGAGTCGCCCAAGCGGAAATAGAACGCACCCGGGAAAATTTATTGAAATATTGTGCGTTAGATACGCTCTCCGAGGTGGAGATTCTAGATAAACTTAAAGATTTGGTTAATGAAAATCAAGGCCCTGCTAACAAACGAGAAGGCGGTTATATTTTGATGGGGATATGGGGTAAACGTAATCGTGTTCCGGAAATAAAGTTTAGCCGATTAAATGAAATGGCTGTGGATACGAAAGAAGCATTTTTAAGTGCAATGTTTGTTAATCGCCGGTTAACCGGTATTCCAGAAGTAGATTCAAAAGGGCAGTTTATTAAAAGAGTAGTATCTCATGATAGTAAATTAGATCAGGAGGTTTTGGTCATTTATAAAAATGGAATTCCCCATGGTTATATCAATATGTATTGGTCTTTGGAATCAAAAAGGATATCGATTTCTACAATTTATGTACATTCCTTACAAAGAGGAGAAGGTTTGGGGCGACTTTTAGTGAGAGAAGCTCTAGGGCGTGCCTACAATCGTGGGGCGTTTCTCGAGGTAGGCAGCACACCAATTATTAGTGAAAAGGCGAAGGAATTTTGGCAAAAGGCGACCAGCCAGCTGCAAGCACAGGAGCCTTTCATCGCGACTTTAGAGGTTCGTGACAATGCGGTGCGGGGATCTTTAAGGACAAAGAGTAAGAATAGCGAAGGGACTGTTTTTGGCCGTCTAAACGAGATGGCAGAGGATGCCAAGCAGGCATTTTTGCGGGGAACATATGAAGAACGAAGATCAAGCGGCCGCATGATAGAAATATCACTGGAAAAGTATCTTCAGGATTTAACTGTTTATGATAATGATCCGCAGCGAGAGGTAATAGTCGTTTATAACAATGGCGTTCCGCAGGGTTTTATTCATATTCGCTTAGAGTTCTTTTCCATAAAGAAAGCGACGTTGGTGTATCTTTATGTACTTCAATTAGGGAGAAGGCGAGGGGCAGGGTACCGCCTAGTGAAAGAAGCTCTGATGCGGATTGCCAGCACAGATGAAATGATTAATGAGGTAACAAGCACAATAATTAATTCGGACGCCCAAGAATTTTGGCAGAAAACGGTCGGTAAGCTTCAAAAGGAAGGCTTTAATGTTGAAATTAAGCAGTACGCGATAAGAGGGAAGTTAGGACCGAAGAATAATGGTAACGACAGCGACAGGACATTATCGTCCAATTCTGCGTCTTATTCAAAAGACAATTTAAAACGAGAAATATTTTATGCCGTTATTCTCATTGCGGCTGAGATTACTGCTGCATTTTACTATAACCATACTTTTGTGAAGATGTTTGTGCAGACACCATTATCGCATTTATATCTTCTTATTCCGGTTGCTATTCCCGGATCATTCGTGGTTAATACGATCACACAACGCTATGAGAAACATATTTTAAAAGAACGCACATCGTACGATATTAAGTTCATGTTTCGGATGATTCTTTTCCAATTGGTGTATGCAATCCCGATCGAAGGATTCTTTTTCTATAATGGCCTGCTTGAACTGATGCCGGGAATATGGAAGATCCCGGCTGTATGGGTTCAAGCGCTCTTCGATGTTTTTATCATGAACCCCTTGGTGTTCAATCTTATTATTTATTACTTGGTCAAAAGAATTGCCGAGAAAGAAACTCATTCCGCAGCAGTACAGTCATTGAATATGAATGTAGGTAATTTATTAATGACCAGCATTTTCTTGTGGTTCCCGTTTGTCCTTGTGGCAATGAGCGTATCTAATGAAATTGTGCGTTACATTATTGCCGGGATAGGCGGGACATTGTGGAGCCTAACGTTTCTCTTCGTCGTCCGCAGAAAGAATGTTGATCTCATGCAAATGCTGCAAAGAGTGATCAATAAAATTGTTTATGGTAACCCCGAGGCTAAACCCGCAAAGTTATTGAGCCTGGAATATTTGTTTAATCCATATCGAGTCTTTTATAGACAACGATGGTTGGGCCGATATGTCATCGGGATATTAGGTTTAGCGTATATCGGCGTTATTGGAAGGATCATTTATCTTGTGCTCGAGAATTTAATTCGCGGTGCAGATTATGTCTTGATTGGTTCAAAAGCTGATGTTGTATTCTTGAGCGTAGTAACTTTTGCCACCTTGATTGCAATTTTCAAATGGTTGATGAAACCACGAGTAAATAAAAATAGCAGTATGAGTTCGGGGACAGGCGAACATTCACCGCCAGAAAATTTATCAACACCTATTAAAATTGAACCGCTCGCCGATATCTCAAACACTTCTTTTGATTTTGACAGTATTGTCGAGAAAACCGTTATCCCGCCGTATCTGATTGTTAAATTTCCGCTTACCGTTACGTTACAACTTAAGAATAATTCCGCACTTGCTCATCTGCGTCGGAATACGCACTATGTCGAGTTTAGTGGTGAAGGGTTTAATGGCAAGCTGCCGCTTAAATTTTATGAAGAAGACGGTCAGTACCTTTTAACACAAACATTCTTCCCGTTGAAGGAAGGGATGTATCAGCTGACGGTAACGCTCAATTTAGGCCAGCAAACAATAACCAAAGTTTTTCCAGCCCGAGTTCATCCTCCTGAGCCGGGGAATCGCTGGCAGAATGAGCCGGTTGTTTTCGGGATTGATGAGCGGATTTATTTAGGAAATGCTTACGCCTCCAGCCGACCGGATTCTGTTCTTAGTAACTACGGAATCACGGCGGTTATCAATGCGGCCGAGGAACGCTATTTAAGGCCGGTATTTGA
Organism: uncultured Planctomycetales bacterium; assembly: GCA_964630825.1. GTDB lineage: Bacteria > Omnitrophota > Gorgyraeia > Zapsychrales > Zapsychraceae > CAZVZR01. The sequence goes on along the minus strand of CAZVZR010000035.1, from coordinate 16,085 downwards.
GGGCAAGCCCATTGAATATAAACAGTTTTATTTTGTCGACAACCCGGAAAATCCCTTAAGAGAAGATCATCTCTGGCAGGCGGTTGTTTGGATTCATGAAAAGTTATCTCAGGGACAAACGATTTTTTGTCACTGTCATGCCGGTATCGGCCGTTCAGCGTCGATCTTAATCGCGTATTTATATCTTTTGAAATATCCAGAGAAAAATTTTGATCAAGTCGTTGATCCTATTCGTGCGCGGGTTCTTCAAAATAGTCATTGGGTCTGGCCGCACAGAGATTTGGCGGATGTCCTCGAAAATTGGCGGCTTACGCGAACGCAGGAATTGGAAGCCCTCTTGGGTCGTCTTTATCCTCAGGACAAAAAGACCACCGCGAAAGTCCGATCGATTCAGTTGGCAGGAACATACGCCAATGTTGGCGAAACTTACAGTGTTCGCAAAAACGAAGAGATTTTGATCCAAGCCCAAGTTGATTACGATGGCGGTTATGCCCCGCGCGGGATCGTCGTATATTCCAACCTTAATAAGGATGATCACGAAGATACGCGAATGGAGCGCAATGAAAAAACCGGACTTTATGAAGCGCGATTGACCCCGCAAAGGGAAGGGCAATATTGGGTGACCATTCATGGCCGTTCACAAAAGAACGATCATCATGAGCCGGGGCAATGGCTGCCTGGATTTATTTATTTTAAGGTAAAAGAAAATACAGATAATGTTCAGGTTCGCGGTGTCGGGTTGATCCCCGTCGTGCAGGTTTTTTTGATTATGGCGGAGAAAATACTTTTATTAAGAGCGCTGGGCTTCCGCCAAAGGTATCAAGGGATATTTGAACAGATTATTTTCTGGAGCCTTAATCTCGAGCTGACATCCCATTTTAATGTTTATCAGGCAACGGGAATTGCCTGGCTGGCCTTTATCTTTCTTCATTTTGTCCGCACCAAGAAAATGCCGTTACGCCCGCCGTTTTTATGGATTTTGACCATCGCCGGCATCAATATTTTCTTTTATCTTTTGGCGGCATTTTATATCGGTGCTTTTCTGCCGATTGGAAAATTGTTTGTCGGATTTATGGTCTCGACTTTTATTCATCATTATTTAAATATCAAAGTTTATCCTTCTGAGGAATATGTCTTCCGGCTTCGGGAAATTCATTCCGGGCGAAGGATTTTCAAAGCGATGGCCCTCACAGGTATTGTGGCGCTCGTTTTGCGTCTTATTATTCCTCCGTTAAGCCAAGAGGAAATTGAATTTAATAAAGAAAATTTGTGGGGCCTGAAACCATTGGTAAAAGTAGAGGTCAAGAAAAAAGAAGAAGTGGCATCACCCAAGATGGTCTTGGCCGATGAACAACGAAGAATGTACCTGAGCTATTATGCACCTGTTATTTTTAAGAAGGCGGCCGAAGATAAAGATCAGAATTTGGGGCAGGATTGGATAACGAATTTCTATTTTGATAATGATACTGATTTTACGAACAACCGGGAAAATTGGGCCGATGGGTTAAGTGATTATGTCAAGGGAGCCCAACATCAAGATTGGCAAATAAGGCCGACACTTTACACCTCTATCATTGAATTTATGGAGGGAGACAAGAAAAGCGCCGTATTGATTTACCATATTTATCATGCCAGCCAAATTGGGTCGACGGAAATAGGCTCAGTCCATGACTGGGAAAGAGTTGAGATCCGCATTGATAATATCCAGGGCAATCCCGGGATGGGAGAGAAAGTTAATTATGTTGTTATCACCGAAGATAGCCGGCACAATGCACGTCTTTATGAAGAAGAATTGCGCAAGGAAAGTTCGGCGCGCGATTTGAATTTTTATCAGACAAAAAGCGGTAACCATGTTCTTCTTTGGCAGGCCCAATCGAATGGGACACTGGGGACAGCAACGGCGCAGTTGCATTTTGTCAGAGAACCATTTGAGAATATTGATGTGATGAACAAACGGCCAAGCCAGAATAAGGCGGTTATTAACGTTGCTGGCCGCGGCGACGAAGGGTTTCAGTATGTCTTTATCAATGATGCGGATAAGCAGGCGGTGAATTATTGGCAGGCTAAAGCGATAACTCAAGAAACTGCCCGAGAGTTAGCCTCCGGGGAAAACTCGGCAGCGATGAATTTAGTTCAAGTTAGAAATATAACTTATGAATTACAGGATATTGCTGACATATTACCAACGATGTGGGATACCGGTAAAAGAAATGTCAACTGGACGTATCCGCAAATCAGAGTTTCTTTGGAATCCTCCGTTTTTAATGAAGATGGAACCAAAATACTGATCCCGTCGGGGCAGCAGTCATTTTATATGACGTCAATAGACAGGCTTCTTTCGTTTAATATCAAGAGTGGTTATCTTAGCAAAGGCTGGTTCTGGGGGACTTATCAATTTGGCTATTCCGGAAATTTTGAAAGTGTAGCATTGAAATACGGTTCTCCCATGGGTACACGGCCGACGCGGGGCGGGTTTGGGCATCATGAAGATGCTGATAATTATTTTGGGCAACATGATTATTTTGTTCATCAAGGTATCCGGGGTAATGGAGAGTTGCTTGATGAAAAAGGATACTGGCTTCCGCAAGGGTGGCAGCAAAAAAATAACGGTGGATTTGACGGCCGTTGGGTTCAGTTGTTTGAGGATCATCTGCCGGCGACGATTCATGAGGTGCCGATTTCGATTTGGGCAAAATGGTGGATGCAGCTACGCGATAAAATTATCGAACATCCCACTTTATTGACGTGGGGATCAATGGCGGCATTTTTCGTTATTTTATTGTTTGGCGAAATGGTTGTATTGATTGGGGAAATCTTAAAGCTCTTTAAAAGGCGAGGGAAGCTGTTATCAGTCGAGGAATGCACTAATTGTGTCACACAGATTTTACCGGCAGCATCGGTGGAAGATTTTGTCCATCAGCTTCAAGAAATACCCGGGGCTATTAAATTTGTTAATGGGCATCCGTATTTTAATGTTAAAGCGGTTATCGATACGCTGCTTGCCATGGGCCCGGCCGAACAGTTGCGTTTAGAGAGAATATATGCCGAGCGGAAAATTATCAATGGCCGAATTTATTATCATGCCGTTACTGACCTGGCCCCAACTCAAGATGGATCACAATTAAAACGGCTTGTAGAACTTGAACACCCTGAAAATGCTTTTGTCGGGGCGGGTTTCTCAAAATCGGTCATTCGCCGACAAGGCAAGAGGATTTTAGCCGTCATCGTTTTAGTATTGAGCCTATTTGCCTGCGCCGGGAAAGAAGGTGAGCTGGGCAAGCCGAATAACCGAGGGTACATTCTTGATCAGATTGAGTCGGAGGAAAAGACAGAAGATTTTAAGAAATTGAAATTACAAGTGCCTCAGCCGAATGTTCTGACTAAAGAAAAGCTTATCGCGATGTTAAAAAGCGAGGGTTTAGCCCAAAGATTTAATTTATTACAGTCCTTATATAAAATCACGTTAACCGTATCTAAACAATCTCAACCGGAATTCTTGCGTAGTACAGAAGTTCTGGATGCGTTAAAAGAAATATTCCTCAACAAAACGCAGCATTATAAAACTAATTTTGAAATTAAACTTTTTAATTCTTCAAGGGCATTGGCCGCCGGGCTTTTGGGCGAGTTGGGAGGCGATTCCGCCAGAGAGCTTCTCTATCAATCAATTTTGAACGCGAATACTGAAGAACGCACGGTGAGAGTGGCTTTGCCTTATGCCGTTGCCGGGCTTGAAGGGGATGATGATTTAAAGATACTTAACGAAGCAGCGCACAGCCCTGCGTATACCGCGCCGTACAAACCGGGTGATGTACCGCTTTTGCCACATATCTTAAACAGTGTTCAGGCCAATTACGGAGAAAATCGTGTCCTCGAATTTATGCAGGTCAATAATCTTGTTCCGCGTAAGGTCAGTTCGCTCCCCGATCAACGGTTTCAACGGCCGAAAGTTGCTTTAGTTATTCTCGATGATTTTAAGAATACAAGGTCAGAAGATTATTGGTCGTTCTTGCGGCAAGGGAAATTGCCCCAGAAACATGGTCACCTTACTACGATGGAGGCAACCAAAGTCGCGGAGGAACACATCGGCCGGATTTACCGTATTGTCGATGGTGAGACAAAACTCATTGAAACAGGCCCGGCCAAAGATAAAGGGATTGATATCTATGAATTGGATTATACGCAACGGGATGAAAATCTTATTTTGGATCAGGTGGAGTCTCTTTATAAAGACCATCCGGACACCACCTTTATTGTTAATGTTTCTTGGGTTAGCACGCGCGTTGAGAACTCTTATGATGTTAATGGATTATTCCCCGCGGAGAGGATCAATCAATTAGGTCATCAAGGGATAGTATTTGTTGTCGCTGCTGGTAATAACGATAGTAACCAAGCGGCTTTTCCCCGCCGGTATCTGCACCCGCAATATGATAACGTCCTACCGATTGCAGCGGTTGCCGATGTAAAGTTTCATGAAAAACAACCTTTGTCGGTCGGACGGGTTTTGGACATGTTTCGATTACAAATGCATCCGGATCAAAATAATAGACAGATTATTATGAACCGTATTTGGTGGTCAAGCTTGGGCTACGACGTTTTCATGTCGACAACGCCCGGCCGTGAAGCAGGCACATCTTTTACTGCTCCGCGTTTTGCTGCCAAGCTCTTGTTGGAGTTGGAAACAAACAAAGATGAATCAATGAAACAAGCATTAAAGAATTTTATTCAAGAAGCCAAACCTTTACCCGCATCAGATGAATTCCGGAAAGGGTGGCTAGGTTATGGCTGGATTGCCGTCGACAATTTAGGTCACAAGGAACCACAACCAGGCCCTAATGCAAGTTACATATTTTTTATTTTGATTACTCTTCGGCCTAATAAATCAAAACGGCAGGGAGGGTCTAATAAAAGTATGCAGTTTATTAAAAAAGCCATTTCTCCCATCACCTGGCTTTTATGGCGTTCGCCAAACTTTTTTATCAAATGGTTGCGCAGGGTTTTTATCGGGCTGTTCTCAATGACTTTAACGGGAATTTTAATGGGGATTTTAATCTATACGCTCATCATTCCTCAGGCGTTTACCCATTTTAATAAAGAAATTTCTTGGGAAGTAAAACCCGGTCATACCAAAGCCGTTTCTCATCCGAAGAGCGGGCAGTTTCCGATTGAACGCGGTTATAACAAAGATATTGCCGAGCTCTTAGAAAAGCATGGCTTTAAGATCGCCGCGATGGCCCAACAGTCCCCTGCGCTGCGTTGGTGGTTAGATCATGGCATGATGGTTCATTTGGATGACTCGGGACTCACCGGGTTAACTTTTTATGATCGAAATGATGAGCTATTCCATCAAGCCCAAAGACAATATCCTATTTACAAATTTACCGATGTGCATCCATTGATTTGGGAAGCCCTCGTGCTACAGGAAAATCAGGAATTTGAACCATACACACCATCAAGTTACGGGATGATTGTCGAAGTGCAGCGTTCTGTTTATGCGGTGGGAATGGGAATTGGAAAGTTGTTTGGTTTACACAACGGAGCGACGCCGGGCGGCAGCACTATAGTGGTTCAGTGGGCTAAAGTTTTATTTTCACCTAATGGCCGGACCGTTTCTAGCGGTGACAGTCAGGTCGATGGGATATTTGAAAAATTTAGACAATTAGGAACAGCGAATTTGGAATTGTATTCCCAAGGCAGAATAATTACTCCCGAGCTAAAACAACAAATCCTTGTTGATTATTTTAATCATAATTATTTGGGACGAAATAGGAGTTATGGCCCTGTTAATGAGGGGTTTAGGGAAGCGTTGTATGCCTGGTTTGGGACATCCCTTAGCGAAATCAACAGTGCGTTAAGTCTTTCAGAACAATCCTCAGTGAATTTGAATAGCAAAGCAACGGCCTTGATGAGAAGTATTGCACTTATTGTCGGAAACAAAAATCCGAGCGAAATTTACCCCGGCAGTGAGCTCCTTCAGCAAAGAGCTTATCTCTTACTCGATAAACTCGCCATTAATGATGCAATTTCTCCTGAATTATACAAAGCGGCAAGAAATTTAGATCTTTTGTCTATCTGGAATAAACAACAAAAGCCGGAAGTGCGTATCAATTATCCTCTTGGAAAATCCGATTTGATCGAACAGGGACGTTTGGTCAGTGCCTTACGCGAAGACCACGAAATAAACATAGCTGATCTTAATCGGATGAATTTGGAAGCAAATTTAACCCTGGATGCCGAAGCAACGCGCAAGGTAGAAGAGTATTTACACCGGCTCTCGACGGACCCCCAATTTATAGAAGAGGAAGGGATATTAACTGAAATTTTACGCAAAGATCCAAAAGTGAGAACGCCAAACGCGACTGTAGAAGATGTTTTAAGAGATGTGCGTTTTAGTGTGATTATTGGCCGTATCGATGAGAACGGTAGTCGGCCATTAGTCATGACCGATACCTGGAAAGGGCCGCTTGATTTTAACCGGCAGACCAACATTGAGATGGGTTCAACCGCGAAGCTGCGCGCCTTAGCTGTTTATCACATGATTTTACAAGATTTGTTTGCTAAGTATAACGGATTAACCCTAGAAGAATTGCAGAGCCTTCGCTCAGCTGCGCGTGATCCCATCTCCAGCCGGGTCTTAGATTATTTCATTACTAAAAAGACCAACGGTGAAGAAGTGATTTATGCGCAAATGGTGGATGAAGATCTTAATCAGCATATTTCCGCACAACCATTTTCTGTCTTGACCGCGGGCCATTATCACACGCACCAAAATTTTAAACCTTCAGAACAAAATCATCTTGTTCCCACCATCAAAGACGCTTTGGCGCAATCCATTAACGTACCTTTTATTCGGTTAGGGAAACAGATTTTAGAATATTATCGTGAGCAATATTTAGAAGAACATTATCGCAATCCCATCCGCCATATGTTTGATGCTAATGTATTTGAAGTTTATCCAAAGGAGTGGAGCCCGGCGGAAGCGAAAGCCTTTAGCGCCTATGTGGATCAAAAGAGGACCGAGAATCCAAATTATAAGCCGACGAAGGAAGACATCGACGCGATGATCGATGACATGCGTGTGTCAATTATTATCTCTCAAGAAGAAGAGAAGATCCGCAGCACGATCGATGATTTTCTTAAAAGTGTTTTGGTAAAATTGGCGCAGAAAGAATCCGTTCAGGAAGGCAAAGAAGGCGTGATCTTAACTCCGCAAGAGTTGGAAGAAGTTATCAGCAGTACGCCCAAAGCACAAACGCGGCAATATTTGAGACGGATCGTTGCCAATGCGGTAAAGCATCCCGATATTGATTTGAAACTTAACTACAAAGAAGCGCAATTGGTCCGTGGCGTTGAGTATCTCGATCCGCAGAATCCTGAAAAGGGATTTGCGTTGTACCAACGCAATGAAGATTTGCAAAGAATTGCTCAGCAAATCGTTTATGAATCCACGCGGTTCTTGCACAAACCATCGCGGGAAAGAAATAAGCGCGTTTATACAGAATTGGAAGAGGCGGTTTTTGAACAATATATCGATAAGTCATTTGAGAAATTAGGTTTTGCTTTAACGACGGCGGATGGGACATCGAAAATGACTCCGTCTTTGGCGGTTTTTGCGATGGGCAGCGCTTCGGGTTCACCATCGGAGTTTGGAAAACTCCTGGGAGATATCCTAACCGGCCGGCTCATGCCCCAGCAGGAAATCGAGAGCGTCCGTTTTGGAAAAGGGACGCCTTTTGAAGTCCAGGCTCAGGCGATACGACCGGTAAGTGACGAAATATTAAACGCCGATTCGCGCCAGTCGCTCAAAGGACTTATGTATGGTGTCGTGGAACGGGGGACGGCCAAGCGTTTAGGCGATAAACATTATCAATTGACCGAAAAAGGCAAGGCGATTTTTGGGACAGATGAACTGCGTACCGGCGGTAAAACAGGGACCGGGGAAAACCTTGAAGGCGAAGTTGTCCGGAACCGGACCGCCCAATTTATTTCCATTTGGAACGATAAAGTCTACATGGTGGTGGTCGTGACCGTCCCGGAATTTGATGAGAGCCAACCTCCTCACCGCCTTAATCCGAGTCGATATAAATTTACCAGTGCGGTGGCCGTGCAACTGACCGGCCGGTTATTGGAACATTTAGGCTGGGTTGAAAGTTCTAGGCCAAGTAAGCCAGTGGCGCCTCCAACGAAAGAAAATAAAGTCCCAAAACAAGGGATGATTTTAATTCCGCCTATTTTCTTAAGACGTAAATCCAAGAAAAATCAGGCGAACGACGTAGAAAAAGATTGGGAAAAGTTAAAAGCCAAGGTTAAAGAAAATGTTAATTGGGGATTGCTGTATATTTTAGCAGCTTATGCTGTGGATGGTCGCAGTGCTTTCTTTAAGCGGAAGTTTTTCCAAGGCCTTAAAGCAAACATGCTTGATCCATTGCGAAGAAAACGATTACTGGTTCAAGTCGGATCCTTAGAACTAAAGTTGCGTACACCGGTTGCTGGCGCCACGGCTTCCGTGATCATTGAGGAATTGGCACGCTTATCAAAGAATTTACCGCAAACGATACAGCTGGCAAAAGTTTTCTTAAATCATAAGAAAGCGGTGAGTCCGCGGATAGAAATTAACGGCAATCGTTCATCCAAAGTTTTTCAAGAAAAGGCCGAAACATCTTTGGAATATAATTTCGATGGCTTGATCGGCCCGACGCACAATTATGGTGGATTAAGTCACGGGAACCTCGCGGCCGAGGCGAATAAACATATGACTTCCAATCCGCAAGAAGCAGCGCTGCAAGGCGTGAAAAAGATGCGGTTATTGCACAGTTTAGGCATTCCGCAAGGATTTATCCCGCCGCAAGAACGGCCTTATATTTATGCTTTGAGAGATTTGGGTTATAGTGGCAGCGACGAGCAAATCCTTGACCGCGCGACGTTGCTTGAAGTTCTTCAGGTGTCACAATCGTCATCAATGTGGACGGCGAATGCGGCGACAGTTTCGCCTTCCCTTGATACCGAAGACAGGCGGCTGCACATTACGACCGCCAATTTGATAACGCATATTCATCGTGCCTTGGAAGCCGAGCAGACCCATGTTTTCTTAAAGGAAATTTTTAGCGACGGGAAACGTTTTGTCGTTCATGCCCCATTAGAGGGTAATGGCGTTTATTTTGATGAAGGCGCCGCTAATCATATGCGTTTGGCCAGCGGTTTGGAAATATTTGTTTACGGCAGAAGCCAAACAATGCCATCGCGTAGTTTGCCGCAAAGATATCCTTCACGGCAAAGCCTCGAAGCCTTCCAGCAAATTGCCCGGCAGCATTTATTAGATACGCGCCAAACCATTTTGGTTCAACAGAATCCTGCTGTCATCGATCAAGGTGTTTTCCATAACGATGTTATCGCGACGAGCAATGGCAATGTTATTGTGCATCACGAGTTAGCCTTTAGAAATAAAGAGAGAATTTTGCGGAACATAGCAAGAATCCAGGAGCGATCTGGTAATCCAATTTATTTTATTGAGGTTGCAGAAAGAGAATTAAGTGTTCCGGAAGCAGTAAAGTCGTATCTCTTTAATAGCCAGATTGTGACTTTGGCTAATGGGGAAATGGTTTTGATTGCGCCTATGGAAAGTGCCGAACCGCCTGTTAAAAATGTTATTGACCGGGTTTTAGCACAAGATAATCCGATTAAGCACGTTCAATTTGTTGATTTAAAACAAAGCATGCGTAACGGCGGCGGGCCGGCGTGCTTGCGTTTGCGGGTGATGTTGACGCCGGAAGAACAGCGCGCGGTTAATCAGAACTATATATTAGATGAAGGTGGCTTTAATAAACTCGAGGCCTGGATCAAAAAACATTATCGTGATCGTTTGATGATTGCCGATTTAAAAGATCCGCAGTTGTTTATCGAAAGCCGTACCGCCCTTGATGAATTGACTCAGATATTTAATTTGGGAAATGTATATCCGTTTCAGCAAGATCAGAGACGAAAAGGTTTTGTTTTAAGGACCCCGCTTATGGGTTTATTGTTTGTTGCCGGTCTGATTTGGTTAATGGTAACTCTGATGGGTTGGTCGTTTGACTTAAATTGGCTTTTGGGATTTTTGGGCGTGGGATCGTTGGGATCAGCCTTGTTGTTGGCACAAGCACCTTTTATCGTTCCGGTGGTAGTAATAAGGACAAAGGAAAGGGATTTAGATAGTAATTTAGAACGGCTAATTAATGCGCGCACCAAGCAGGAAATATATGATGAGCTTTTATCGTTACGCGATAAATTATCCAAGTATGACAAAAGGTACCCGAAAGCGCTGGAGGTCCTTGAGGTTTTATTGTTTGACCGGGACATAGCAGACCGTGTTAACAAAGACCACGTTATGTGGGTATTGGCCAAGATGCGCGATCGAGAGGCGCTGGAACTGTTAGCCCGGGCCTATGAAGAATTTAAAGGTGAATATACATTGTTTATTGGAGCTTGCAACAACATCATGGCTTCGCTTAAAAATCAAAAGGTAAGAGAATTGTTAAGGATTGTGCGTATGACGCAGCCGTTTGTCGTTAAACTAAGAGATCAAGGGGATGGTTTTGGCACAAAGCTTATAAGGGAAGCAGTTATGGAATTGGGAAACAGAAAGAGCGTCCAGGGAATCGGCTTACTTAAGAGGCTGTTTAAAAGGGAACCGATTTTTTGGGCCGAAGCCGTTCAGGCATTAGGCAAAATTGGCGGGGATGGCAGCTTGGCGATTCTCCGTCGTGAAGCAAAGAAATATCCCCATGAGGAAGATTTTCCCAGTGAATTAAACGTGGCCTTAAGCAATTTTGCTTTGCAGGCCCGGGAACATGAGTTGGGCGAAATTCTTGTCAATGAAGAAGAGCATTCCCGTTTTCGGGTGATTGTCGCCGATACCATTGGGCAGAAAGCCATGGTGGCTTTACAGGAACCGCTTAAGAATATTATTGTACGGTCGCCTAATCTAAAAGTCCGTTTGGCTGCCGTTAAGGCGCTGGGAATGTTTAGCGGGCATATAACGCAAATGTTTTTTTACCGTGCACTAGACGCGCTAACCACGGCTCGGGACAATTATTACGGACGTATGCAGCAAGGTGAAGAAGGGGCAGAACAAATTTGGGAGTTAATAAACCAACAGCGGCAAGAATTTGTCAGGCAATTCGCCTCGCGGGGAACAACCGAAAACGTTTATATTGACAGTGTTTTAACGTATAAAGATGTTTTATCAATAGCGGTACGCTTGCACCGCACCCGGTCACGGGAACAGGTCATCCGCGTTTTTTCTGATTTTATTTCGGACTCGGTCAGGTGGAAAATGATGGAACGGTCAGCGTCTAGGATGAGCGAAGAACTTGTCCCTTCGCTTTCGACGAATGAATTGCATTTAAGTGTTTTTAATTTCCGCCAAGTAATAGAATTATTTTCCCACCAGAGTGTTAATAGAGAGGGAAAACAATTCTCTGACCTGGAACTTGCTTTAGCCTTGGATTATACAGAATATACCATGCACCGGACAAAAGAGGTGTTAACCAGTTTGGCTACGGATATCTATTTAGTAAAGACCAAACAGGCTTTTATAGAGCTTTTGCCGGACGTTATATTCGATACCGCTAATTGGAAAGAGATGGCGGAGCCGCTCAAAATTATTCTTAGTAAAATCTTTATTGAAGGCCAGGAAGAAAACACGCTCAACGTCGCCATATTTAAGGAAATCATTGATTTTATCTACAGCCGGTTAAGAAAACGGCCGAAGATTATTTTTAGTGACGAAGAATTAGCCGTCATGCTGCACCAAGCCCGGCAAAAATATGAAGAAGAAGTTAATAAGTTAGAAGGTGGTTACATTGGCAATTTTCCTGTCGTTGCAATTGGCGTGACCAGTGCGGTTATTTTGAGCGTAAAGATTACGATCGGGATAGGATTGATCTTGGGGATTGTCGGCATTTTATGGTTTATCTATGAGAAAAGAAAAAATTTTCCTAAACGCATTAAGGCTGAGCGGGGAGAGATTCGCGTGCTCGCGGTCGTCCAGGGTATCGTCAGTCATCAATTTGATGTACGCCTTAAGCGCTTGGCCAAAGATTTAAGAGATGCCGGCCTGGAAGTGTTGTATATGGGGGCAAGGGAAAATGCGAGTGGCTTAGTGCAGACGGCCATCGATGAAGGCGTGGACTTTTTGGTGATCGGTTACGGGCAAAGAAATTTTCGAAATCAGGTGCAAGCAGATTTAAAGCGCCTTCAGCCCAAGATCAGCACACCGTTTACAGGGGAAAGAAGATTACATGTTATCAGCAACCAACCTAGCACAAAGGTTTTAAGGAAAATTCAAAGACGCGTGGATAAGGAAATTAATCTAAAAGGGAAAAACGGTATTTTAGAAGTTTTCTTTTTATCCTGGAGAGCGATAAGTACGCGGTTACGCAAGTGGATATTCATTGCCGTTTTAATTATTGTTTCAGTTTTCTTGTTAAATTGTGCCAATTTTAATCCTGCTAATATCCTCCCGAAGAATTCTCAATCAAAGAATATCCCTGAAGTCATTGATGGCCCAGGGCCAATCGCAGAACAGCTCATTCTTGATATAAACAGTGATGACATAAATATACAGAGAGCCGCTCTTGATCGTTTAAGCACATTAATTTTTAAGGACGAAAATCAGTACCGCTTGGCCGCTTTTGCCGTAATCAATAAATATTTTAAACCGAATGAAAAGACGGGCCCGGAATGGGAGGAATCGGTCAATTTAGCATTAACAAGGCTTACCGAGATGGTGAAAAACGGTGTTGATTTAGGCTATATGGACACGATGGATTTTGTTATCCGTATTATTAAAGAAAATGAGCCTACGCCAACGGTTACAGGATTATTGAAAAATTTGATTACTATCGATCAAAAATCCGTCGTTGATGGCGTGGTCAATGTTTTGTATTGGACTGAGTTTTCTTCCCAAGAATTACAGATTATTCGTGTGCTCATGCAGGATTACCCAGATTTGATTTATCCGTGGGTAAGAGCGAGGTTTGGCGATGTAGAAACACAGTTTATTGGTAATTTTCTTGCTTTGGGTATTTCTGAGGAGAGATCGTTTGCGATGATTTCCAGGCGGGCTAAAACATATTTAGACGAAGAAGCCAGCAAGGGTAAAGCGGGTGTTAATGCGCTATTGGCGGCAAAGGGGCCCGAGCGAGATACTTATCTTCTTAACCATGTTTTTGCCGTGCTCTTTGTTCTTGAACATGACTTAGGTTTATTTTCGCCAGATGAATTGGGATCTTTTATTAATTTAGTGCCTTGGGCAACAATTACGGAGATACCAGATAAGGATTCAGGGATGAATTCTCATATGAAGCTTGAGCCCGCATTTTTAAAAGGTTTTTCCGGGATGCGGGATTTGCAATTGACCATTGCCCATGAGCTTGGCCATCATTTTGGTCACAACCGGTTTTCTTCACTGGCAGGAAGACCGAAGGGAGCAGATCAATTGGAGGCCATTGACGAGTTCATCGCTGATATAGTTTCCCTTGCTGCTTTTGGAAGTGACATAAATTTTCTCGTTTCTAAAAGAATGTGCCCGTGGTGTGCTGGAAGCATAGGAAGAGAGACGGTTTACGTCCTCGATGGTCATTCGGCCTCGCGGCTCTTTTTAACCAGATTAATGAAATACAGTGATTCTATAAGCTGGCCGGATTTAATAGCTACTATTAATTCCATGTCGATAACTCCAGAAACGCAATTTGTTGATTTTACCGAGGAGCTTTTGCTGCGGTATCTTACACAAAAAACCGGAACAACGACGGCCTTGGGCAAAGGTGTTGTTGAGGAAAAGAAATCATCCCGTCCCAAGGAAATTTTGATTCTGTCCAGAGAGCAGATTGACCAGATTTTTAATACCTATTTGGTTGAATCAAATCGATCTGCCAAAGCCCTTGATAAACGGCAGGGCGGATTTGTTTATTTTGATTTTGGCATTTTATTTTATTTGAGAAATAAATTCAGGCAATTTAAGGCCGTGTCTAAAAATTGGTTATTTAACCTTCCTTTTAATACTGAAAATTTTATCTCTTTTGCAATGTTTATAGCGGTGTTGAGTGTTCTCGCTTATCAATACAATTTGCTTTTGATTGTGGGGGGGGTCCTTGTGGTGGAATTGCTTGCCATATTTTATCAATATTTCGTGTTGAGCCGATTGGAAAGAGAAAGATTGGAAGAATATATCCCTAACTTTAATTCCCGGGAAATCGACCATAAAATAAGTGAATTTGAGTCGAGATTGGGCCAGGCTGTTCAAAATAACTATGAATTGCAGTTCGATAACCTTCAGTACGATATTGAGAAGGAACTTCTTCCTTTGTTTTTAATATTATTTAAAAGTGATTTGGGAAAAATAGAAGTCAATCCCGATCTTGATTACGACGCTTATCTTTCTGGAACTCATTACTTGGTTTGTTTGTCGTTAGGTATTCAACCAAGATTGGAGATCAAGGCGTATCGCCAAGTTAGTTATTTGATGGCCTTGCGGGATACAGCTTTATTCCTCAGGAAATTTCACGGCCAGAATGACCAATTCCAGTCGATGGCAGAAGAACTTAATGAAAATATCCTTGATACCTACGTAGGGTTTAAATCGGATGACTTCCGCTTGCCGGTCTTTGGCTTTGCTAAAAAAGAAGTTGCCTATAATTTGCGTACTTATAAATATATCTTGTTGGCAACTATTCAAGCTTTCAACAAAAGCATCAATAAAGATAAAAAAGTATCCCCTTTAAGGCAATTATTTTATTTGTTATTGGCACATCCGGGATTAATCGCCGGGGCCCTTATTACTTATAAAGAAGGCAAAATATGGGATAACGACGCCCGCAGCCGAAAAAAATTACTCACCGACGCCCTTATCACGTATCTTGAGAAAAATGGTTTTACCGATAAAAGTTTTATATTAGGGCTTTTTGACAGGATAAGATTTGCCTATCGTATTCCCGACATAGACATTTATTGGCAGGTTTTGCTAGATACGGTGGATATCTTAGAATCAGGCTTTGAGACCGGTTCAATCCGAGTGTTAGATGAGGAATTTATCGATACAGTCAACGTGGGAATATTTGGCAGAAATCCCTCGCATAATGATTTAACTGTCATGCGGGAAGCCGCTAAACATCCGCAGCTTAAGATGGTGACTTTCTATCTGCCCGACATTGTTTTGGAAACAGAAAATGGCAATAAAGTTTTAAAAATAAAATCGGGCAGCATTTTAAAAGGCAACAAGGTTTATCATTTTGCTTTAGTTTACCCCATCACGATCCATTATTTTATCAACGCAATGTCTGGTTACGATCATTTGGAAAAGGAGTTAAAGCAAATGGGAGTGCCTCTCCCTGCGCAAGAAAATTTAGGGGACTATGTAGACCAGAAAGACGTTCTCGATCAAATTTTACGTACTGCTGGAATTCCTGTGCCCGAAAGTATCGGCCTTATAAATGAGCGGACGAATATCAATTTTGTCGAGAAAATCCGGGCACAGTATCCATTATCGCGAAGATTGTTTTTAGAGGACAGGGAGTTAGAAAAGAAAGTCAGGTTTATTATCAAGAATTTTATGGATACCCGCGGGATCAATGAAGTCATTTTAAAACCTGTCGACGGTGCAACCGGGGATAATATAGTTTTTGTCAGTTACAACACTATAAATGCGGTTGCCAAAGACCTGACGGAGTTCATCAGGAGTTCCCGGATAAATTATGTCTTGCAGGAACGCATTGTTCCGTCAATGCCAAGATTTGAGATCGAGGGCGAGATTGGCTCATTAAAACTTTCTCAAAATACATTAACCGGAGAAATTGAGATCGTTGAGAATAAATCAACCGATCCGTTTGGGTACTTTGACTGGAATTTACGTGTTTTTGTTTCTTTGGATGAATTGGGCGACCCGGTTTTAAGCGATATGGTGGTGCGTTATTCTCCTTATGGCGAAGCAATTAATATTTCCAAGGGGGCATCGGTTCAAACATTTGCAAGATTACAAAAAGATTTGAAATGGTCAAGTGAACAAATGGAAGGGTTGTGTAAAGACATCGAGGCAGTTTCGTTGCAAACTT
>CAZVZR010000034.1:0-26320 GCA_964630825.1 uncultured Planctomycetales bacterium | reverse complement strand
AAGGCGCGACACGGATTGGTTACTTTCTTTTGTATTTTGTCCTGACAACAATGGGCGCCCGGGCGCATATGGAATATATGCAATCTTTCTTGATTCTTTTAGCGGCCGGTTTTACGATTGTGATTATCCATGCTGTTATTTTGTTAATGGCAGCAAGAATAATCCGCGCGCCATTATTTTTGGTGGCAGCGGCCAGCCAGGCGAATATCGGCGGTGTTGCTTCAGCGCCGGTAGTGGCTGAGGTTTATCAGCCCGGATTATCCGTGGTGGGTTTGCTTTTGGCTATTTTAGGAAATATCGTCGGGACATATTTGGGGATTATTACCGGCCATCTATGCCGATTAGTGGTGGGAGGATAATATGATGAAGAAGTTAGCTTATCTGGTAATGATCATTTTATTTAATTCTGGTTGCCAGAGCATGGCTCCGCTTGTGCCCCAAGTTCCACCAGCAATTTTGTCTTTACCCGAAAACGTTCATCAAGTTATTTTAGTAACAAGTAAAGGACCGGGAGATTTTCACGCGGAATTATCCGCTTGGGAACGTACGGGAAATACATGGCAAAAAGTTTTTCCCGAAATGAAAGCGGTAATCGGGCGCGCGGGGCTGGCCAACATCGGAGAGAAGAAAGAAGGCGACGGCAAGACGCCGCAGGGCGTGTATCCTTTGCGCCGGGCGTTTGGCTATTTAGAATCTGTACCAACAAAGTTAGAATATAAAATGGTAACCAAAGAAGATATTTGGGTCGATGATGTTAGCGGCCCTTTTTATAATCAATGGGTAAAAGCCGGCGTGCCGGCGAAATCTTTTGAACAGCTCAGGCGCGATGATGATCTTTACAAGTATGCCGTTGTTATTGAATATAATACCGAGCCGATTGTTCCCGGTGCGGGCAGTGCGATATTTCTTCACATTTGGCGTGGAACAGATTTTCCGACAGCGGGCTGCGTGGCCGTCACCGAAGAGGGTTTATTAAAACTTTTAGGTTGGCTTGATATTTTACAAAGACCAGTTATTATATTAAAACCCAATTTTGCATCGGATACGAAATATCGTTAATACTCCCGAAAAAAATGATATGATGCAAAAGGTGGTTTTAACCCCGACAAGCGTGGTCAAATCTCGGCGAGATTTGACCAGTCGGCCCTATGGGCGGATTTTGTCTTAATTTTTTTGTTACAAAATCCGGGTTACAGTAAGTAATTATTATTAATATAAGGAATTGACGATGGACAATCTTTCTTTCGAAATTACCGGCAAGAAAATTATTATTCACATTCACGACACCATTTGCCAGAACGCGCAGGAAATTTTAAACAGCCAACTCTTTCGGGAGGTTCTGGAGGTTGCGGTGGCGGAATTGATGGCCAGGAATTCATATTTGACAAAGATTTTTCCTGGCAAGAATATGAATGAAGAGAATTTAAAGAAACTTGTTAAATGCTTAATGCTTTTGGCGGATGGTGAGCACGAAGATGTTGAGCTAAAAAAGAAAAAAGAAGAAGAACTTAAAATTTATCAAGATTTTTTAAAAGACCGGCATGTATTTAGCGAGTTCATCGAGTATTTGTATAATTTTTGGCGAAGTTATGACCGGTTTATTATTTGCGATTCAATGGGCCGCAATTGGGATAAGCGCCCGTACAGAACTTTTAATGCGACCATTGGCCAATTGACAAATATTATCCGCGGGATGTACCGCGATATTCAGGAATCGGTTACCGGAGATCATCCTAGAATTTACCGCCAGGTAGCTGCTGGTGCCGAGATGGCCACGATATCGGTTTCCCACGCCGTTCCCTTTTTCGATAAGAAATATGAAGTCCTTAATTCCATTTCGATGATTCGTCAGGTTTTGATAAACCCACCGTTGATTCTTGAGCCACCGATCAATAAACGTAAAGGAAGTTTTACCCAGGTTAATAAAAACCCTATTGATGTTATTTCGCTGGAGCCGAGTGATTGGCTTTGTTATCCCGCTAAGGTTGGCCCGTTGACTATTTTGGTTTATTTTCATAAGCATTTTATTGATTTGGGGTTGTCGTTATGTAATTTGTTTCAGCTGGCCGAAGACGATGATTTAATGCAAAAGCCAGATGCTATTTACATGTTTGGCGTGCCCGGCGATAGTTTGTATTCATTTTCAGATTTCCCGACGGTTTTTTATGAAGACACACAGAACGATTTATTTGTCGGAGCGGTGCCGCAGAAAAATGAATTCGGCTATTTCGGCTATTTAAAAAAGATGATGTTGACGTTGCACAACGCCACGATGATGAAAAAAGGGCTTTTACCTTTTCACGGCGCGTTGATCAAGATTGTTTTTAAAGGCGATAAAACACGCACCGTTTTATTTATCGGCGACACCGGCGCGGGGAAATCGGAAACACTCGAAGCCATCCGCGAATTGGCTTCTGATAAAATACAGGATTTATTTGTTATCGCAGACGATATGGGCTCTTTGGAAATTTCGGATAAAGGGGAGATCATCGGTTATGGCACGGAAATCGGCGCTTTCTTAAGGTTGGATGATTTGCGCCCGGGGTATGCGTTAGGCCAAATTGACAGGGCGATTATCATGAGCGCGAATCAAACTAACGCGCGGATCATATTACCGATCACAAGTTACGAAACGGTGATGAAAGGCCATAAGATAGATTTTATTTTGTACGCAAATAATTATGAGGCCATCGATGAAGACCATCCCCTGGTGGAACGTTTTAATTCACTTGAAAAGGCTTACAGTGTTTTCCGCGAAGGGACAGTCATGAGTAAAGGGACGACGGAGACCAGTGGCATCGTGCATACTTATTTTGCCAATATTTTTGGCCCGCTGCAATATAAACAACTGCATGAACAACTCGCCCAGAAATATTTTAAAGCATTCTTTGATAAGGGAATTTTTGTCGGGGAAGTCCGCACCCGCTTGGGGCTTAAAGGCTTTGAGCAAAAGGGCCCGGAAGAAGCCGCCCGGTATTTACTGGATATTCTTAGTAAATAATTATTGGGTCGAGAGAGTTTTTTCAGAAGACAGATAATTCAAAATAGCATCGGCAGCAACATGGTGGCCGTATTTTGTCCAATGGGCATCAACGCGGTTGTAAGTACGCAGCCAGGCCTTTTGAAAATAAGGGGCCAGGTCCAAATAGGCGACACCACTTTCATGGCACACAGAATTGAAAGGCAATTGATAGGGTTCGTAAGCGATTTTTTTCATAAATTGTTCTTTGGAAGGGATGGCCACCACCAGTAATTTCCCGCCGTTTTTTTGTACTTCCTTGTTGAGAGTCTCAATAATTTTCTTCGCCAGCAAAACTTTATAGAGTCTTATTTCTGTACTGTCCGTTTTTTCTTTTGAATCCTCACCGCTATATTTATTTGGATGAAGGCGGTTGTCGATGCGGAAACTGACATCGTGTATAAAATGGGAATAATGGAAGATATATTCTTTGAGCTGCTTGGAAAATTTTAATTTATTTTTATCAAGAGGCTTTCTTATTTGATATACATCCCATTGTTTCAACCGCGGGACGGGAATACCGGTTAATAAAAGATTGTCATCCGATAATTTAAACCGCGGCTTGAATTTTCGGTAGCGCATCGGCATATAATTGTCATCAAGGTCATTTTCAGAAAGCATCAAAATTACTGTGGCTACGGATTCTGGTTTCTTAAATTTTTTATAGGCCAACAGAGATTGGTCTGTCCCGTATCCGCGTTGGGCGAGGTTGTAGATTTCATATTGAGGCAGTTTTTGACGTAGGCGGTTGACAAAAACATCTTTGAAAGCCACCAAGTAGCCTTCGGTAAAAGAATCACCTAGAAAAATAACGGCTTTCTTTGATGCGGCTTCTTGCGTATGTTCAATGTCGCGAAAGCCCAGACTGTTATTTTTGATATGATAACGGCCCTCGGGCATAATGATTGTTTCCTCGGCGTTGGGAATTCCTGACCAGCCAAGGAAAGGGTCATATTGGTAGGCGCTGCCGAATTCGGTGTCGTTGATTGCCCAGGCAAACTCATGGGGGAATGGATCGAGAATTCGGTAACCAATTTCAATAGTGCTGAAGGCAATCAGGAGAGTGAAAAGTAACAACATTAAGTTTTTACGCACAGGATATCGTATAGCGTAAGTAAAGTTGAATGTCAACATATTCGTATTGCTCTGAATTTGCAAAATTCAGGTTAATTAAATGACAGCGCAAAGTTTATCTGTTATAATTTTAATTGATGAAAAGGCAAGGAGATTTGCTCATCATCAAAGTTGATGTTATTCCTCCGGGGGCCAAAGAATTAAAGACGCGAGTACTGGCCGAGGGGGAAGCAACCGGTCATAAACATGAATTAACCGGCGGCGAGGTTTACACCCATAGTGACCAGCTTTATTTTCGTATTGAAGAAAACAATCAAACCACTTTAACCCATCCTGAACACCATCCTTTAGAATTTTCTCCCGGCATTTATAAAGTCGTCCGTCAGAAAGAATACGAACCGGAAGGCTGGCGTTATGTTAACGATTAATACAGTACAAACAGGTCGTCTTCATGGACGACTTCAGCTGTGGTATGAGAACGGACAGCTACAAACGGAAGAATTGTATCATAAGGGCCGGCTGCACGGCATTCAAAGGGCGTGGTATCCGTCCGGTCAAATTAAAAAAGAGGTATCGTTTATCAACGGTGCTTTTGAAGGCATTCGGCGGGAGTGGTATCTCAACGGTCAATTGAAATTAGAATGCAGTTATAAACGCAATAAACTTGATGGTCAGATGATGGAGTGGCAATCAACCGGCCAGCTTAAGGAGCGCGGGAGTTATCTGGAAGGTAAGTGCCACGGCATATGGAAAGAGTTTGATGATAAAAGTCGGCTAGTTTCATGCCAATTATATATTTTGGGGTTTCGGCTGGCGGGAAGAATAGAGCGATTCTTGCAAAAAGGCCGTTTAAAGGCAAAACACATTGCCCGCATCCGCAACACTACCGTCAGGCGAATTTGTCTTCGGGAGATTGGTTATGAACGTTTCTTAATGGATTTTAATTATGAAATTGTTGATCAAGATGAACACAATAGCCTAGTTAAGGTTTTGTGGCACCCTCAGGAAGAACCGTTGTATCTGGTAAAAGTCCGCTGCCCTTCCACGGGAGCATTTTATACGCTCCGTGTCCCGCCCGGCGTTAAAACAATTCAATCCGCCGTTGCCTGGACTTTTGCGCTCGGTCAAGAAGAGTACCAGCCGGAAGAAGAAACTTAAGAAATAATCTGGGCATTTAAAGAGAAACGTTTTTTTGGGAATTCCTTATAATACACCAGAGCCGAAAGAGAAAGATTTTAAAATTAATTACTAGTTGTGTGAGATTTTTTATTGCCTTGGTACGCCTTAGTTTTTCTTTTTGAATGTACCAAGATGTCCGCAGCGGTTCAAATGTATAATTATTTTTCCTGGTATTATAGGGCTGTTTTTTATCTAGCTTTTGCCATATCTGGGATAAATTCGCGTTGAAAGTTTCATGAACTTTTTGCCGCTGTTCATTTCTGTGCGACCCCACCAGGATCATCGGGTTGGTATTAATTTCCCAGGTTTGGATTCGGCCGTTGTATAGGCCATAATCAATACGGCCGTATTGGATTTGGGCAGTATGAAAAATAGTTCTCAGCATTTCCCGGTGTGGATTTTCCGTTAGATAATTCATTTCCTCGGTAAGTTTTTCCGCATCAACTAAATCATCGTTTTTCTGGCACCAGTTCTTACTAAAAAATATATGCCGGGGGATAATATCTTCTCCGATGCAAAAGGCTGAATATTTACGAAAGACTCCATCACGGTCAGCAGTATTGCAGAATTCTTCCACCAACATTTTTGTTGTGTCATATCCATGTTTTTTAAGCTGGGCAATGGTGTCTTCGAGCTGTTGGCGATTATTTAAGAGTTCTGATCGTTTTCCCAAATGGTCATTTTCTCCGTGTAAAAACACAGGATAACGCGCTTTGGGCCAATCTTCACTTAATCGATAAACATTGAAGGTGTTGATTCCTTGGGAATAAAAAGTTTTTAACAATTGATAACGGCGCATGGATTCCATCGGGTGGTTTAGAAGAAGTGAGGAAGGGTAGGAGCTTCGCAGAAGGTTATATTTTTCCAGAACTTTGGCACGCACATTGTCGGATAAAAGTTCTATATCGGCAAAAATGTAAATACCTTCCCATAACTGTTTTTTTTGCAGGAAATTCTCGTATGCAACCGGTTGAATGATGGGTCGTAATGACTTTCCCCAAGAACCCAAATAACGATCGATTGTTTGCCGGTTATGCTTTGTTGACAGAAAAAATATCATCAAAGGATAATTGGTCGTTATTCTCTTGCCGTTTGGTTACAAGAGGTGTCCCTGGGTTAAGCGAGTAATGGGTGTGATGAGCCAGCCAGGAGTTATGGACAGGGTCTTTAAGCAGGACAATGGTTACACGTCCCGGGCGGGCGTAGATCATGCCATCTGGACGGTAACCGGTAGAATACCACGGCGCCATAATGCAAGCCATGCGTTGGTCTTGGCTGAATTGGCAATGCAGTTTGTTTAAGTCGAAGTGAAAGTCCGTAATGTTGGGCCAGATTTGTTTCCACTGGTTTTCTACTAAATCATCAAGGTTGTTTAAGACTTCCGCATAACTGCCAAAACACCAACAGGAAGGGGAGAATAAGGTTTTCCCTTTTTCAAAGTCCTTACTTTGAACACATTTGGCAAAATCCTCTAACCACGCTTTAATTTCTTCAACGGGTGATTTTTTTCTATCTTTGTGTGCTTGCATGATCATGGTATTTTTCTCCGAAAAAGGAAGTTCTAAAATTTAACATATAATTTGTTTTTTGGCAAGTCCCTTGTATCAAACGGTGTAAAATTTATTAAATTTTTTGCCTGATTTTCCTGCCAAGAAAGCGCTTTCTTGGCCTGCCGGCCTTACCACATAAAATATTATTTCTATAGGTTATACTTTTTATAGTGTTTTGAAATACTATTATTTTAATGAAGGCGTAATCAAGGGGGGCGCATGAGAAAGCAAACGATAGTTGTCCTTTTAATGTTATTAATGGTAGTTTCTCCGGCCTGGGCAGAACTGTCTTTTGTTCAGTCGGTGGTTGACGGAAATACCTTAAAGCTTATTAATGGTGAAAATTTGAAGCTTATCGGCGTCAATATTCCTGCAGGAAAGGAAAAGGAAGCTAAAGACATGGTTAAAGGCATGGTGAGCGGTTCGGTAGTGTCGGTTGAGTATGATAAGCATAAACGTGACCTAGACGGTAATTTGCAAGGATATGTGTGGTTTCAATATTCGACCGAGAATAATTTTGGCCTGGCTCTTGTCCCTTCGAATTATGAAGCACGGTATGTTCTCGATGAAAAAGGTAAGTGGACAGGTGTTGTCATGGTATTGCTTAATGCAACGGTGATAAAATCCGGACTGGCAACACCGGAGGCGGCCTCCTCCGATATTAAATACGGAAGTTTGTTTAATGATATTTATAAGAAATATCAAACTACCAAAGCTGATGTTGTTGCCCAGGAAACTTCGCTTTTGAAATAACAATATTCATATATTAGGTATATTAAAAAGCACCTTTAGAATCATGAAGGTGCTTTTTTTTCGAAACTTTTTGGCCTTGAGAGTGTTAAAATGGTAGAAACAAAACAAGGAGGGTCAAAATGAAAAAAGCATTAATAATTTTTATGGCAGGTTTACTGGTAAGTATTAGTAGTCCATCGAAAGCTGAAGAAGGATCCGAACATGGCCAGCACAAGCGTGGTTGCGGGGAATTCTGCCAAGGCATGAAAGAGAAGGCAAAAGCACACCAAGAACAGCAGAAAGAAGAAAATCAGCAGTTCCGGTCGACTCTTAAAGACATGGATCCGCAAGCGCGCAGTGCGGCAGTTATTAAACACCGTCAAGAACAGTTTGAAAAAAACAAATCTTTTCGAGACGGTATGTATCAAGAACGCAGAAGTCATTTAGAGGAGATGTTAAATAAGAATGAAAAGTTGTCAGCCGCACAGAAAGAGAAAATACTTAATTTTAATCAAGAACAACATGAGAAACGCATCTCTTTTCAACAATCCCTTTACGATGAAAATATGTCTTTCATGCAATCCTTGGCTAATCAAAAAGATTTGACCAAGGAACAGCGTAAAGAGCAAATGAAATCTCATCGTGAAAGCCAGAAACAAAAGTTAGAGGAATTTCGTAAGGCCCAAGAGCAGGCACGGAAAGCCTTTCGTGAGCAATTGCGTTCTGAAGTTAAAGCAGAACATACACAAGATAAATAGGGTAGAGAGGATATTTGCTTTTATGAATCGTAGTTGGTATACTAGCGCAGCGTTTGGACAATTAATATGAAAACTAAAATAAAAAAGCGCTGCGCTTGGGTACCGGAAGGCGATGCTCTTTATCAGAAATATCATGATGAAGAATGGGGCGTTCCGGTTTATGATGATCAAAAAATATTTGAGTTTTTGGTTTTGGAGTCGGCACAGGCCGGGTTAAGCTGGATTACGATTTTACGCCGAAGGGAAAATTACCGCCGGGCTTTTGCCAGTTTTGAGCCAAAGAAAGTTGCTCAGTTTAATTCTAAAAAGTTCGAGCAGCTTTTAAAAAACGCCGGCATAATCCGTAACCGTGCCAAGATTGAGGCAGCCATCAATAATGCCAAGCGATTTTTGGAAATACAGCAGGAGTTTGGCAGTTTTGCAAAATATATTTGGCAATTCATCGGAGGAAAGCCAAAGAAAAATAAGTTTAAGCAGATGTCGGACTTGCCTGCTAAAACAAAAGAAGCTGAAGAATTAAGTATTGATCTCAAACGCCGGGGATTCAAGTTCCTCGGCCCCACCGTATTGTACGCCCATATGCAGGCCACGGGCATGGTGAATGACCACGAAACACAATGTTTTCGCTATAAAGAAATTTGATGATTCGATTTATCCCCGCAATAGTTTCTCCGCATCAATGACATCCCGGTTTATTTTATTAATGACGGTATAGGCTTTTTGTTTTAATGCGTCAGAAATATCGGCTTCCAGGATTTCTCTTAAGACTTGAATTCCCATACGGAAATATCTGACGATTTCTCCTTCATCGGTTTCGGTATAAGTTAAAATTTTATTAAACGGTTCGCCGTTCATCCAGGCATCGACACATTTGGCGAGATGAAAGAAGCAGCCTTTGCTTTTTGTTTGAATTTTAAAAGAATATTCCATTCGGTGAATGGCTGTGGTTAAGTCATTGGTAAGCCGCTGGAGATTTTTAAATTGATACGGGATAGTCGGTTTACGGATACCTTTGCGCGGTTCATAGACCATGGACACAGCGAGGACCCCCAGCTCCTTGGCGGATAATCTTTCCAGGACACCTTCCTCATGCAATTCTGCAAGCAGTAATTCATAGCCGTAGAGTTTACCGGCAAACAACCCTTTTTCGGTAAGTTTGTGTTTGCGGATGTGCCCCAATTCTTTTAAGAGCCTTATTTTTGCATGGATTAAATTAAGTGCCTGCTTGCGAAGAAATTGTTTTTGTTGAAAGTAATGAAAACTCAAAGGGTAAATATCGTAAAGTTTCTCTCCATGTTTTTCGTAGAGGTTCAGAAGGGTTGCATAGGAAGTGTTAAAACGCGAGGTGACCATTTCCGGGTCGGAATAAATAATGCGCTGAATATCGTCAGGAGTAACGTCATAAGGATTGACGCGGCAGAAGACAAAGCCTTCGGTGTCTATCGAGCGGCGCCCGGCCCGCCCGGCCATTTGGTAGAAGTCACGGGTTTTAAGCGGCCGGTAAGCATCGCCATAAAATTTTTCCAGCTCATCAAAGGCGACTGTTTTAGCGGGCATGTTGACCCCTAAGGCAAAAGTTTCCGTCGTAAAAATGACTTTAATGAGTTTAGTCGTAAACAATTGCTCGATAACTTCCTTTAGGGTTGGCAGCATACCGGCGTGATGATAGGCAATACCTTTTTCGATAAGCGGCATCATTTCATAGGTGCTTGATTCGTGGGCAATGTCAAATTTTTCGCAAAGTGCCTTAAACTGTTCGGTGACCATTTCTTTTTCTTCAAGCTTAAGGAAATTAAAAACTTTTAATTCCTTGGCAAGGTACTCGGTGCGCCGCCGGCCAAAACAAAAGTAAATGCACGGTAGAAGTTGACGGGCATTAAAATGGTTAATAAGCGTCGACACGCGATTAGTCTTTTCCTGAATGTCCCGGGGAATTCTTTTTTGTTTGTAATGGGTAGCTGCAAAGTATGGTTTTAGATCTTTTATGTTTTCATATATTTTATTTTCGCATTGAAAGAAAAAATGCAAAGGAACGGGCCGTTTAGATTCAATAATGATTTTAAGCGGCCGCTGGTGAATGGATTCAAACCAGCCGGCCAGTTCTTTGATATTGGGAATGGTTGCCGATAGCCCCAAAATATTCATATGTTTTGGCAGGAAAATTAACGATTCTTCCCAAACGCTGCCGCGTTCCATGTCATCCAAATAGTGCAGCTCATCAAAAATTACCCAGCGGAAATCTTTAATGGCTGATTGTTCCTCAAGGATTTTATTCCGGAAGATTTCGGTGGTCATGATGAGCATGGGGGCGTTGGCATTAATGGTGACATCACCGGTCAATATGCCGACTTGTTCAGGGTATTTTTTGTTGAAGTCACGAAATTTTTGATTGGAAAGGGCCTTAATGGGGGCGGTGTAAATGGCTTTTTCGCGGCGCTTAAGGCAGTTTTCAATAACATGCTCGGCGATGGCCGTCTTGCCGGCGCCAGTGGGGGCCGAAACGATAACCGAATGCCCTTCATTTATATAATCAATGGCTTTTTCTTGGAAGGGATCGTAACGCATATATTTATTATAAATGAGAGTTTTTAATTTTATAGCAAAACAAGTATTATTCTTAATGTGCGAAGGTTATAATTGCGTAAAGTAAAAGCCTTTTCACGTTAACAAACTAATATTTAAAATAAAACTCAAGTCATGAAAACAAATAAAACATTAATTTTAAGCGGGAAGGATGTTGAGCGTTTGGTTGATATGAAGCGCGCGATTTATTATGTGGAGCGGGCGTTTAGGGATTATGCCTTGGGCAAGGCACAGATGCCGGCCAAAGTTTATTTATACTTAGATAAATATAATGGGGATTTCCGCGCCATGCCGGCGTATCTAGAAAGTATGGATACTTGTGTTGTGAAATGGGTGAATGTCCATCCCAATAATAAGCGCATTGGTTTACCGACGGTAATGGCAACACTTATTTTAAGCGATCCTAAGACCGCTTATCCTTTATGTATCATGGACGGGACTTATTTGACCAGTTTGCGGACGGGAGCGGCTGGCGGTGTTGCGGCCAAATACCTGGCGCGAAAGAATTCTTCGGTTGTCGGGTTAGTCGGCTGCGGTGTTCAGGCAAAGACACAGTTATTGGCCTTGAAGGAATATTTTCCTATAAAAAAAGTTTATGTCTGGGGGCATAAGCCGTCTTTTGTTAAGGAATTTATTAAAACGATGCGTCGGCTTCCGTATACATTCGTGGCCAGTGACAGCATCAAGCAATGCGTGGCCAACGCAGATATTATCGTAACGACAACGCCTTCGCGTAAGCCGCTGGTTAAGCGGGAATGGTTGAAAGAAGGGGCGCACATTAATGCCATAGGGGCAGATGCTAAAGGAAAACAAGAATTAGAGGCTAATATTTTAAAGCAGGCGAAGGTTGTTATTGATGATTTGGCTCAAGCGTCTCATAGCGGCGAAATCAATGTTCCTTGGGCGAAACATTTGATAACCCAAAAGCAGATTTATGCACAGCTGGGGGATATTGTCATCGGTCGGAAGAAAGGCCGTACCAATAATAGAGAAATAACGGTCTTTGACTCCACGGGGCTGGCTATTCAAGACGCTGCTGTAGCGAAACTTATTTATCAAACCGCATTACGTAAGAGATTGGGTAAATGGGTAAAGCTTATTTGAC
Source organism: uncultured Planctomycetales bacterium (assembly GCA_964630825.1). Classification (GTDB taxonomy): domain Bacteria; phylum Omnitrophota; class Gorgyraeia; order Zapsychrales; family Zapsychraceae; genus CAZVZR01. Next base: position 14,320 of record CAZVZR010000034.1, on the reverse strand, counting down.
TTAATGGGATGTTCTGCTAAAATACAACAACTTTGAAAGAGGGATTTATGGCAATCAACTTAGATGAAATAATACAGAAAAATTCACAGCTGGAAGTTTATGAAAAACGGAGCAGCACTCCCGAATACGGAGAGATTGTTGTTCTGGCAAAAGATTTGGCGGCGTGGGAAAAAATTTTTACCGAATTGTTTGGCCCGGCAGTGAAACCGGCCGGATCCGCATTACCTAAGGAATATGCCCCACTAGTAAAGCCTTTTGGCGGAGTCAATGATGACCAGATTTTATTCGTAAAAAATTCGCAAGGGGTGACCGTCATTGCCATGTTTTGGCCTTGGCAAAATAAACAACAGGTGACGTTAAAGTTAATTCATACTCAAGGTGCGCCTTCTTCCGAACCTGCTCCCAAAGGGTTTGGGGCGTTTTTTCAGAACCTCCGTAAAAAATAGGCTTATTTTCCGCAGGAATTTTTTTAGCCCAACAGTAAATATTTTGGCAATTTCTCCAATAATATTTTATACTTAAATTAAAGCAGCACGATTGCAGTAAAATCAAGAAAGGGGCCAGCTCATCACAAGGTGAGGACCCCTATTTTTATTTCTACCCGAGCGTACCTCATCTGACGAGAGCTCGGTTTTTTTATGCTTACGCAGCATAAAAATGTTCTTTACTAGGGATGGGATGTATGAAACTTATGTACAAACCGAACATATTTGTTGGAGTAATTCTGGCTATGGCCATTGTTTTTATCCATAGCCCGGCATATTCTGGCTACGATTCACAAGTGTTAACCAGAGCCAGAGAGGCCGCTAAAACAGGTCAAGTCGATTTTGCTTTCCTGCAGTACCATTTCTTATTAAATAAATTTCCTTCTTCTCCTTATAAAGAGCAAGCCTTATTCGCCAACGCGGAATATTACTTTTTCATGTCCGATTATTCTCAAGCAGAAAAACTGTTTCAACAGTACTTCGAGGCAAGTAATGATAAAAACGGGAAATTTTTTGCCTTGGCCTATCTTTTTAAAATAGCCCAGGTTACTCACGAGAAAGGATTAATCAAGAATTGGGAACGGCAAATCATCGCGTACAGGCCGCATCGGTTTTTATTTAGCCGGGTTAAGGAATACAAATTCCTGTCGCCATTGCAGCGAAGACATAAAGCCGTGTACGATATTAACAAAGTTGAGATATTTATCGGGGAGGAGCGCTTTGCCCAAATCATCTTCTAAAGGCCGTTTTAACTTTACTTCCCCGCAGCCTATCCCCAAAGGGAAAGCCCGTTTGTTTGATTTTGAACCAACGTTAGCCGGGGCGAATGTCAATTGGGGAATGGCAGCCGGATACCCTAGCCAGGATTTTATTCATACAAAAACTAAAAGAAAAAAATCTGTCGTTATCAATTTTAAGCCGATCAAGGTATTGATATGTATTTTTTGTTTTATCATTCTAAGTGAAATATTTCTCAATTATTTCCTTTACCAAAGTAGGGAAACGTTAAAGGCTTCCATCAATAGTTTCCTTATCCATACGCTGGATTTTAAGAGCATCTATTTCATATTCCCCAATCAGATTGTTTTGAAAGACACCAGCCTTTTTACGGAGGAATTAAAGAATCCAAGAAAATTTTTAGACTTGCCGGATATACGGTTGAAAATTTCCATCTTGGACCTTGTGTTAAACGGCCACTGGGCTGTTAATAGCCTGCAATTCAACAACCCGGCGCTGGCAGCCAAAAAAGATTGGCCGTTATTGCAGTATGAATTGGAAAATCTTCTTAGGCTTTTTGATAAGTACCCTAAAATGGATATGAAGTTGTTTATCAGGAAAGGGTTGGTCTTTGCCGGTAAGGAAAATGGTTCCGGGGATGACGCGGTTATCAATTTGCAAATGGTAACGTCCAAAGATTATTTAAGTGCCCACGGCGTAATTCAACAAGGAAAAAGAAATTATCAGTATTCCATTGGCGGACAAATTAAACCAAATTCTTTTGATTTGCACAGTTTTGAAATCAAGGGCGACGAATTGGAAGCCAAATTATGGGGAGGGATGAAAAACCATGAGTGGGCAATCCACGGGTATTCTTTTTTAAATGAAAAAGTTAAAAGCGAAACACAGGAAAAATCCGCTTATGCCCAGTTTTTTAACCTGCAACATTACCTTATTGACCTGGATTGTCATTTTGTTTTATCGGCGGAAAGCTTAAAAATTACCCAATTAAATTTTATTTATGACGGTGCCCCTGTCAATGCCCGTGGGGCTGTCGGGCTTTTGCATCCTTTTAATTTTAATCTGGATGTGCAAAGTTTTCCCGCGTACAGTAGGCAATGGCAAAATATAAAATCGGCGGGATTAAAAGCCAGCGGCCATGGCGGGGATCAATTGTATATTTCCGAACTACGAAGCAATGTCGCTTTTGTTCAAGATAAGACACAGAAATTACCTGTACAGGATGTTAATATCTTGCTTAAAGACATAATTTTTAATTTTAGAGAATACCCGGTTCAACAGCTTGATATCAAAAACGGGAAAATTGCCTTTAATAGTAACCGGATCAATCTTGGTTTTGATGGGTTTCGTGCTTTATATGACGGCCGGCAGGAGAATATTAATTCATTAAGGTTTTATACCAAGCTTTTTGATGGGCGGTTGGAAGGGGATATTAACATTGATAGGGCACCGAATTTTCAACATCTTCATACCTTAATTAGTTTTGTTGATCTTGATTTAGCAAAAGCAGATTCTTCCGTTGAGAAATTAGGAAAGCTGTCCGGGCAAATTTATTTTAATAACTATCCTAAGCCGCGCGTCATCGGTCAGTTGGCGATGAAGGATGGCGTCTTAACTGATTTGCAATTCTTGGATTGGTTTTCAAAATATTTTGATCTGCCATCGATGAACAGCCTTGCCTTTGAACGATTGTCATCATTGGTTAATTTGACAAGCGACGGGCTGCAGTTTAAAGATATCCAACTGAAAACACCGGATGTCGGCCTTGAGGGGTATGTTCATCTTGGGCAAGACGATTCAGTGGCTAGCGAATTTTCGGTTACCATGACGAGGGATTTGATGAAGCAATCAAGGCATCTTCGGCCGCTTGTTAAAAGAATCGACCCGATAATCGATCCTTTGCAGTTTGATTTTAAAATTTCCGGTAAACTTGATGCGATTAATTTTCAATGGGTGCCATCGGAACTAAAAGATGAGATCAGCGGCATTATCCCGCAATTTATACAAAGAGGAATTGAAGCCAAATTGGCCGGCGCAATGTAACTTTCTATTTGCCGTTGGTTCGGTTGTTCTTTAATTTTCCTGCATCTAAAATCCAAATGTACCCCCAGGACCTGTCCGCGGCTGAGATTTTCCCGAGATAAAGATCGAGATAGCTGCAGTATTCTTCTTCTTGAGGCCATATTCGGCTTGAGGCTGGTGTTTTAAATTTGGCCAGGATAAATTGGTTAAATTCGGGTGAATGAATCAGGTCGGTCAATGCGGGATCACCCTGAAAGTCAGGGAATTGACAGTTGCTAAAGATTGACTTTCCCGTTATAGGGGCAAGGACAAGGTAGCCATCGGAAGCAGCAGCTATATTTTCGATATAACCGAATTTAATTTTTTCTTTAAGTTTAATATTATTCATTACCTGAATTGTGTTTTTATTGTAAGGATGATGCGATAAAGCATAAATATTCTTATGAGGATGCTGCTTTAACCAACTGTAAAGATGGGAACTGGCCATCCGGGAGGGGAAGACATCTTGGGTAAAGACAAAAACATTTTGGCCGATATACCAAATAACAAAAAATCCGAGAAGTTCCAGGGCGATTCTCTTTTCTTTTTTCGTGAAAGAAAGAGATTGGGTTGAAGCAATGGAGAAAATCGTATAACAGATGATAAAAATTATTCCGATGAGCCAGGAGAAATAATTCCGGCCGAATTGGGCAACGTGAGCGGCCTCTACGGCCAAGGGGGTTGAGAGGCTGACGATGATCAGCCATAACAGGGAGGGCTTCTTCCCGGCATTTAATAAAAGATAGATCAGGCTAAACAGATAAAGGGTAAATAAAACAGGTATCATTAGATAAATATAACTTAAGAGCCATAAGATCCCGCCGCCGCGATTGGGCAATATTCCGGCATTTTGTATTGCCAGAGATTGTGCAATTTGAAAATGGTTGCCGTTTTTGCTGGCGTTGACGTAATTAAGGAATGATTTGATATATGCCAATGGATCCGGAAGAGTAAAGATTAAGAAAATAAAAAGAATTCCGATTCCTGTTGCCAGGGTGCGCAATAAAATCTCGCGCAGGTTTGCTTCGTTTTTTCTCAAAAGTCTCTCACGGTAAACATAAACTGCAGCGTAATATGGGCTGTAAATGAGCGCGGTGGGAGAAGAAAATAGCATGATTCCAAAGAAAATTCCTGAAAGAAGATTTAGCTTTAGGGATGTTTTTTCTTTCGACAGGAAATAAATCGCGAGAAGAAGATTCATGAGGGCAAAAGGAGGATGCGCCCCTAAAAGAATATATTGGTAAGGCCAAAAGGAGAATATAAATAATATAAAACTTAAGAATCCAATGTGAGGATTAAACCAAGAGCACATAATAAGGTAAATTAGTATTCCCGAAAGGCAGGTGGCCAGAATTAACAACAAAACATTGGGGAATAAACTTTGAGAATCGTGCAGGAGATTTTGTAATACGCTGATCCCGACAATCATGGCTTCTTTGCCATACAAGATATCGAAAGGAATATTGGATAATTGATGGAGATGTGAAATAAATATAGAAGAAAATATTCCTCGGGCGGCTGGGATGTAGGCAATCTCGGAATCTGTCGGCCAATCGTTGATATAATAAGTCAACGACGATAGCAAAAGGAGAATAGCCGAAGTTATAATAACGGTGGCAATAAAATAATATTTTCGAAATGGGTCGTCTTTGGTGGGCGTCATTTTTACCATTATAGGGGGATGAAATAGTTGTATCAAGCTGCGATTGATTAAATTAATAAAAGTTGCTCAATAAAGGGCTTCTTGTGTAAAATGAAGATAGAATAAAGGAGAAAATTTTGTTTAAGAAAATATTTACCCCTCAAGAGGCCAATCGCCGGCTGCCGTATGTAAAGAAAGTTGTTCAGGAAATCCTGGAAAAAGGAAAGGCGTTACGTGCCTGTTTAAACGAAAAAGGGCAAAATCCTATTCCGGCGGAGGCCTTAAAGATTGAAGCTTTAATTGAAGGCTTGATTGAAGAGTTAGAAGAGATTGGCTGTTATTACAAGGACTGGAATTTTGAAATAGGACTGGTAGATTTTCCCGCGCTTATTCACGGTGAAGAAGTTCTTCTTTGCTGGCGAAGCGATGAGCCGCAGCTCCAGTGGTACCACGGCATCGAAGATGGTTACGCCGGACGGATGCTTATCCCCGAACACCTGCTGGTATAGTTTTTACCAACCTTTAAACCAGTGTTTGATAACTTCTTTTCTGTTTAAATCCAGAGCGTATTGCAGGATAAGGTTCTGCGTTTCATGGTGCGGGTTGTTAAAGGTAATGCCGGCAAAAATCTCGTGACCGGATTTTTTTGACCAACAGGCAGTGCCTTTAACACTCAAAGGTTGTTGCAGATTTAAAAAGAATGTGATTTTGATTTTTTGGAGTGGAGCCAAATCACCGGTTGAACAAATGCCGATACCGGTACAGGTAAGGTTCAGCGCCTTAGCTTCTTTAATTTCAGTTTCATTTTCCAACTGATACCATACCCGTCCGTCGATTTCCCAGCGTGGGGCCTGGCGTTTTTCAATTATTTTAGACGGCGGTATTGTTTGTGTTTCCATAAGAATTGACGTTTTTTATAACATGGGAGTATTCAATTAGCAAAGAAAATTTGTTGTTTTTTAGGGTCAAAAATTGGTCAAATTATGATTTATATGTTATATTTATTATCGAGGACGATTTCCCACCAAGAAGCTAGCGGTTTGCCTGTTTTCTGTTAAAAGGAGCAAGGATGCTGCAAAATTTTACGGAAGAACGGCGTCAATACAAGCGAGTCCGTTTCACTGAATCCATTTATTTTCAAGCTATTGGGACACATCGCGTTGAAACAGCGGTGGCCTGTGATTTTTGCGAAGGCGGACTGCGGTTAAATGCGAATACATTCCTTCCCATGGACACCCCTTTAGCCATGCAGGTTCCGTTGGCATCCGGTAAGATATGCGATTGCTTAGGGTGCGTGGTCTGGGTCAGGAGGGGCGCCCCCGGCGAGGGTTATCAAACAGGGGTTAAGTTTATTGATAATCATAATTTTTTAACAGCCCGCCAAGATTCTTCTCAAGACGTTTTAGAAAATGCGGAAGAAAACGTTTCCTCGTAAGTGCCTTTACCCCCTTTTTATTTAATCAAACATATGCTATCCTCATTGTAGCTTTAGGAACAGAAGTCAAAAATTGATCGATAAGGGCAAACCAATCGAAAGGTTGGGACCTCTCGCTTAACCGCGAGGGCCCGGCGTAGTCAAACACGATAAGTATTTGATGAAGCCGGGGCAAAGCCACGGGTCTAAAGATTAAATTAGACAGCCAGGCTGCCGAAAACAATTCTGCGCAGATTACTGGTTGTTGTCTAGGATCGCCGGGTTACCGAAACAAAAGGTAGCTCGGCTTTTTTATTTTTATTGAGTGCGACACTTATGGAACGAATGAAGAGAGTGAACATAAGTGTCTGCACAAAATAACCCCCGCGTTTAACTTTGCCTGTTGATAGATGAAGCAAAGTTGCGGGGGTAAGATCAAAAACAAGAGAGGAAAATCATGATCAACCTTGTCAAAAAGAAATTATTGGGCGAATTGCTTATCGAAAGAAATATCATAACTCAAGAACAATTAATAGAGGCTTTGAAAAAACAGCAGGAACTCGGGAAGCTCTTGGGTGTGATTTTGGAAGAAATGGGTATTATCGAAGATGAAGCGGATATCCTGCCTATCATTGCCGAGCAGCAAAACGTCAATTATACGCCTTTACGCCGGATAACAATCTCTACCGATGTCGTTGAGAAGGTTCCTGTCAAAGTTGCGAAGCGTTATCGGATCATGCCGATTTATTTTGCCGATAATGTTTTAACGTTGGCGATGGCCAGGCCATATGACGTTTTGTTGCGCGATGAATTACGGATAATGCTCAATGCCGATATTCGCCCGGTTTTGGCCAGCAGCCGCGATATTTCAGAGGCGATTGGAAAATATTATGGCGTCGGCGCTGATACGATCAATAGAATTTTGGATGTTAAGGGTGGGGACATGGATCACAAGGGGCAGGAGGTCTATGATTTGGAAGCGGTGGATTCAGAAGCAACGATCGGCAGCTTTTTAAACCAGATATTTCTGGAGGCCTACCAGCGTAACGCGACGGACATTCATATTGAGCCGGGCGCAAACAAATTAATCATTCGTTACCGTATTGACGGCGTGTTACAGGATATCGCCGTGCCGGAGAATGTTTATTATTTTAAAGAAGCGATTAACTCGCGCATAAAAATTATGGCGAATTTGGATATTGCCGAGAAACGCCTGCCGCAGGATGGCCGGTTGCGCGTGCATGCCAATGATGTTAATTTGGATATGCGGGTCTCCTTTTTACCGACACCGCATGGCGAAAGCGCGGTTATCCGCATTTTGAACGCGACAAAGCTATTTGGCTTTGATGAATTAGATATGTCTCCCGAAGAAAAAGAATTGTTAAAGGGGCTGATTAAAAAACCCAACGGTATTATTTTTATCACAGGCCCAACGGGAAGCGGCAAGACGACCACGCTTTATTCTTCCCTGGCAACGATTAATACGGTTGAAAAAAAGATTATTACCATTGAAGACCCTGTTGAATATCAGCTTCCCGGTGTCACGCAAATTCAAATTAATCCCAAAATTAATTTAAGTTTTGCGCGCGGGTTGCGTTCCATACTGCGCCATGACCCTAATGTTATTATGGTCGGTGAGGTCCGTGATGTGGAAACTGCCGAGATCGCGATTCAAGTTGCCTTAACGGGGCACCTGGTTTTTTCTACCTTGCATACCAACGACGCCGCCAGCGGGGTGACCCGTTTGATTAATATGGGCATCGAACCGTATCTTATTACCAGTACGGTGGAATGTTTTATCGCCCAGCGCCTTATCCGTTTGTTATGCACGAAATGTAAAAAGCCCAAGAAATTAAACGCGCAGATCATTGAAAAATTCGGTTATGATTGCCACAATGATGATAAAGCGGCAACGGTTTATGAAGCACAGGGCTGCGAGCATTGTAATTTTACCGGTTATAAAGGCCGGACCGGCATCTTTGAATTCCTGATGCTCAATGATGAAGTTTGTGATTTGGTCTTGCAGCGCGCCAACGCCATTGATATTAAAAAGAAGGCTGTATCGTTGGGGATGAAGACCTTGCGCCAGTCCGGCTGGGGAAAAGTGAGGGAAGGCGTGACAACCCTCGAAGAAGTCATCCGTGTTACCCAGGAGCGCAGCAAGCGAAACCACTAATTTATTTTTTTGAATTTAAGGAAGGCTAAAGAAATACGGTGAGAAAATATTTATTGCTTAGCATATTGTTATTGCTTACAGCCATATATCATTACAACTGGTTAAAAGACTGGGAGAATCCTAATAATATTCTTAAAAAGTGGGCATTCAAATCCGGATGCAAGGATTCAAGGCAAAAATTTGATTGGAAGACATATGAAGAAGAACAAAAGAAGCTCGAAACCGACAATAAACTTTATAGGGAAGCTAAAAAATTACATGAGGTGAACGAAAAAAAACTTAAAGAGTTAAAATTAGGATTTAATATTAAAGATGATTTGCTTAAATCTCCGAAATTTGACGTCGAAACGGCAAAAAAAGTTTTGGAAGCCCACAGTTCCACGATAGAAGCATTAACCAAAGCGACGTCACAAGAAGGTTATGCTGAAATATTGGCGAAGTTTCCTAAAAGATTTTCCATCGATTCGCCCCTGCCGAGGTATTTTGATTATGTGGATTTAGTCCGCCTGTTGTTATTAAATGTTAAATACCAATTATCGCAGGGAAATTTCAAGAAGGCTGAAGAAAGCACGTTGGCTGTGTTGAATTTTATGGAGCACCTTTCGTTACAAAGGCCGAGGAATTTATTGGTTGGTATCATTCATTGTATCTTGGCCGACCTAGCGGATCCGATGTTAAAGATGAGCATTCAAAATAAGGATTTAAGTCAGGATTACTATATTCAGGTTATTAAAAAAATAACGGCCATTAATAAAAATCATAATATAGTTCAAACTTTTGAAAATGAGATGGCCTTGGGGAATAATTATTTATATGACATGGAAAATTTATACAAAAAGAAGGGTAATTATAATCAGCTGTTTTGGCAGAAATTTCGGGAGGCTGTTAATGAAGAAGATGGGTATTTTCTTGATCAGTTAAAGGGATATGTTTATCACCATAACCCCCAAATCAAGAGGACAATTTATGTATCGCGGTTGGTTGTGAGAAAAAACAAAGATTTTGAAAAAATACCTAAAGAGATTAGGGATTATGATGTAAAAAAAAGAGACTTTGATGAATTGCCTTCTATGGAATTCCCCTTTCCTCAAGACGTAAAAATGGCCAAACTTTATGCCCAGTTTCTTTATTCCGATTTTGGGCCGCGAGGGTTTAGCACGGTTGACTTTTATCAAATAAGAGAAACAGGATTAAATTTGTTATTAATTGCTAGTGCAATTAAACTTTACGAGAAGGAATACAAAATGTTGCCTAACTCGTTGTCTGAGCTCGCCCCTAAATTTATCGCTGAGGTTCCTGGCGACCCATTGGATTATTATCGGCCCTATAATTATATAAAAACTCCTAATGGATACCGGTTGTACAGTAAGGGGATTGATGGTATTGATCAACTTGGCCTTAAAGAATTTGACCGGCATTACTTTGAAGATAAATTAAAGTCGAATTCCGGAGATATTGTTTTTACGTACAACCAGGAGGGTATTTAGGCTTACCCACATGAAAAACCATTACAAAACTTTGGGAATACAGCGCGGTTCAAACACGGCCTTAATAAGAAAAACTTATCGGAGATTGGCGCTGCAGCATCACCCCGACCGCGTTAGCCCAGAATTTAAAAAAGACGCCGAAACACGTTTTAAGGATATTGTTGAGGCGTATTATGTTTTAGGACATGCCCAGAGGCGCCAGGTTTATGATGCCCAATATAGCAGCTATTCCAATGGGTATTCACAGGCACAATACCGGAACACATCCGCCAGGCAGTACCGACAATCTTCCGGTGCCAGCAAAGAGACGGAAGAAATATTGCGAAGATATTTTGAAGACCGCGGTTTCGACGATTTTGTCCAAAAGGAATGGCAAGATTTTCAGTTCCAACCGACGGATTGGTCTGAAATTTTAGGTAACAGTAGAAAAGCAAAAGGCCTCGCCATTTTTTTAGCCTTGCTGCTTTTTTTTCTTCCGGGGAATCTCTCTTTAATAGGACATTTTTTATTCATGCCTTGGGCCTGGATAGGATTCTTATATATTGTTTTTCCGGGTCTTCGATTTAATGATAATCTTCTTGAACCGCTCTATTTAATAGCTAGTTGGATACTTTTAATTTTTTCAGTACTTTTTTTATTAATTCTTCGATTCAGTTAATTAATGTTATTTAAAAATATTAAAAATCAGATCATCTTTTTTCAGAGCCTTTCCTCCTGCATTGGCTCCGGTGTCACGATCATCGAAGCCCTCCATTTCATGCGGACACAAACCGGTATTCCGCAAAATATTCAGCGCGAACTGGATCCGGTAATTACGGAAATTAAAAAAGGCAGTGCCTTGGGCGACGCGTTAAAAAAGCATGCCTTTTCCATGGATGACTGGCAGATCGGGATCATCAACGGAGCGGAAAAAAGCGGGACCCTCAAAGATGCCTTAAAGAATTTAACGCGGCTATTAGAACAAAGAAAAGAATTTTATGAGCAGATTTTTAAAGAGTCCTTGCAGCCATTGTTTTATGTGGTCATTTTAATTTTTATTTATCCTATAGGACTTCTGATGGGGGTTCTCATTCATCCGTGTTTGAGCCGCCTTTGGGCTTATTTCTTTGAAGTAGCAAAAGTTATGTTTGGTATTGTTTCTATTGTTTGGCTTTTTAAGTATTCACCAAAATGGATAAGGTCTCCCCGCTATAAAGAAGTGTTGGACAAGGCACTGCTTAAAATCCCATTTATTGGAGAACTCATCAAGAAAATGGCGCTTTACCGCTTTTTGTACACGCTTTCTGCCTGTTACGCTGCGGGGACAAGTATTATTGCGGCTTGGAACCTTTCGGCCGATGCGTGCGGGAATAGCGGCGTTGCGTTCACTTTAAGGAAAGGGTCTGACGTTTTAAAGGCCAATGGAGACTTGGCGCTCGCCTTTTTTGTGACAAAGTTGTTTCCTGAAGGATTGATGGGACTCATTCTTGTTGGAATTAAAAGCGGAACCACCAAAGTACAACTGGAAAAATGCGCTTTTTTTTGTGAAAAAGAGGTGGAGTCCGCATTAAGGGTTATGATCGCGTTTCTTCCGAAAATTTTCTATTTATTGATTGTTTTTATGATCGCTCGTGTTTTGTTAAAAGTTATTGGCGGTTATGGAGATATGCTAATGGGCGGCGTGTCACAGCCTATCGATACTTATTTAAAGTGAACCCGTTATAATTCCGCATTTTTGTTCCCGCCTATTTTTTATCTTGTTTATTACAACCTTAAAAGCTAAAATATCCCTTCATTATTAATATATATATTAATATAATCTCTCTGGGGAAAATATGATATTGTGCAGTAATCCATTAGCTTCGTATTTATTTTATCAAAAGCAAATCGACAAGGTTGTTTCCGAGGTTTTGCGGGGCGGCCATTATATTTTAGGTCGGGAAACGAATGCTTTTGAAACGGAATTTGCCCAATATACCGGTACAAGTTTTGCCGTTGGGGTAGCGAATGGGACAGATGCGTTAGCGCTGGCTTTGCGGGCCTGCGGCATCAAGCCAGGTGATGAAGTCATTACGGTCTCACATACGGCGGTGGCGACTGTGGCGGCCATTGAACTTTGCGGGGCCGTACCGGTTTTGGTCGATATTGAACCGGATTATTACACCATTGATCCGCAAAAAATTATAAGCGCGATCACACCAAAAACAAAAGCGGTTGTGCCGGTGCATTTATACGGCCTGCCGGCGGATATGAAAGCCATTTTGAAAATTGCGCGCAATAATAATTTGAAAGTCGTCGAAGATTGTGCCCAAGCGCATGGCGCGGTGTATGCGGGCAAGAAGGTTGGCAGTTTCGGCGATGCAGCGAGTTTTAGTTTTTATCCGACAAAAAATTTAGGGGCCATCGGCGACGGCGGGATGGTCGTGACCAATTCTAAGGAAGTGGCCGAGAAGGTCAAATCCTTAAGGGAATATGGCTGGGATGAAAAACGCGTCAGCCAATTACCGGGCCAGAATTCACGGTTGGATGAACTGCAGGCAGCCATTTTACGCGTGAAGTTACGCAATTTAGATAATGATAATCAGCAAAGGCAGAAATTGGCGGCGAATTATAATAAGGCATTCGCTAAAACAGGATTATCCTTACCTCAAAATCGGCCTGAATGTGAGCACGAGTATCATCAGTATGTGGTGCGTTCTGATAAGCGAGATCAGTTAAAAACATTTCTGCAGGAAAAGGGAATCCAGGCAATGATTCATTATCCGGTGCCCGTGCACGCGCAGCCCGCCTATAAAAATCGTGTTAAAATTGCCGGCGGCCTTAAAGAAACAGAGAAAGCGGTACAAGAAATATTATCCCTACCGATGTATCCTCAATTGAGTGCCAAAGAACAGAAAACAGTGATCGCCGAAGTTTTAGCGGTGCCGGTTACGGAAAAATCAAAGAGGCGCAAATATGCATCCGTGTAAGATTTGCGCAAAGACCACTCAGCCCATTCTTGATTTCGGAAAGATGCCGATTGCCAACGGATTTGTGACCAACCTTAACGGCAAAGAATTCTTTTTTCATTTATCCGTCGGGCTTTGTCCGGCCTGTTTTATGGTTCAATTAGAGGAGACGGTTCCGCCTGAGAAAATGTTTCATGAAAATTACCAATTCCTTTCGTCCACATCGCAGGCAATGATGAGCCATTTCGAAGGGAACGCTAAAGAAATTATGGAGCGCCTTTCCGGGAAAAAGAAAGCTTTTGTCGTTGAGCTTGGCTGCAATGACGGCGTGATGCTGCAGCATATTGCCAAGAAAAAAATTGCGCACTTAGGCGTTGAGCCGTCGGCCAACGTCGCTAAATTGGCCGCAGCCAAAGGAGTTAACACCAGGGCGGATTTTTTTAATGCCAAAACCGCCCGGGAAATTGTTCGTGAGATGGGCCAAGCCGATATCATTTGCGGCTCGAATGTTTTTTGCCACATCGAGGATTTGAATTCGGTTTTTACGGGGATCAATATTTTACTGAAAGACGACGGCGTTTTATTTTTCGAAGACCCGTATTTGTTGGATATCATGAAGAAATCTTCTTTCGACCAAATTTACGACGAGCATGTGTATTATTTTTGCGGTTTGTCGGTATCCGAATTGGCCAAGCGCCATAACCTGCAGCTGGTGGATATGGCTCCCCAAGAGGTGCACGGCGGGTCGATGCGTTATTATTTGAAGAAAGGTTTTTCCAATCAAGTGACGGAAAAGGTAGAGCAATTCCTTAAAGAAGAAAAATCCGCGGGCCTGGATAATCCGCAAAAGTACGGGGTGTTTCAGCAGAAAATAGATGGGATATGTTCTTCGTTAAAGAAAACGTTAGTTCAAATGAAGGCGAAGGAAAACCGTATTGTCGGCTACGGCGCGACCTCGAAAAGCACGACACTGTTTAATTACGCGCAGATCGGGCCGGAATTAATCGATTATATCTGTGACACAACGCCTAATAAAATTAACAAATTTACACCGGGGACGCATATTCCCATTAAGCCTTACGAGGATTTCTTGAAGGATAAAGTTTCTTATGTGCTTTTGTTGGCGTGGAATCATAAGAAGGAAATTTTGGAGAAAGAAAAAACCTACCGCAACCGCGGGGGAAAGTTTATAACGTATTTTCCGGAGGTAAAGGTCGAATGATTGAAGGGGTGGAAATAAAAGAATTGGTGGCGCATAAAGACGAACGTGGATTTTTTTGTGAAATCATCCGTAAGTCCGATAAATTTTTTGATAAAGGGTTTGGCCAGCTAAGCCATTCGCTGTCGCAGGAAGGCGTGTTTAAGGCCTGGCACATGCACGCCAAGCAGA
>CAZVZR010000033.1:11806-26941 GCA_964630825.1 uncultured Planctomycetales bacterium | reverse complement strand
TTGCTTAACAATTAAAATATAATAACAAAAATAAACTTTTGCTTCAATGAATTATAAGTATTTTATTTGAGGGATTAAATATCCAAAACCACAAACGCTTTGTGGCCTTCAGGAGTTTCCTCAACTTTAAACATATGGAAAGTGACCGCTTTGACGTCGACATTCATGGGGTGAAATTCCGGATTCAACTTCTCGCCATAAACTTGGGCATCTAAGGAAAAGCCCTTTCCAGCTGCTGATATTTTAAGCGCTGACACCCGCAACAGCAATTCTTCAGAGTCTTTGTAAAAAATTTGCTCCTGCAGAAATTGAAACAAAAGCAACTCTGCGGATTCCTCCTCTAGGTGGAAATTCTTTTCTACATTGCTTTGAACCGTTTCCAAATCTTCAAGCATCACATTGAGTGTCGCATCCCAGGAGGCAATGAACATCTCTTCCCTTGTTTTGCCGGTGGCCTCAAAGGCGACGTCGGCTGTTGCTACGTCTTCTATATAATGATATGGCATCTCGTTGCTCGTCTCTCGTTGCTAGTCGCTCAAACCCGAGTATCGCGCAACCAGCAACGAGCAACAATTTTATCCTTTTACGTTTCCGATGGGCACAAAACGCACGACGCGCTTACTTATCCCGGAAAGTTCCGTGGCTTCGGTAACTTCATCTATATCTTTATAAGCAGAGCCGGCCTCTTCCGCCAGCCCGGCGTACGAAGCCGTCTGAACATAAATCCCTTTTTGCTGCATTTTCTGCTGTAAATCCTTACCTTGAAATTGTTGACGAGCTTTTGTCCGTGACATGGTCCGGCCGCTGCCGTGGGCAGTTGAATAAAATGTCTCGGCGCTGCCGGCTGTCCCCGCCAATAAATATGAACCTGTTTCCATACTGCCGCCGATAATAACCGGCTGACCAATTTTCTTATATCTTTCCGGAATATCGTTCATCCCCGCCGCAAAGGCGCGCGTAGAACCTTTGCGATGAACAAGAACTTCTTTTTCTTTCCCGTCAATGATGTGCCTCTCTAATTTAGCAATGTTGTGGGCAACGTCATAAACTTGATGCATACCTAAATCCTGCGGGCTTTTTCCAAACACCGATGAGAAAACCTCGCGCACACGGCGCAAAATCACCTGCCTGTTGGCAAAGGCCATATTCACCGCGCATTTCATCGCGGCAAAATACGCTTGCCCCTCGGGCGAACGAAACGGCGCACACGCCAATTCACGATCAACAACCTTGATATTATATTTACTTTCCATCACTTTAAGAAACAATTGCAAATAATCCGTCGCCACCTGATGGCCGAAGCCGCGGCTGCCGCAATGAAACATCACCACAACCTGATTCGGGATAGTGATTCCATAGGCCTGGGCAATCTCCTTATCAAAAATATTTTCCGGTTTGGCCACTTGAATTTCCAAATAATGATTTCCCGAGCCTAATGTCCCAATCTGGTTGTAACCGCGCTCAATGGCTTTGTCGCTAACTTTGGTCGCATCAGCACCGGCAATGCAGCCTCCCTCTTCGGTTCTTTCCAAATCTTCCTGCCAGCCGTAACCTTTTTTAAGGCACCAACGTGAGCCTTGCTCCGCCACTTCGGGGAATTGCTTCTTTGTGATTTGCACAAAACCGTGTTTGCCCACGCCGCACGGAACCTGCTTGAAAAGTTCATTAACGAGTTTCTGTAAATGCGGCTTAACTTCATCGTAATTTAAATTTGTTAACACCAAACGCATGCCGCAATTGATGTCAAAACCAATACCGCCGGGTGAAATAACGCCGGTTTCCGTATCCATCGCCGCCACGCCGCCGATCGGGAATCCATAACCCCAATGTCCGTCGGGCATGCAATAGGAGTATTTAATTATCCCCGGCAGCATTGCCACATTCGCGGCTTGCTCAAAAACAGTCGCATCCATTTCCTTAATCAATTTTTCGGTGGCAAAAATACGGGCGGGAACACGCATCCCAGCTTTGTACGTTTTGGGAAGCTCCCAGATTGTTTCGGAAATTTTTATGAGTTCTTTAGGAATTGTCATTTCTTGTTCTCTTTCGCGGCTGTTTCGGGTATCTGCAACAGATAATAAAAAGCAATGGCGACAAAAACTAATAAACTAATTAAAGCAATTCGATATTTGTCGACTTCCAGAAACCGAAACCACCATAAAATGAAACCAAAGGCAACCGGGCCGACAACACTCGAAAGATATCCCGCCAAATTAAACAAACCGAAAACTTCGCCAATTTTCCCTTCCGGGACAAGGTGGACAACCCAGGCGCGGGTTAATGCAAAGGTGGCGCCCAGAGCTATTCCAGCCAAAACCCCAATTATCTTTTCCTGTCCGGGCTTTGCCAGCATCGCCACTAAAAAAACACCAAACCAAGCAGCAAACACACCAATCAATGATTTTTTATAACCGAGTTTGTCACCCGCCCAGCCCGAAAGCATACTTCCGATTACAGCAAATATCGATGAAAAAATTAACAAGTCCGTGGTCTTCCCTTCATCCAGCATAAAAAGTTTAGCCAGAAGGATTGACATGAAAAGGATCATTGTATTCATCGCGCATGAGCCCCAGAAAACAAATTTTAAAAAAGTACGGAAGTCACGCAGTGAACGGCTTGACTGAAACGATACTTTTATTGAACGAAATGCTTCGCGTACCATATCAACTGAAAAACATTCCTTAAGTGGAATGTTTTTGGCATTCGGCTCATTAACAAAAATCAAAATCGGCAAAGAAAACAGTAAAAAATAAATTCCTGTCATAACAAACGTCGCTTCGTACCCAAAATGTTGCATAACCGGTTTAGTAAAGTACATCGTCACCATTGCCCCCAAGTAGGCAAACATCCTTCCTGTCCCGGAAACTATCCCGGTTTTTTCCGGTGGAGCGATATAAACCATCAGGGCATTATAAAAAACACTGGCGATCTGGCAGCCAAAATTCGCTACCGCGAAAAATAGCAGGGCAACAAAAACATTAGAAGTAAAACCCAAAAGGATTGTAAAAACGATTGATAAATATGTTGTGACCGCCAAAAGCTGGCGCTTGTTGGAACGCAGGTCAGAAACCGTCCCCAGGACAGGTGCGCCGATGCTGACAAATACCATCGACACGCCAAAGGCTACGCTGTAAAAAATCTCCGGTGCTCCTTTGACGATCGTCAGCCAACGGGGAAAATATAAGGAAATAATGTTGAGCGCAAAAAATTGATTGGCGAGGTCGTACAGTGACCAACAAACGATAAGGAAAATGCTATATTTTTTCATTGGCAAGTATTAATTGCGGCGCGGGGTTATTTTTCTTTTTAAGACATTGTAGTTTTCTTCTGACGATAAAACATAAAACTCTTTCACTTTCCACGGCTTCTTTGGGTGCTGAAATACCTCAATGTTGAGGCGATCAAGCACCTTGCCCGTTTTCATTGAACGCAAACGTAATCCCGCGCAATGAAAAATCGGCCACGAACCGGCGAGGTCCCATAAATGCGAACAGAAAATTGAACCGCAGGCCCGATTGATGGCCGGCCAACACAAATCCACAACCGCGCACGAGGATATCATCAGTTGCGCGTCTTTGTAATCCCAGTTGAAATACTTAAAAAATTCATCGTCGCACAAAAATATCGAACGGCTGCCGATTTTCTGGTGAGTAGGCTTAATGCGCTTAGTGCGAGCCCTGGCTGTAAATGCATCTTGCACAAAATAAGAATACTTACCGTCACAATAAAACAATTCCTTTAACGCCGGAAAGTAAACGGCCCCCAGCCACGGAATTTTATTTCTAAGCAATCCGAGGGAGACTCCGTACAAAGGAATCTTATTAGCGTAAAGCCTTGTGCCATCCACTGGATCAATTGACCAAATGTACTCTGCCTTATCAAGGCAGGCGGTATTCAAATAATCCTTTATGTGCGGGTCCTCTTCGTCAAGAAGAATATGGTTGGGAAGCTTCAGGAATTTTGCTAAATCGCGGCGCGCTAGCCGGGAAATCTTACGATCGGCTTTGGTGAGGACAGATTTATCCTTCTTTAATGTTGGGGCACTTTGGTCCATGTAGCGGCTGGCAATGTTACCTGCTTCATGAACAATATTAAGGATTGAGTTTAAATATATTGAAGCCATTATGCAGAGTTTAAATTCTGTCCGGATAATCGGAAAAAATTCCGTCAACTCCCAACTCTTTCATCCGCTTAATGTCCGCCGGGTCATTGACTGTCCAGGCAAGGACTTTTAAATTTTTCAAATGCGCCTTTGCAACAAACTTTTCTGTTATTTTTAAGAAATGAGCATTGATCGAATATGCTTCAATCTTTGCGGCCAGTGACAAAAGTCCCGGGGCCGGATGCTTAAACAACGCTGCCAGCGGGATTAATGGATTTAGTTTGCGGATTCTCAACAAATTAAACCGGTAAACGGATGACACCAGAAAATCAGCGTAGGACCACCCTTTTTCTCTGACATAATGCTCAATCGTCCGCACCACCGGCTTTAACGTATTTTTCCCTTTCAATTCAATATTAACCTTTGCCTTTCGGTTAATTAAATCTAAAACCTCTTCAAGCGTAGGAATCTTTTCGCCTTTACCGGCATCTAATTGTTTCAATTCCCCTAAGGTACGGCTACTAACTTGTCCTTTGCCATTGGTTGTGCGATCTAACTTGGGATCATGAATAACGACAATCTCTTTGCTGCGGCAGCAGTGCACATCGATTTCAACCATATCAACATTTAAAGTCAATGCTTTCGCAATAGAGCGGAGCGTATTTTCAGGTTCGTAGCCTGCCGCCCCGCGATGCCCAATACGTAAAATTTTTGTCATGGAAAAATCTATTTCGATTTGCTCAGAAAGGAATCAAAATTAAAACGGTCAAACGGGCTAAAGTAAAGCCCTAACAGGCACAAAAGGACAAAAAAATAATTGTTCGCTGCAATTTGGTACTGGCTGGCCACCATTGTGCCAAAGGCAAGACTGATCATAAAAAATGTTGCCACAACCCAGGCTGCGCGCAAACGGAATCCAGTCAAAAGCCAGCAAGTAATGAGCAATTCCATCCAAGGGGCAATGTAGGCCTGTATTGTTACAACACCCTCCGGCAACCACGTGGCCGCAAATAAAGTATGGAAATAAACCAGGGTTCCGTTAAGTCCACCCAAGAACTTATCAATGGCAGCCGCACCAAAAAGCGAAGCAACGGCCAATCTCAAAAAAAATGAAATCCAGGCGGATTCTCCAGAACACTTAGTTGTTTCCATGTAAACTCCTTGTTAAACTTTTATATTAGATGAAGTATATTAACCCGTTATAATTTCAAAAACAACAAAAAAGGTAAATTTACCAAAGGCGTTCGCTGGTTGTTACTGCCCCAAGCATCTCTTGCATTTTCTTGTTTACTTTATCTCGGTCATCAGCTTCGGTCTTTGCATTTTGCTTATCACTTTTTTCAGTGCTGACTGTGAATTGAACGCTTAAAACTCCAGATTCCTCATTATCCTGATCCAGCGCCTTAACCTCAAGGGTATGGGATCCGCTTTTCAAACCAAGCAAATTATTTAACGCCACAATACGGACGGGATTAAACTGGCTCCATTTTCCGCCATCAAGGCGATACGAGTATAAAACATTGTCACCATCCTGCTGGTCAACTCCCTTCCAAATGATAACGCGATCAAAAATATTCGTGACAAAAGCCATTTGGGGCGATGAATTTTTCTTATCAACTACAATCCCAACCGGATCGCTGGTGGTAACAGCCCCATGCTTATCCGTGGCCGTGAATTGAACGGAATATATCCCACCTTGATTCCCTTTCGGTTTCCACACGAACTCCCCGGTGTTCATCCCGTTAATAAGGATGTTGGAAAAAGTTGCGCCCTCAGGAAGATTCAATGCTTGATAAGTAATGGTATCACCATCCGGGTCGGTGGCTTTAACATAAAACCTTAATTCTTTGCCAACCCGCACGTATTGCTGGCTTATCGACGAGAAAACCGGCGGATTATTAATAAATGCAAATTTTAGCTGAACGGTGTCCTCAAAAGTTAAACCATTTTTTGTCGACACGGTTAACCGTAGTATGTAATCACCCGGTGTCATCGCGCGCACATCCCAATTTGTCGAAACCAATGTGTTGCCCGATGCATCGCTCACCGGCATTGTTATCGGCCCTTCAAAAAATATCCAACCATCGGCCTGATTTGCAGGCCGGTAAGAAAGTTGATAATCTTTGAAATTAGGCCCGTAAGCAACCCCTTTTATTGAGATAAATTCACTGTAAATATTAATGGTGGCATTGTGCAGCGGCTCATCAATACGCACGCTCGGCGGTTTTGTCATTTTAACCGCATTAAGTGCATTGATACGCCCATACCCGGTATCCGTATCAAATCCTGCCGCACCAATGTCATCTGCTGATACTCTTAATATCTGGCGAACATCCTCCACTGTAAAAGCCGAATTATGAGATAAAATAAGTGCCGACACCCCAGAGGCAAATGCTGCCGCAGCGGATGACCCATCCAGAAATATATATTCTTTGTCGCCGCCAACAATGTGGTCCGGAAACAGCGTCGCAAAAAAATTAACGCCAGCCCGGTCGTTTAAACTTAAGATCTCCTTACCCGGAGCGCTGACATCAAGAAGATTCCCAAAGTTCGATGCTGTTGACCCAAAAGGAAATTGCGCGCGTTCATCATTATACCCAAGTGCCCCTACGGTAATAGTTTCGTGCATATTCGCCGGACTATAAAGTGCAACATCACTGTTATTATTTCCAGCTGAGGTAACAATAACCAAGCCCATGTCATACGCGAATTTGATGGCCTGTTCAAGTGCCGGAACCTCCGCGTTTTGCGCATCGATATTCCAACTGATATTTAGAATATCAGCTCCGTTATCAACGGCGTACATAATGGCGTTGACTAGGCTGGAAACGTAATTATTGTTCGCATTGAAAGAAGCGAATTTTATCGGCATAATTTTAACTTGCGGCGCTACACCGATAATGCCAGTCTGATTATTTCCAGTGGCAGCAATAATACCCGCAATAAATGTCCCGTGGCCAATATGGTCGGTTAAATTATTAGTATTATCCTCAAAGTTCCAGCCTGTAATATCGTCAATAAACCCATTGCCGTCATCATCAATCCCGTTATTGGGAATTTCACCTTCGTTAATCCAAAGATTTTGTACAATATCAGGATGGTTGACATCCAACCCGGTGTCCAAAACCGCCACCGTTATGCCGTTTCCTTTTGTTATATCCCAAACGGATTCGCCCGTATCTGAAAACACATTAATCTTGCGCAATCCCCACATATCATAAGCATTCTGTCCCCATGTCCCATACGAATCAAAATATGGATCATTCGATGGGCTCGAAACTGCATTTGCTTTCATACCATAATTAAGCTGGCAATACGCCACATGCGGATCGAGCTTGTAAGCGGCACAAGCTTCGACTAAATTGGTATCCTTTGGCAATTTAAAAATGTAAGTATTGACTAACTGGCTAGACTGAAATGTTTTAACACTGCGTTTGCTGCGTGCGGGAAACTTTGCTTTTATTTCATCAACATACTGAGAAAAGAGCTCTGTACTTTGCGTCCCCGTATTCGCCATTTTTTGATGATGTAAGGGTAACAATGGCTCAACAGACGAAAGACCGAAATGCTGGTTCAATATATCTAATGAAGAAGAATGGTCGCTTGTGGCCGTGGAGAATGACTGGCCTGATTGAAAAAGCAATGCCGCCGACTTGGTCACGGCATTTGCACCTTCTGATTTAAATTGAACAACCAGTTGTCCTTTGGCGGCGTTTACTGGTGTTTCTGCGGCAACGGCACAACGAACAACAAACAAAAATCCGACCATCCCTGCGACTAAAACCTTTTTTGCAATCTGTTTATTAACGTTCATCTCAATCACCCTCTGGTTCGGCGGCCAGGCTGCCCTTTACAGGGCCCTTTAGCTTTGCCCCAAATGTTCGCTTGCGCTTACGTTTGGGGTCCCGCATTCATTAACATATTTAGATCTGCGGGACGTCCCCGGATTACTCCGGGTTTGCCATTCTCTACTTCGTCCCCAAACTTTCGTGTGGGGACTTCGTAGAGTTCTGCGAAGCTCAAGGCGAAAGCACTTGAGCGAAGCAGAATCGATCAAAGGTATAGAGCCGTTTTGATTTATACCCTTGCCAATTCCTCCTTGGTACATAAAAGTTCGACAATCTTTTCCTTTAAATCCTGCCCCGTAAACGGTTTGGTTAAATACCCGTTTGCCCCTAATTCAGTTATCCGATGGATTGCTTTCTTATCTAAGT
Source organism: uncultured Planctomycetales bacterium (assembly GCA_964630825.1). GTDB lineage: Bacteria > Omnitrophota > Gorgyraeia > Zapsychrales > Zapsychraceae > CAZVZR01. Next base: position 18,625 of record CAZVZR010000033.1, on the reverse strand, counting down.
AAGCGGACACAACAATAATTTTAACATCGTTATTTTTAGGATTGCCACGAATGCAGGAGCAAACCTCAAAACCATCCAGCATTGGCATATGCAAGTCCAATGTAATCAAATCCGGTTTAAATTCGGCAAATTTTATGCCAGCGGTAAAACCATCATACGCGGTCATAATCGTATAATTTTCCTCTGTCAAAAGCCCGCTGATTAAGTTAACCGTTGTCCGGTCATCATCAACAACGAGGATCTTCTTTTTTCGATTAAACATTTTTTCAAGATCGCCCGGAATGGGCATATTGTAATTTTTAATAAACGCCAGCAAATCTTCCTTATTAACCCGGCTGTGCCGGCCTGGTGTACGGTACGCCTTAAGCTTACCCGCTGTAATCCATTTAAGGACCGCCCGGTGTGTGACCTGGCAATAATCGGCGATTTCCCCTGTTGTGAGCAACCTTGTGTTTTCCATTTTTCCCCTTATTCTATCTATTCCCATAGTTCCATTTGTTCCTATTTTAAGTATATACGACTTTTTTAGCTTGTCAAGGGTTGTAACATGCAAAACGTGACATGTAACATATTACGTGTCTCGTATCACAGCTTTATTACTTTAATATGTTTATTTTCAACAAGTTGCAATCTTAACCATCAAAAGTCACTTTTTAGCTTTGCAGGCGCCTGCAAAGCTAAATAAAACCAATTCTCACCAAAAACAAGAAGGGCAGCTGGTTTTCCAACTGCCCTCTTAAAAACCACAAGCCGGAGAATTAACTACCGTTGCCAGTAATCTCTGCACTTAGTGAACAGCCAGTAGTATACAACGATGAATCAACAAGTAAAGAACCGCTGCTCGGCACCGTACTTGCATAAAAAACAAAGCCATTTTTCCTGTACCTTATCGATGTCCCGACTCTTTCAACAGTGAATACATCTCCTGGTAAGTAATCGACTCCATCAGCTTTGAACGTACCGGATTCATATATCTGCACTATTCCATCAACCCTAAAATAGAGAGCATAATTAATGCTTGTGAAATTCGCATTAACATCGCTGGTGGCCAAGCCCGCCATGCGATACGTGCTGGTTTCTTGCACCGTAAACCTAACGCCTCCATTGGCAGGAATAGTCTGAACAGAAGCGGCTCCCGCGTTACCCCAGCCAGCTGCCGCTGTCTTTGTTATCGTATTGCTGCTCAAACTTACGCCTACGAGATTTGTCCAGGAAACTGGCACGTAAACTGGCGTCGGTGGGATTACCCCGCCAAAAACAACAGCATTAGTAATTTTGCTATTGGTCTCATACAGCGCCGAATCCACAACCAGGTCTCCGCTACTTGCTACCGCACTTGTATAAATTACGGAATTATTTTTCATGTATCTTATCGTTGTGCCAGTTCTTTCGACTGTAAAAATATCTCCTGACACATAACTGGTCGCATTTGCTTTTAAAGTACCTAATTCGTAAATATACACTCTTCCATCAGCCCTTAAGTAAAGGGCATAATTAATGGACGTGTAATTCGCATCCGTATTGATGCTGGAAAAACCTGCCATGCGATATGTGTTGGTTTCCGCTGCTGTAAATTTTACTTTCCCATCACCGGAAACGATCTGAGCTGAGGCTGCTCCAGCATTGCCCCAAGCAGTGGGTGCTGTCTTTGTCAGGGTATTGCCATTTGCACTTACACCGACTAGTTCAGTCCAAACAACAGCTTGTCCGGCGTTATATTCAAAACATTGATCGCTGCTTTCTATGCACGTCTGTGTTACGGGATTACATGGCAGCGGGCCTTGTACGCAGCCAAGAGTCGGGCTACAGGTTTCGACTCCATTACAGAACATTCCATCATCACACATCCCGTTATTAGCAAAATGCTGGATTGTATCAGTTGTTTCATTGCACCAGTCACTGGTACAGACGACTCCGTCATCTATCTGCGGAGGTTTTCCAGCTTTGCAAAAACTGCTTAAACAAGTTTCTGCACCATTACAAAACTGGCCATCACTACAATCTGAATTGGCTAAACATTCTCCAAAACAACCTTGATAGGTATACACCGCACCTGCGCCACCATTACCGGATTCATCTTTAAGGTAAGCGCCAATAGCAACGGTGTTTCCCGAAAGTGATAGATGCGTACCAAAAAGCGCCGACGTTTCCGGATCAGATGCAATAAGTTTCTTTTTCTGAACCCAGTTTCCGGTTATTGCATCTTTCCTAAATACGTAGGCGGCACCGGCATTGGTCAATCCGTTAACTGTATTTCTTTGGTCCCCTACGACAATTACATTATTTTCAATATCTACCTGTTCACCGAACATCCCTCCAGAAAAATCGGAAGGCTGAAGCTTTTGCGGTGTTCCCCAATTGCCCGGCCCAACACGTTTATAAACATAGACGGCTCCGATAAAGCCGTCGTAAAAAGCACCTGCGACCAAAGTGTCTCCTTCCATGGCCAAAGAATTACCAAAATACGACCACTGGGTAGGACTTGGATAGCGCAATAATGTCGTGGGCGTACTCCATGTGCTATTACCCGGATTATATTCATACATATAAACCGCACCTGTGTATAGTGCATTGGTTTCTGATCGTTCACGTGCGGATATCGCTAAATAATTCCCTTCCACATCAACGACCCTGCCAAATTGATCATAGGCGGCTCCAGGAACCGTTTGGCCATATTGATTGGTGTAGGTGACCGCCGTAGAAGGATTTGTAAATGTTTTGGTGAGCGTCCAGTTTCCTAAACTTTGACGTGTATACATATACACCGCTTGCGTCGCGCCTACGGCTAATAGATTGTTGGATACATCCACATCCGTAGCAAAACCACTTGACCCTGCCGGTGCGGTGATTTTATTCGTAAATGTCCAATTGCCGCCCACCTTTTCATAAATATAAACGGCGCCGGCAAAATTACCAATTGCCAATATATTATTACTGATGGCCAGTTTTTGACCAAAAAAGTTACCGGCTACAGGATCCGGGGCAAGTATTTGCGTAGGGCTTCCCCACGTACCGTCCGGTTGGCGTTGAAAAACATGGACAGCTCCTTGATCTTGCTGTGTACCGTCATAACCTATGTCACCGACAAAAAGGGTATTTCCACTAATTAATGTATCCCTTCCGAATTGTGAACTGGTTACCGGGTTAGGAGCGACAATTTTTCTTGCCGCTTCAAAACACCCTCTCAAATAATCCATATCATCTAATCTGACTTTTATAATATCTTCCCAGTTCCAACCGTCGGAAGCTGTTACCACCAGCCTGACTAAATAATCGCCGATGGGTAATGGGCCTGCGGCATCTGTCATATTCCAAACCCTGAGCACTCCATCGGGTATTGATACGGGGCTAGTGACTGGCACTGAGTTACCCAGGTCATCTTTCATCGGTACCCAGGCACTGTAAGGATCAGAATTTATCCGTCTATAATAAAGCTGATAATTCACAAAAGTTGCTCCATGGGAATCAGCCCGGCCGGTGATCGTTGCCATGCCCGCTGTTGTATTGATCGTTGCGCCATTTAAAGGCGCGTTTATTTTAGCATGTCCTGTCCAGGAATTATTTAAAGCCGTACGCGCATTAATCCGGCCATAACCGGTTGATGTATCCGGATAAGCTGTTTCCACATCATCAGCTGAATTGCGGATTATTTGTTTTACCTGATCAGGATGAAGGTTTGGATTTTGCGATAAAAGCAATGCTGCCAAACCTGATACATGCGGCGCGGCCATTGAGGTACCGGACATATATACGTAATCATCACTAAACCCGTTTAAATTATCATCTCGATATGTGGACAACACCAATTCCCCCGGAGCGGCAACAGAAATCAAGTTACCGTAATTAGAGAAGGAAGCTTTGGTGTCATCATCGGTAGTTGCGGCAACCGCTATTGTTTCCGGCATACCCGCCGGTGAACTGGCGCTCACTTGGGCGTTATCATTTCCGGCCGAAAAGACAAGCACCGCGCCTTTTTCGTAATGAGCATATTTTATAGCGTCACTCAAAACATTTGGCAAACCGCCCCCACCCCAACTGTTATTAATAACTTTCGCTCCGTTATCAGCCGCATAAACGATTGCCGCGGCTAAATCAGAAGAATATCCAATCCCATTAGTATCATCAAGCGCTTTTACCGCCATCACTTTTGCTTTATACGCAACACCGACAACGCCCAACGAATTTTCACCAGTAGCCGCAATGGTCCCAGCCACATGCGTCCCATGGCCGTTTCCGTCTTGCGGGTTGTTGTCCCAACTCTTAGGCGTCGTACAAACATATGTCCCGCTCCCCGGAGGATTTTCGGTAGAGACAGCACAAGTTGAAAAATCTGCGCCATAAAAATCATCGGCAAAGCCATTGGGTTCCTGTCCCGGGCAAGCATCATCCATTTCATTGGCATCAAGACTGTTAATGATACCGTTATGATCAAGATCTTCACAAGGATTAATCCAAACATTGGCACTTAAATCAGGATGGTTACGCTCAATCCCTGTATCAATAACAGCAACAATAACGCCATCACCCTTATTAATGTCCCACGCCTCAGGGGCATCAATATCGGCATCCGGCGTACCGGAAAAACTCGTCGGCCCGCTCGTTGCATAAACCTGCCCTGTATTGTTCAACCCCCACATGTTGGATAAAAATGTATCGTTGGGGGTAAAATCGGCCTTGTTGATATAATCCGGTTCCGCATATTCGACGTTTGGCAATTCAGAATAATATTTAACAATATTGGCAATGTCACTTTTGGCAGGGACTTCAAATACGTAGACATGTTGGTTTTGCGCGTTTTTCTTAAAAACTTTAGTTGCCCGTTTTACTTTAAAAAGGCTGTTCAATTTATCAACGTCGTCCGATTTATCTTTCAAAGATTCCCTAAACTTTAATTTATTGTTGATGATGGTATCCGCAGAATTAAGCAACGCATGGTCACCATCTTGTTTAAATTTTACGACGAATCTATCAGTCGAGAATGTCTTTTGAACAATGCTTGAGGTTCTTTGTTTTTGCGGCATCCCGTTTTTCTTTAGCCCGGCATAGGACATATCCTGGCGGATAGTTTCTGAAAATACATAAGTCGGAAATACCAATAAAAGAACCAAACCCAATGAAATAAATTTAATTTTTTTCATTTTTAAACCCCTCGTTTTTACGATTTATTATGTGTAAGACAATAAAAAAACCCATCTTTCAATATATAGCTTGAAAATATGGGTAAAAAACCTTTTAAACGTGTGTTTATTCATTTGATTCGGCAACCGGTTAGCTACTTACGTGTAGCCCCTCTCCGATTTTCCTCTTAATTTTGGTAATCGGAGCCCCGACTTCCACAATTACTTCATTAGGAACGTCGGGGTGGCTTTGCTGACCTTTTATTGGCCAACCTTTTCGTCAAAAACTTAAAAACTGGTAGTATCTAAAACTACTCCTCAAGTATGCCATACTCTCTCCCCAAAACAAGGGCTTGGGCAGTCTTTTCTGAAAGCGTTTTTTAATGCGTTTAAAAATTCTATAGCAGGCACATAAAGAGGGCAGCTGGTTTCCCAACTGCCCTTCTTTCCCACACCACTAATTTCAAATAATTTCCCTAAGGATGCATCGCTGATGGCCCGGGTTTACCTTGTTTAAATTGAGGTATAAAAAATTGGCTAAAATCAATGGAATTGACTGTGCCGTTACCGTTCATATCGGTACCCCTGCCACTATCATGCCCTGTACGGAAATCAGGAATAAAATATTTTGAAGAGTCAATGGCGTTAACGGTACCGTTGTTGTCAAAATCGCCATCACAGGCATTACCATAACCATCATGGTCGGTATCGATTTGGCTGGTATTGGCCTTGAGCGTACAATTGTCGCAGGCATTGCCAACGCCATCACGGTCCGTATCTTCTTGCAGCGGATTGGCATTAACAGGGCAGTTGTCATGGATATCTACCCAGCCGTCTGAATCGCTATTAACATACGCCGATGGGCCGGGTTTGCCTTTTTTAAACTGGGGTATAAAGTACCTGCTAAAATCATTAGCGTTTACTCCGCCATTGCCATCAAAATCCGCATCGGGGTTTGCTACTACTCCCTGAAATGCTTGCACAAAAATCGTATAGTCAGCTCCGTCTACCGCACCATCATTATTTAAATCCGCATCGCAGACATTGCCGTAACCATCGTTATTGGTATCACGTTGGTTTGCATTAGCTACCAGCGTACAATTGTCACTAGTGTCAAGGATGCCATCATTATCATCATCGTTATCACAGGCATTCCCTTGTCCATCTTTATCAGTATCTACCTGTTCAGGATTGGCAACGTTGGGGCAATTGTCGATTGTATTGGCAACGCCATCATGGTCGCTATCTAAAAGGCACGAAGACAAGCAGCCATCGGTTTCATTGGTATTGCCGTCGTCACATTGCTCAGTGCCGTTCTTAATTCCGTCGCCACAGTAAAGTACATTAAGAAGCACACAATGGTCAGTACAGGACTGGTGCGCCCCAACGCCATTGGTACCATCGCATTGTTCCGGACCGTTAATAATTCCGTCACCGCAGCTTTCCGTTGTTACGCAAGGACCAAAACCAGCGCAGTTTGCCATACAGTCTTGTGACCCCTGATAACCAGAATTATTGACTATACAGGAATGAGCATTACCATCACAAACTTCTCCCTCTTCGACTGAAGCATTACCGCAGGTTTGCGGATCGCAGGCATCGCCTATCCCATCGTGATCTGAATCTTCTTGCTTGGAATTGGCAACGTTAGGACAATTGTCCAAACGATCCACAATGCCATCGTTATCCGCATCAGCCACCT
>CAZVZR010000033.1:0-11706 GCA_964630825.1 uncultured Planctomycetales bacterium | reverse complement strand
TTAGGACAATTGTCCAAACGATCCACAATGCCATCGTTATCCGCATCAGCCACCTCGGAAATAGGGCTCGAGTAAATAGCCGGTACCCTGCCAGGACTGCTGGGAATATAAACTGCCCACTTTGAATCAGGAGAGATTCCAATCTGGCCCACCGAAGTTGAGTTTACTGCTAAAGGATCAAAAAGACTTGTATGTCCGTTTCCACGTGAATCAATGGCATACAGCTTCTGTGGGACTGACGAGGTAGCTTTATAGATCAACCTTTTACCGTCAGCGCTCAATATGGTAGCATATTGCGCAACGTCGCCATCAGCAGAGGACTGGCTGATCATTTTTTCTTGGAAAGCTTCGCTGCCCAATAAGCTCATTCGATATAATTCGTACCTGTTATCTGAATTTGGATCGCGCGCATAATAAATAGTGGAAAGAGGGTCCACTAAATTCGTGCTGAAATCACTACGTGAGACAGCTCGCGTTAGGCCCGTACCATCTAGGTTTACGGCATATAGACTTCCATCGCTCCTAGAATTAAATACTACTTTTTGCACATCTGGAGTTATCATATCAATACCTCCAGCGGGAATTACTATCCCATTTAAATTGTACGTAGTTGGAGGCGTATTGAGAAGATTGACAGAATATACCTTTCTCGAACTTTGATAAGCGTCGCGATAGCTAGGTTCTTCATAATAAGCTACCCAATTGGAATCCGCAGAGATATTGAAAGATAAGACACCGCCTTTAACAGTGTCTGCTACTCTGGTAAGTGGCGCATTAATTTTTGTATTCCCAGTTCCATCCATATTGATCATATACAGCTCATTGTCGCACTTAGTATCAAGATCGCCATTGTAAAAAACCTTTGTACTATCAGGCGATATTTTAAAATCCTGGACGGTCTGGACGGGGCCAGCGACACAAGGCCTCGTGTTGTTAAGGAATGGCCCGTTAAGTTTATAAGGAGGTGTCCCGTCTAATTTAACGGCAAAAAGTTCAAATTTCCCATCGTTTGTCTGATCTGCCCGATAAACAACGGTTGAATCAGAAGAAATTTTAAAATCTGACACGCTACCACCTACGCCTAAAGGCGGATTTAACTGTGTTACCCCTGATCCATCTATATTGGCTCGATACAAATTCTTAACAGCAACTGTAGACCCCAAAGCCGTAAAAACGACATGAGCCCCATCAGGAGCCACGCTAAATTGAGAACTATATGGAAGATTCTGGTCAGGAGTGTTTAACACAATATTCCCTGTCCCATTCATATTTACAGCCCTTAATTTATATTGGCTACTCCCCTGCCCCTGAAGGTAAACAACTTTTTGGGAATCAGGCGCAATCTGGTATGATTGTATGTAATCCGATCCCAAGGGAAGATTCAATTTTATTTTGTTGTTAGCGCTAATATTTGTACTAAATAGATCGGATTTTACAAAACGATGTTCCTCATCTGATAAAAAGACAATATGCTTTGAGTCGGGGGAAATCTTAAAAGACGCAGCCGATGCAGTTGAAGTTTGTGAATTGTTAAACAAATTAGCAACTTGAACCGGCTCGCAAGCATCGCCCCAGGGCGTGTTGTTACTATTTGCCTGGTCGGCATTCCAGACTAAGGGGCAATTATCAACATTATCTTTCACACCATCATTATCCGCATCCGATAACGACAAATCCGGTGGTTGTTGGGCTGGTGGGGCTATAAGTTGCGCTTCAAATCGCAGATACGGAGTTGTCATCCCGATTCCCACCTGGAAAGCAGCCGGAGGAGTACTAAAAGTCTGCCCAGTAAAATATTTGAAGGTGTAATTAGCCTTGCTTGGCATTGCTGAGTAATGACCGGCAATCGGTAAATTAGCCTGAAATCTTCCCTGACTATCAGAGTAAGCAGTGACGACTGTTCCGTGATTGCTAACAAAGGTCGTTGTTCCCGATCCGTCAAGTCCGTTAAAAGTGATCATTGCATTCTGGACTGGCGTCATATAACTGGGCCCTGCAGAAACCCCGATGCCCACAAGACCTGAAACGTAAAATGTCCCGTTCCCGGTTGAATTGGTTCCATTAGTAAATGCCGCCCTTAACTGCGGCAGCGGCCCCATCACGATAAACCCTAAAATGAATGTTGCCAGGAACACTAAATAATTTAATTCCTCTTTAAAATTTTTCATCTTTTCCTCCGGTTAATCGTTGCTGGTATTAAAGAAAATGTGCCAAATAAAAAACCCATCCCTATTATAATATTGAGGAATGGGTCAAATAAATTGTTGAATACAAGTCTTTTCATCTGATTCGGCAACCCGGCTGGTTACGGGCTTTGCTGGCCTTTAGTTAAGGCCAACCTTTTCGTCAGCTTTAAACAACACCCAAAGTATGCCACACTTTATTAGGAAATCAATAGCCCAGGATACTTTTTATGAAAGCGCTGCCAATTTTACAACTAGCCCCCGGCAACAGGTGGGATAAACATAACACTATCGCCGGATTTAAGCGGGGTTTGCCAGGTGCTGAAGGCATTGTTGACCGCGACTTTAAGCGTCGGGGGTTCGAGGTTAAATTTATATTTTTGCTGCAGTTCGCGGTAAAGTTCCAGGGCGTTCTTGGCGGTTGTTTCCACCTGTTCCGTTGAAGCGCCCCTCTGCTCCCGCATCAGAGCATGATACTGAATCTTAATTGTTTTTGGCCTGGACATGTTTTAGTTCTTCTGGAGTGTTTACGTTGTACAACGCATCCGGATGCGGCTGTTTTAAAAGTTTAACATTCTTTTCCATCGTGAGCAAAAATTTGCGCGGGCAGGTCTTCTCTGTTTTAAGGAAATCCTTCATCGCGGCAAAACTTGATTTCTCGTAAACAGCGCACAACGGTTCGGGAAGGTTGTCACTGGTACTAACGTACGCCGTTGCTAACTTGGTTGAATCACGGTTAGCCAACAAATGCTGTAACGTTTCTTCATTTACAAACGGCAAATCTACAGCCAAGACTAGCCAGTTCGCTTCGGGATGAGCATTCATCGCCGACAGGATTCCTCCGATTGGCCCAATTTCGACAAACGGCGCGGTGTCGTGAATCTGCGGGTAACCGCTTTTGCCGTCACGTTCAGATTGATCCGCGCGATTAGAAATAAAAACTTTCGCGCAAAATTTTTCCAAAAGTTCGTAGCAATAAAGCCATTGCTTTTTACCGTGGATTTCAAGCAATGCCTTATCTGTTTTCATCCGGGTACTTTTCCCGCCAGCTAAGACTAGGCCGTACAAGGTCTCTTCTCTATTATTAGATTTAATTGGATTCATGTTTTCCACCGGTAAATGGGCGCGCAATGGCCGCGCGAAAACTCTTTGCTTCCAGCAGGTAATTCAACAAACCCGTCCGAGTCCGCCAGTCCGGCAAAGTCTCCCGAGCCGCCGGTTACTAGCGGCATCGCGGTAAGCTTGCCCTGCGCTTCAGAAGTGATTTTCACCGGACAAAAATACGCCAACTTCGCCAACCCGGAAACTTTCTTTGTTAACGTGGCGCATTCCTGAACATTGTTTACGCCCAACGCTTTTTTGAGTTGTGGGAAAACGTAACGGAACGCGCAAACGAGCGTTGAGACAGGATTTCCCGGCAGCGCAAAGACTAATTTATTTTCCTGCGACTGGCCAAACCAGAAAGGTTTCCCCGGCTTTTGCGCGACTTTGTGAAATAAAACTTTAACGTCAAGTTCACGCATTACCTGCGGGACAAAATCAAATTTGCCCATCGACACTCCGCCACTTAAAACCAGGACATCAAAACGCTTTAGAATATTTTCCAAAGATTTACTCATTGCAGCCTTGTTGTCTTTGAGGTGAAAAAGTTTTGTCTCAAACAAATGCGAATTGTCAAAGGCTGTTTTCAGGGCAAAGGCGTTGGACGTGCGGGTTTGAAAAGGTTTGGGCGTTCGGTGAATGTCAACGAGTTCGTCACCCGTGGAAATGATCGCCACCTTCGGCTTGGCCGTTACTTTAATTTTAACTTTTCCCACCGACGCAGCAATTGCAATCTGCGGCGCCAAAAGTACCGTGCCCTTTTCGAGGACCTTCTGCCCCTTTTTCTTGTCCAATCCTCGTCGGCGAATGTTCGATTTGTGAGCCTGACGAGCTACCAGCCGGGGCTCGGCCCAACCCTGGCGCAGCGCAACGTTTTCAATCGGAATCACGCAGTCGTAACCCGCCGGCACCACCGCGCCGGTCATTATTTCCACGCAGTTGTTTCGCCCGTGAATTTGACGCGGCGGGTCACCGGCCGCCTGAACGCCGGCAATTTTAAAGTAGCGGCAGCCTTTTTGCCAATCGGCAAAACGAATCGCGATCCCATCCATTAACGATTTGTTAAACGGCGGCTGGTCACGGTCGGAGAAAATATCTTCGCGCAGAACCATTCCGTACGCTTTTGCCAAATCCACAAAGGCTGTGGGAAACTTTGGTAAATGCCGGCGAATGATCCGGTCAGCTTGCTGCGGAGTAATCATTTTAATCTCAACTTTTGTCGAGCTGTTAATCCTAAAAACAAAAGTAACAGCACCTGGCAACAGTAATAAATAATCAAGTTGCGCGCCAGTCCCGAGGTAAACCCGTACGAATGCAGCCCCGTGTTGAGAAGATTGACGCCAAACCACGCCCACATTACAACCATTAAACCGGCGGCGCTGCCGACGGCGAGCCCCAGCGGCCCGATCAATTTGGAAATGCGCGCGTGAAAAAGAATCGCCAGCCACAGAATAATCATTAACGCACCGTTTTCTTTCGGGTCCCAGCCCCAAAATCTTCCCCACGATTGGTCCGCCCAAATGCCGCCTAAGTTTGTCCCCAGAAAAGTCATCGTGAGCGCAAAGCCCAATGCACCGACTAAAATCAAGTACGTTGAATTCAATTGCTCGCGCTTCTGCGGTTGAAACGCCGCCTGCAAAAGGTACACGTGGCCGATGATCGCTGCGACGCAGGTCCCGCCGTAACCGGTGGTAATGCTCAAGACGTGCGTGCTCAGCCAAAAATTGGAATTAAGGACGGCGACGAGCATTTGTAACGTGTCTCCTTCGGCAGCAAACTTTCCGGCGATTGTCAAAAAGGAAAAACCCGCGATGCTGGCAATGATAATCCCCAGCCAATTTTTCTGCCTAAATTCAATCAAACAACCACAAAGGATGCAAACAAAACTGACAAAGATAAATGTTTCGTACAAGCTGGACACCGGCGGCCGGTGAAGAATCATAATCCGCAGTGCCAATGAAAACCCGTGCATCACAGCGCCGGCAACCAACAGCGCCATTGCCGTCTTGCGCAGCGACACGGATGGTACGAGGAAGGAACACACAAATAATAGAAAGACGAGAAAGTAAATCGTTTTGGCCCAGAAAAACAATTTCAAGTGGTTGTACAAAAGTTCTAACGGGATGCTGTGCAAATTTTGCGTCGGGTGCGAAGCCATCCGCGTTTCAACGGAATCAATGAACTGCTTGGCCGCCAAATCAAATTTCAATTGCTCGCCGTTAGCGTACGCCTGCGCCATTTGCGAAAGGGCTGACATTTCCTGCCTGCCCTCCGCTACCGACAGCGCCATCGGCATCACATCCCACGGGCTAGACCAGACTTCATCGGCCGGAATAAATGACGGAATTATTTTAAGCGGCAAATCGTGGTAAGCCGTTGACCAATGATAAAGATTATTAACCAGCTGCAAAATTTCCCGCTGCTTGTCTGTCCAGCCATTCGCGGCCGCATTGCCTAAAGGCTCGATGAGTCCGCGTAACTCGTCGGCGTGCTGGGCAATATCCCAAAAGCTGAAACGTTCCTGGTTTAAATTTAATTGCAACGACTCCTTTAAATCGTTTTGGGTAATGGAAAAATCGTCGTGCGGCCGGGTAAAAGCAAAGACCAAAGATAATTGCGTGTAGGCCTGGACATTGGCGTACAAACGAACCAGCTCCTGTTCAATTACGTCACGGTTTTTAGGTTCGATAGCTTCGGCCGCGGTTGCCAATTCGCGCAATTTATCAAGCGCCGGCTCAAGCTCCTTAAAACTGTAACGCCGCTTGGGTTGAGCGGTAATCCCCAACGCTTCGGCAATCGCCGGATTATTGATGAGAAAAACTTTGTCTTCGAGTGTCGCTTCCGGCGTAAAAAGCAATTTAGCCAACCACGCTGCGGCACTCTCTTTCTGATATTTTGTTCTTCCGGAAAATTGCAACAAAACATTCTGCGCAAAGGTCTCAAGCGGTTTAATGCGCCCGCCGTCTAGAATTGGAATACATCTGAATTTTTCCGCTGAAAGCATCCGGCGCGGTTGTGCCGTTTCCTTATCAGGATTCTCTTTTGAAAATCCCGTCACACAAAAAGTCAGGAATGCTAAGGAGAAAAACAGAATAATACTTTTTTGTTTATTTCTAGCCATGCCGTGATTTAAATGCCCTTAATAAAAAGTGTGTGGCCAATCCAAAGAATGTAATGAAACAGGAAATGTACGGCATCCATTTGGCTGAATTTCGGACCACCGCCAGCGTTGAAATCTCCCGCCCCATCGCATCCACAGCGTACGTTGCTTGGTAAAGCGTAAAGTTCCGATAACGCAAAGGATTGTTCATGTAAATTAAAGTCTCGCGGGAAACACCCGCGTAATCAACCACCACTTTACTCTGATAACTGCGCGCCGTCGTGGTTCCGGGATGAACTTGCATCTCCACATCTTTAAGTGTCAACGTAAACGGCAGCTGAAAATGCTTCCGCCTAAGTTCAAAATTGTAGGCCTTGCCTCCCACCGCCACCTTGGTCGGTTTTACTTCTCCCCCGTACAAAAGGATTCGCGCGGCATCTGTATTGCCAAAATTTATTTTAAAAATTCCGGCCGGAATATTTTTCTCCGGCTCTTTATTTGATGCTACCAAAGTAATTTCTTTAATTCCGGAGGCATTCTGGAAGTCCTGCTTCTTAGATTCCTCCGCCTCAACGTACGCCTGCGCATTGGGATAATACGTTTCCGTTGTAACAGTGAAGCCTAATGAGGTAAAAGGAAAACTTGCGCCTGACGCAGGATTATTCAGATCAACTGCATAAACGTGGTGCTTGTTCGTTGCGCTATCCTGCCAAACTGACAATTCCCAATCATGGTAGGAAGTTGTGACATTGGCCCCTTGCCCTTCCCTTAAAGTTAAGTGGGATTCCTGGGCCAGATTAAAAACTAAAAACGCCCCGACGAAATAAGTCAAAAGCCCAAAATGGATAATCAATATCCCGATGTTTTGCAAAAGAAAAACAAAATGCCGGATGGCCCCACACACGAGGTTTATAAATAAAACCCAAAGCACCAGCCGTGCGCCGGGAAAAGGGAAGAAACCAAAGACGAGAAAATAAAGAGAGAAAAAGAAACGTTGCTGCGAATAATACAACCCGTTTTGAACCTGGGCAATCGTCCCCCAGAAAGTTAAGATCAAAAGCAACACCAGGCAGACAACCGCAATCTTAACGGAGGACATAAGTTTAAAAAGATGGATTTGATTGAGTTGTTTGCGTAGCTTATTCATTCTTAAGTCGAAGTGATTGGCACAACGATTCAAATTTTGTGAAATTAGCCGAGACCGCCGTTTTGGTCCCGGTCATTTTAATAAAAACCGTGCTCTGCGGAAGCTCCATTACCGCCGATATCATTGATGATGTTTGTGCGTCGGCCGATCCTTGTAATTTTGTAAAATCCAAAATCGTGTACGGTAAGTTACCCTTCGAAGTGCGTTGCTCTGACTTTGCCAAGAAGTCATCGATCGCCGCATCCGATCCGGTCGTAATTTGCAATTGCCCAATCCAACGCATCGCGTTAGCCTTTAATCCACCCGATGTCCCGGCCAATGAAGTGATGCTGCACTCCATTCCATTTTCCGACGTAAAAGTCACCAGCCGCATACCGCTTCCTTTTTGCTCCCCCCATCCTTCGGGCACATCCCACGCAAGTGGAACTGAGCTGACGGATTTTTGCAACATATCCTTCATATCGCCGGATTGAGCGGACATATCCATGCTCCCACCGGCACTGCCATTTAAAAACGGCGCATGGATTCGCTGAAACTCCTCTTTATTAACAACCGTAGAATCAAGGAAAGTTTCATCATACTCGCGCACCGCCGCTTTTTTCTCACAAGACGAAAGGGTCACGAGAATGATTAGAGCAAACAACCTAAAGGTTGGACTTTTGTGCAGTTTCATACGCATTTTCAATACAATCACCGACCGAAACACCTTTGTAATAATTGGCCACAAGATGCAGCTGTGGATGTTTGGTTAATATATCAGCAATATTTTTTTTCGCAAGACTATATTCATTATCGTATTGCGGGATTGCCTTCTCCCACGGGAAATAAAATACTTCTGCCGGCTCTTCATTAATCCCCAATGTTTTAGAGACTTCCTGCCGGGCCCGGGCAACTATATCTGACTTGGTCATCTCGGTAATGTGCGGATGGCGAATCCCCCCAATGAGCACCCGCAAAAAAACATTATCAGGTGGGCAGCGTTGTTCAAAAATATTATTTTCAAATAAAACACCCAAAATCGGTGACTTTTCCGTATGAGGAACAAGATACCCAAAACCTTTGGGAATATTTTTTGCCGCCCTCTGAGAATAAACAAGCCCAACAACCGTAACCGGAGCATATTTTATTTTAGTTAAAGATGCCGCCAAATTTTCATCGAGATTCTTAAGCAAAGCGGCAGCTTCGTAGGCCGGAGCACAAACATATAATTCATCGGCTAAAAATTCTAGGTTGTCAGTATCAATCGCAAACTGTTTTTCGCGGTAAATAACTTTTACAACCGGAGATTTTTCGAGAATAGAATCATTGTACCGGCTTTGCAAAGCGTGGATAATCTCCGCCATGCCGTTCTTAAAAGAAAATAATTTACGAAAACTTTTGGTTTTGGCATGTGGATGGAACTGCTGGTACTTTTTGAGCACTTGTGTCAGTCCCCGCAAAACCGAACCATATTCCTGCTCGGCTTCATAAACCTTCGGGAAAGCTTCTTTAATGCTCGTAGTGTGCGAATCGCCTGCGTAAATCCCCGTGACCATTACATCAAAGAAAATATCAGCAAAACGCTGGCCAAAACGCCGCTTGGCAAATTCATAAACACTCTCAGCAGCATCTTTTCCTTTGAGGATAAAAACTTCTCCAAAGGCGCGGATCTTTTCTCTTAAACTCAAAAGCCCACTGGAGAAATACTGCCCGTATCCCATGGGGACAGGGCAAAGTTTATGCTGCAAACTTACATAACGGTTATTTGACTCCTCCTTTGCTGCCAAAAGTGAATCCATCAGCCCCAATTCAGCAACGAGGCGTAATGTTTGGGGTTTGCTATTTAAAAATCCATTTGGTCCAACCTCAAACTGAAATCCGTTTTGATGCACGGTATGGATGCAGCCGCCTAATTCATCTTTCTTTTCCAAAAGACGAATAACCACATCTTTGCGGTAATAATATTTAATCGAAAGATAATGCAGCAAAGACAAGCCGCTTATCCCGCCGCCGACAATCACAATATGTTTTATTGTTTTTTCCATGGGAACTTGTGAACCAACTCCACCACGTATTTTAATTTTTCCACATCTGTATCCGGCAAAACGCCGTGGCTTAGATTAAAAATAAACCGTTTATGTTTCTTAGCACCAACAAGGGTATCATTAACTTCTTCCCGCAAAACTTTCTTATCCGCATACAAAAGGCCGTTAAAAAGATTTCCCTGTATTCCTTTCTTTGTTACCGCAATAACATTGTTATGCCCCAAAATAACAGTGTGATCCACCGACAAAAATTCCGCTTTGGATTTGTTCATGAGTGCCAAAAGATGTGCACAATTCTTCACATAATAAATCGAGGGCAAATCCACTACGGCAAATATTTCCTGCACATACGGCAAGACCCATTGGGCGTAATCGCTGGGGCGCAAAACACCGGCCCAAGTATCAAAGAGTTGAAAGGCATCAATTCCCGCTTTTTTTTGCAACTGCAAATAACGGATTGTATTTTTTGTTATCTTGGCCATTAACGCATGGTATTCTTCGTTGTGCTCGATAATAAATTTGATAATTTGCGGAAACTGAAGCGATATTTTTCCTTCCAGCAAATAAGTGAGCACCGTAAACGGGCCTCCGGCAAACCCCAGCAGTGGAATGTCCCGAGGCAGTTTCTGTTTGCTTAAACGTATCGCGGCCTCTAAAAATGAAAGGTTATCAAAATCGTAGACATCTTTTTCAGTAAAGTTTTTGCTGATCGGGTTCTCAATGACCGGGCCATGGTGGGTGTCAAAACGGATTTTAAAACCCATCGCCGATGGTAAAGTAAGAATATCGGCAAATAAAATCGCGGCATCCACGCCCAGGCTGGCGATGGGCATTGAGGTGATCGTGGCCGCCAATTCCGGCGTGGTAAACATTTCATCGAGGGTGTGCTTTTCTTTCAGGGCCCGGTATTCCGGCAGATACCTCCCTGCCTGGCGCATAAACCAAACCGGCACCTGCTCATTCGTCCCCTGAAAAGCTTGTAATAGAAGAGGCTTCATTTATATAATTAATGATAATAGTATTATTAAATGTGTTGGGTATTCTAACCGAGAGGAGAAAAATACTCAAGGGATAAAACACTCGATGCGTCTTGGCAAAAAATTTATTTCTTTACTGCTTCCTGTTTAGACAACTCTTTTGAATAAAAATCCAGGAAGCGGTCAACATTAGGGCTGTCGGCCCTAAAAATTTCTAAACCGATCTGATAGGACTTTTTCTTCCCGTTTTTTTTGCTCCAGACCGCACGTACATTTAAGAGTATTTTATTGTGCAGATCAGGAAACATAAGGATTTGCAGTTGTGAGCCGACAGGAATATCATCACTGCAGGTCATGCCTAAACCGCTTTTACTGATATTGACTAACGTTGATTTGTGATAGGACTGCGGGTCGGAAGGGATGATAAAGGACGCGTCGATATCAACTACGACACGGCTGGAGCGGCGTTTATTCGCCATTAACCAAACCTCTTCTACATGTCAAATTGGCCGGAATGTTCTGCCATTCTTTCATAATAAAAGACAAGGAAATCCTCAAAATCTTCGCCGTCTAATTTCGTTATCCGCACACCGGCGCGATAACGCTTCGTGTCGGCAATTGGTTTTAGCCAAACAATGGCCGCTGACAAAACAACTTTCTCTTGCGGATCCAGCTGGACCGTTAATTTTAACTTTTGGCCTTCCTGGATTAATTCATTACTGTACAAACAAATACCTGCCCCGGAAACATTAAGCACAGTTGCTTTTTGTTCCGCTTCCGGGCTGTCGGCAAACTGATACCACCCAAAAAGTTCAACTTCAATACGCGGATGTGCTCGGCGCTCGCTAGAAACTGTTTTAGGAAGGTCCATATTAGACAAGCTCCTCATGCACCTTCTTTAACTCTTGGCAATAAAAATTAAGAAACTTCTCAAAATCTGGGCCATGCGCGCTTGTAATCTGTAAACCCACCATGTACTCGCCCGTATCGCCAACTTTCTTATTCCAGACGACACGCACATCAATCGTCACCCGTTCACGTTTACTTAAATTTACGGCCAATTTCATACCTGTACCTAGTTTCAGCATCTTCGCTGATGAAATACAAAAACCACCCTGGGAAACGTTGAGAACCGTTGCCGCCTCCTGAATGATATCTTCGTCTTCAGCGATAC
>CAZVZR010000032.1:10198-27122 GCA_964630825.1 uncultured Planctomycetales bacterium | reverse complement strand
CATCGCGGAGGCGCTGTTGTTACTCAGTGGCATTATGATGCGGAAGCAGTATCTTTTTCTAATCATCCCAAGGCCGCATTCATTGCAACGCGCGGCCCACTGACTCCGGATCATGTTATTCGAACGAAAAGGATTCCCGTGGTTATTCGGCGTAATTTTAAGGATGATATTGCCCAATATGTGCATGCCTATCAAAGGTATTTTCAGGATCATAAGACTAATGGAATGATTCCGCTTGATCCGGCCCCGCGCTGGGCGGTTTGGCCCAAGCAGGGAGTTGTCGTTTTCGGCCGTAGTGTAAAGGAAAATACTATTGCGTCGGATATTGTCCGCCATACGATGCGGGCAATCTTATGGGCGGAGAAATTAGGCGGGTGGAAGGCTTTATCGGCGCAAAATATTTTTGATGTTGAATATTGGGATTTAGAACAGGCAAAATTAAAGAAATCGTCGGCGCCGTTATCTTTGCAAGGAAAAGTCGCCATCGTCACCGGTGCCGCCAGCGGCATTGGCCGTGCCTGCGTTGAAGAATTAAATGCCAAAGGTGTTTGCGTGGTAGCATTGGATATAAATCCAGGCGTCACGAAAATTTTTAAGAGTAAAGAGGTATTGGGAATTCAATGCAATGTGGCGGATGCCGAAGAAATCCGCCAGGCGGTTGATGAGACGATTCGCCATTTTGGCGGTTTGGATATTTTAGTGAGTAATGCCGGCATTTTTCCGGCGAGCGAAGATATTGCCAACCTGCAGTCGAAAACATGGAATGATAGCTTGTCGGTAAATTTAACCAGCCATCAACTTTTATTAAAAGCCTGCATCCCATACTTGTCTTTAGGTATTGATCCAACCGTTATTATTATTGCTTCCAAGAATGTTCCGGCGCCGGGGCCGGGTGTTTCGGCGTATTCGGTGGCGAAGGCGGGATTAACCCAATTTGCGCGCGTGGCGGCGCTGGAGCTGGCGGCCAAAGGCATCCGGGTTAACGTGATTCACCCCAACCAGGTTTTTGATACGGCATTATGGACAAAAGATATTTTGGAAAAACGGGCGAAACATTATCGGATGAGCGTTGACGAATATAAACGGACTAATCTTTTAAAGGTGAGTATAACTTCCCAAGATGTTGCCAATTTAGTTTGTACGATGGTAGGCGCGGCTTTTTCAAAAACAACCGGAGCACAGATTCCGATTGACGGCGGTAATGAGCGGGTAATTTAATTTAGAAAGAGTACGCTAAAGCAGGGATGAAAAAATGGTAAAACACGCAACGAATACTTTCCAATCTTTCCTTGAGAGTATTCCTTTAAAAGATGTGATGACTTCTAAAATTATCCCCGTTTATGAAGATGAAGAGTTAAGCACGGTGGAAAAGAAATTTATCGAAGGCGGGTTATTTTATTTGCCGGTTATCAACAGAAGCAATCAGCTTGTCGGCTTGGTCAGCCGAAAGTACCTTTACAAAACACATTCCCCGAGGAGAATCCTCAGCGATGAAATGAAATACACTCCCGGGGTTATTATTGACGGCGATAGTTTCTACGATCAAGGTGCTCTCGATGGATATATTTTGCGCGGCATGATGCAAAGTGATCCTTTGATTTTAACTCCGGAGAAATCACTGGCCGATGTCATAAAGAATATGGCCCAGAAAAAAGTCGGTTGCATTGTGATTGTTAATAATAAGAAAGAAGTTCTCGGTATTGTTACCAACCAGGATGTTATTAAGTATTTGGCAAAAACGGTACTTTAGTTTCTGTCTATGATGGAAGAATGGACCGAATGCAAAGAATGATATTGAGGGAATTAATCTTATTTTTTTCTTTTTTTATATTTTCAACTCCTGCCCTTTATGCCCAGTCAACGGTAAAAATCGAGTTAAAATCGGGAAAAGTCGTCGAAGGTACTTTGCTGGAAGAAAAAGATGATTATATCAAGGTTTCTAACCTTGGTGTTGAAATGACTTATTGGAAAGATGAGATTGCGAAGGTAGATAAAGGCGAAGGTGCAGATGAAGATGTTAAGGGACATTCGCTTGTTGGCCAAGAAGATCTTCAAGGTGCCGGGGGGTCACTGCCGACAGCACCGAAGTCATTTAATGATCCTCGGTTGTTGTCGGATACGAAAGAAACATTGGACTCATTAAATGCGATGTTGCAAGGGATGCTGGAGGGGCAAAACCCCAGTAAACGAGACATCAATTTTATGCTTAAGAAATTATCGGACTTGGAATCTACTTTCAATGAGCTCCTGCAAAAATAACGCTTCTTAATTTTCTAAAAATATTTTAAGGGATTTTTATATCTTGCCATGATATTTTCATTATCGCAAAAACAATGGATGGGTATTATTTTGGCCATCGGGATATTTTTACGCCTGACAGAGTATATGGCGAATCGATCTTTAAACGTCGATGAATCCTTTACGGCTAATTGTGTATTGTCGCAGTCGATAGCAGAAACCACCCAGTTAAAAGGGTCTAATCTGGAAAAAATGCAAAGTTACCCGATTATGTTTTTATTAATTGAGAAAATTTCAACAAGGTTTTTTGGTCCATCAGAGATGAGCTTGCGCCTTTATCCTTTTGTTTGTGGGATTATTTCGTTGTTTTTATTTATGCCGATTGCGCAGAAACTGCTGCCTCCTTTCTGGAGTCTTGTTGCGTTTGGATTATTCGCGATTTCTAGGGATTTAGTTTATTATGCATCTGAGCTTAAGCCTTATGCTAGCGATATTATGATGGTATTGTTATTGTACTTAATGTTTTTTAGGGTTATATCCCAGCCGCTTTCGTTATTTATGGTTGCCAGCTATGGGTTGCTCGGGGCGGCAAGCATTTATTTTTCTTTCCCTAGTGTGTTTATTTTAATGGGGGCAGGAGGTTGTCTTTTTTTCAATTGTCTTTATGAGCGTGACTATCAACAAGCAAAGATTTTGACGTTGTTGCTTGTGTTCTGGTTGGGCAGTCTTATCTTTTATTATTATTTTTCATTGCAGTATTTCTTACAAAACAAGGATCTCGTCGGTTTTTGGGCGCCGAATTTTATGCCGCTTAAGAACGGCCCAGTGGCTGTTTTTCAATGGCTCATAGCTAGTTTTAAGAGGATGTTTTATAGAAGCCTCCAGCTGCCGAGTAGCTTTGCAGCTGTCGGTTTCTTGATCGGCGGGAGCGTCCTGTTTTTGCAAGAGAGACGCAAGGCTTTACTTTTGTTTGGGCCTTTTGTTGCCGTGCTTTTGTCATCGGCTTTGGAAATTTATCCTTTTGACGGCCGGGTAATTGCTTTCTTATTGCCGGCAGTGATATGGATTGTCGTTTATGGGCTCCAAGTGATAGCGCAAAATAAAGTCGGCGGTTACAAAAATTTATTGTGTTCAATCTTAGTAATTTGTTTGTTCTTTTATCCTGTCTTATTTTCGGCCCGGCAGTTTTTGGAGCCTTTAGGTACGGAGGAAATAAAACCTGTACTAAGTTATATTCAAAAACATAAAGAGCCCAACGACGTGATTGTTATTCATCACGGGTCAAGATTTGCCTACCAATATTATGCCTCCAGGTATGGGTTGCCAGGAGAGGCTTTTTCTGTTTTAGGCGGAAAATGGACGCAGGACGGTTATGTTTTAAAAGATAATTTTAAATCTGTGTTGGGGAAGAAACGTGTGTGGATTATTTTTACTCACGTGCCTTTTTATAAGGATAAAAGTGAACGCAATTCAATTCTGGGAATTTTGAACCGGTATGGCCGTCAAAAATATTTTTTTCTTGTTAAAGTGGCACCTTTTTCTACACCGGCGGACCTGGAAGATGACTTAAGCGCTTCAGTTTATTTATACGATTTTAGCCAAGCATCATAGGAAACTGTTATGGCACAATTAAAAGTAGAAAAGGGCGATATTACGAAATTGAAAGTTGACGCGATTGTCAATGCCGCCAACACGTCTTTATTGGGCGGTGGCGGGGTTGACGGCGCGATACACCGGGCGGCAGGGCCGAAACTTTTCGAAGAATGCCTTGCCCTCGGCGGATGTCCAACGGGAGATGCTAAAATTACCCAAGGGTATAATTTACCGTCTAAGTATGTTATCCATACGGTTGGGCCGGTGTGGAGCGGGGGAGGGCGTAACGAAGAAGCTCTTTTGGCGGGTTGTTATAAGCGGTCGTTGGAGTTGGCTTCTGAAAAGAATTTAAAGTCCATTGCCTTTCCCTGTATAAGTACTGGCGCGTACCGTTTCCCTCGGCAGAAGGCTGCTGAGATCGCCGTGAAAACAGTAAAGGAATTTGTTAATATCCGTACTGGCATGACCGAAGTTCTTTTTATCTGTTATTCGGACGAAGATTACCAAACTTATGAAGTGCTGCTTAAGCAAAAGTGAGTAACATGTATCGAGATGTGACTGACCCTGATTTTTTGAGCATCAATGATGTTCTGCGGCAGGCTTGGGAATTGTATAAAGTGTATTTCCCCAACTTTATTTCTATCAGTTTGCTTTATGCCCTTTTCCAGACGGGTACGGTGCATGTGTTAAATATCCTTAAAGTTTATTCCCTAGAGAGCCTTCTTATTATTAATTTATTCCTTTCTAGTTGGGCAGCTGTTGTTATGATTGAAACGTGTAATAAAGTTTATCAGGGCAGGCAAGTTGCTTTCTCCTCCAACCTGGCTGCCGCCGGCAGAGTCTATTTGCCTTTTATTGCCGTAACCGCGGCGTTATTTATTGTCATGGGGCTGGGAATATTGGCGGTCATTATCCCGGGATTTTATTTCGCCACCGTCTTTATGTTTGCCGATATTATTGTTGTTGCGGAAAGAAAGAAGCTGATTGAATCATTCGAGAAAAGTTTTTATCTTGTAAAGGGGCTGTTCTGGAAATCGTTCCAATTCTTCGCGGTCAGTATTTTTATTTCGGTTATTCCTTTAGGGGTAAACAGTATTATCAGTTTGAAATCTGTTGCATTGGCCAAAACCATCGGCACCATTACCGCCGTTATTGTGATGCCTTATTATATTATTTTTAAATTCAGCATTTTTACGCGCCTTAGGCACTTCAAGACAGTAGTTGGGGTTCAGGAAATTCAATGAAAGAAGACTTTTTAAGCGTTTCGCAACTTAATCAATATATCAA
The DNA here is from genome assembly GCA_964630825.1 of uncultured Planctomycetales bacterium. Classification (GTDB taxonomy): domain Bacteria; phylum Omnitrophota; class Gorgyraeia; order Zapsychrales; family Zapsychraceae; genus CAZVZR01. The sequence continues at coordinate 22,004 of CAZVZR010000032.1, read as the reverse complement.
AGATGTCATTCAATCTGGATTCCCTCAACCATTATGGGTTTGCGGGGAAATACAGGGCTATGACCGCAATAGGGACAAGAACCATGTTTTTTTTGAATTGGTTGAGAAAGATCCAAAGTCTAAAGAGGTTTTGGCCCGTATAGGTTTAGTCATATTCTCCAACCGTAAAATACAAATACAGCAAATTTTACAACGCAGCGAGAACTCCTTTTCGCTTAAAGATGACATCGAGGTAAAATTTTTATGTTCGGTTGATTTTTACCCGCCGCACGGGGCAGTGCGTTTGATTGTCGAGAATATTGATCCAACGTATACATTGGGGAAACTTGCCCAGGAGCGGCAGCGGTTAATTGCCTTGCTCAAAGAAAAAGGAATTCTGGATAAAAATAAACAGCTGGCCCTGCCGCTGGTTCCGCTTAATATTGGTCTTATTACCTCGCATGACTCGGCGGCGTACAATGATTTTGTCGAAGAGTTAAGAAAAAGCGGCTATGCTTTTCAGGTTTATTTAAGGAATACCTTGATGCAGGGAAAGAAAACCGAAAAAGATGTCTGCCAGGCGATTGAGGAATTAGAGAAAATTAGCGCTTTAGATGTGATTGTCATTACCCGCGGTGGCGGCTCCATTGCCGAATTAAGCTGTTTCGACAGTGAACTCATTGCCAAGAAGATTGCCGCGTGCCGCTTGCCTTTTGTAACCGGTATTGGCCACGAGATCAATGTCACGATAACGGATTTAGCCGCGCACACATTCCAGAAGACACCGACGGCAACGGCCCAACTCATTGTGTCTTTGGTTGGAAACTTCCTGGAAAATTTAGACACACAATTTGCTGCCTTATGTGAATTGGCCGAAGATTTGCTTAAGCGAGAGAAGGAAGATTTAAAAGGCATTGTTTTAAATTTGCAGGAAGGGACAAGGGCTTATTTAAAGGACCATCAGGAGAAAATATTTTTGCTGGCCCAGGCAGTAACTAAAACTCCCCAATCTTTGTTGAAAAATAAAAAGCAGTCTTTGCGGGAAGAAAAGGAACTGCTGCTCAAGGTTATTAAAACGCGTTTTGAGAAACAGAAAAACAATTTGCTGCACCGCCAGAAATATATTGATGCCGTCAATCCGATTACTACAATCAAGCGGGGTTTTAGCATTACCCGAACGAAGTCGGGTAAAGTTGTCAGGCGCACTTCGGATTTAAAAGAGAATGAGCAGTTGTTAACGGAAGTTGCGGACGGAACAATTGAGTCACAAGTCCAACAAATAATTAAGCAAAGGGGATAATATGGCGCAACAACCATCATACACTAAGGCCTTGGAAAAACTTGAGGAGATCGTCCGCCAGATCGAAGATGAGTCTATCGACGTCGATGAATTATCCGAAAAGGTGAAAGAGGCGATAAGTTTAATCAAAACTTGCAAAAGTAAGATCGAAAAAGCGGAAATGGACGTCAAGAAAGTGGTTGATGATTTTGACGTTAACGAAGAAAACCGGTAAAAGCAATGTTTGCGATTTCGACATCATGGAATGTAAAACTCGACACTGACCTTAGGGAGTGGATGAAGACAATAACAAGCTTGGGGTTTAAAGCGATAGAGCTTAGTTATACCCTAACAAACGCGCAGCTTACAGAAATTGAATCGCTTTTAAAAGAATTTTCCGTGCGCGTTACCAGCATTCACAATTTTTGTCCGCTTCCGTTTGACGAGCCTTCGCCGCGGCATCCGTCGAATCATTACCGTTTGTCGTCGTTAGAAGACTATGAACGTGCCAAAGCGGTTGATTGGACACAAGTAACAATTGATACGGCCAAACGTGTCGGCGCCGGAGTGGTTGTCATTCATGCCGGGACTGTTGAAATGGATGAAGAAATGGCCAAGAAAATGTTTGGGCTTTACAGTGCCGGGAAAAACGATACCGCCGAATTTACCAAAGCTCGCGACGAACTTTTAAAGATACGCAAAGAGAAAAAAGCACCTTATTTAGAAGCGTTAAAGAAAAGTTTAGCCGACGTAATGGATTACGCGCAAGATAATGGCATCAAAATCGGTTTGGAGACACGTTATTATCCCATCGAGATCCCGAATTTTGAAGAGGTTGGTTATTTTTTGGATCTGTTCGGCAAAAAAGGGATGTATTATTGGCACGATGTCGGGCATGCCGAAGTCAATGAACGGTTAAAAATTAAAGAGCATTTAGATTTCCTTAAAACCTATAAAGATAAAATGATCGGCGTCCATTTACACGGGATGCGGCTGTTACGAGATCATTTAGCGCCGTTCGACGGCGATATGGATTTAACAAAAGTTCTGCCGTATTTCCCAGGCGATATGATTAAGGTCATTGAAGCACGCCATGCGACGTTTGAGCAGGTTAAATCCGGAATCGAAAAGCTTGGCATATGCCCATAACCCGCCGGGATCCGCTCATCCTCGTCTTGTTGCTTACCTTCGGAATATTAAGATTAAGTTTTGTTACCAAAGGGCATCTGTTCTGGATCGATGAACTGCGTTACACCAATGCCTTTTTATTTTATGATGCATTGGGGCAGGGGCAATTTCAAAAGGCCGTCGAATATCTTTTTCACGCCCACGGCCGCCCCGGGTTTGTCCTTATAAGCGCCATTCCCGCCGGAATTCAATTATTAGCGCAAAAGTTTAATTTTATATCACTGGGGAATCCCGAGTTTATGGAACTTCTGCGCCAGGACAAGATGACAATGGCTTTCAATCCTCATTTTTTTGATATTCCCAGTATATTTAATGTAGTGGTCGGTGTTGCCATTATGTTTGTACTTTTTAAGATGCTTCAGTTATTCGTCCGCAATAACTGGCTGCTTTATGTCGGCGTTGTTGTTTACAGTACGTTGGTTAACACCAATTTTTATATCCGCCATCTTGTTCCGTATGATATGGCATTGTTGTTATTTTTGATCGTGTTGTATTTTGTCTTAAAAGAAATCTCAAGGAAAGAATCCAGAAAAATGACTGCTGTTACGACGGGGATGCTTTCGGCGTTCGCCTTTAGTGTTTATCCGAGTTATTACTTATTTGTTTTGCTCATCGCCGTTTTATTTTGGCTGGCCCCACAAAGAAAGATAGCTGGATTTTTGGTGCATAGCACTTCGTTTGCCGCTGTGACGGGGTTAATCGAATTAATTTCCCGGTGGGTGGGAAATTCTTATATCGCCAGCCTGCGGGAGCTTTCTACGATTGCGATTCAAGGGACGTTTGAAGAAGGGTACATATTCCCTCTACGGTATTTGATTCACGTCGAAGGTGTGCTGGGTGTTGTCCTTATTGTTTTATTCTGCTGTTTTCTTCTTGTGTGTTTCAGGAAGTCTTCAGCATCAATCAAACTTATTTATTTTGTTCTGTTAGCAGGATATTTTTATCATGCGACAGAGGGCGTGGTCTTTAAGAAAATGGTTTTTTACGGGCGGATGATGCACATGTATTGGCCGTTTCTCGTGATGGCCGCCATACTTTTTGTGGATTCAATTAAGAACCATCGGTTGAGGCACAGATTGAGTATTATGATTGCCGCTGTTTCACTTTTTTCTTTTTTTTCTTTCTTTAAACAATATGTTCAGTTGGAATATCCGCTTGATTTTGGGCATCGGTATTCATCGCGCCTGCCCGCCGGGACGGTGTACAGGACCAATGAGCAAACTTCATCAGACAGGATTGCAATCCAATCCGCGCAAGGCGTGCTGGTTAACGCCGAATATTTTTTCCCGATTTGGGAACAGTGGTATCCTTTGGATACACCGCCGGAGATGAAACTGGTCAAGGCCGCGCTGCATCCGTTACATTTCCCGGCGTATCAGTACGAAGGCCATTCCGTAGAAGACCGTCAACGATTACAGCAAAGAAAAATTTATATGCGTTTTTACGCCAAGGAGTACCTTGCCGATGCCTTCCAAAAATAATTCTCATAAAGCGACGACATTGCCGCAGAAAATCCTTTTGGCATTTTACGGTATTGTCCTTTCTGTCGTTATTCTGGAAATGGTTTTGCGCGTTGCGGGCGCCGTCTTTTTGTTCCTACAAGAGTCACGTAACAAAGGAGGTGCACAAGCCATCCGCGTCCTTTGTTTGGGTGAATCAACCACCATGCTCGGCGGTAAAAATGCTTACCCCTGGCAACTGGAAGAAATCCTTAATGAAAAAAATCAAGGCAGAAAATTTAAAGTCATTAACGAAGGTGTGGCCGGGATTAATACCACCGGGATTTTGGAAAATCTGGAAGAAACCCTGGATAAGTACGAGCCGCAAGTTGTTGTCGTTATGATGGGGATTAATGACACAGCGTCGATGCCGTATTTTAAAGCAACGCGAGAATATACTGTTAAAAGGTTCTTTCAAAATTTCCGCACTTATAAATTAATTAAATTGATCGGCGAGCACGTACGAGCGAAATGGGTAGAAATGACCGCGAAGGATACGGCAACAGATGGATCGCCGCAATCGCACGATGAGGCCAAGCTGCTTAATCGTCTTCGGCTGGAGCCGAGAAATGAAGAACTTTATAAATTGCTCGGCGAAACGTATGAAAATGAAGGGCGCCTGCCCGAGCAGGAGAAACTTTTTCAGAAAGCAGTTAAAGTTGCCGAACACAAGGCGTGGAGTTACGAGTTGCTGGCCGGGCATTACGCTGCAACGGGAAAAAATGATTCGGCGCAAGCCGTATTTCGCGACGCCATCAGCCATAATCCCGGTAAAACTTGGCCTTACGTTATTTACAGCCAATATTTGCAAAAGTTAAACAAATTGGAAGAAGCCTTGAAAATCCTTCAAGATGGAATTCAGCATATTGCCGACCGCAACGAACTGCTGTTTGAAGTTGCCGTGATTCAAAGGGCGCTGGGGCATTCCCAGGAGGCGATCGGCACATTGAATGTATTTATTACCCAACAATTTAAAATGGCTGACAGTTATGCAGAGCTGGGAAAAAATTATTTATTGTTGGGAAACAGGGAAGAAGCGGCAAAATATTTCACGCAGGCAATCACGTCAGATCCGGTCAAAGGGCAAGAGGCCGTGGATTGGTTAATCGAGCAAAAAGAATTTGAGTTGGCCGAGAGGCTTTTGTTGAACCAAAAGAATTCATCCGGACCGTCGGCAGAATGTTTCAGGTCTTTGGGAGTGCTTTATGCCCGTTGGGGAAAACCTGAAATCGCCCAGGAATATTTCCGCAAAGCCGAAAGTTTAGGCAACGATTTTTATCTGCCGGCGACGAAAGTCAATTACATCATCCTTGCCCGCGTCGTCATTTCGCGGCATATCCGGTTAGTCAGTGTCCAGTATCCGATGCGCAGCCTGGAACCGCTCAAAAATCTGCTGGCTGAATTTAAGGTTGCGACCTTTGTTGACAATGAAAGAAGTTTTAAAGACGCGGTTGTCAATGAGTCTTACGGCGCCTATTTTGTTGACAGTTTTGCCGGCGATTTCGGGCATTGCACGCCCAAAGGCAACCGGCTTTTAGCGGAGAATGTCGCCACAGGCATTTTGGCGATAAAAGGCAAGTGATGATTAGCCGTGTATTTTATTGTTTAGCGTTTCTTTTGGTTTTAGCAAAGATATCGGGAAAGCTGGCCGAATCTTTATTCAAATTTCATTGGGCATCTTTTGGGGATCCAGTTTTAACCGGCCCACTGGTCATTGTCTTATTGACTACCTCTATTCTTTTTTTTCTGGCGGTTCGTTGGTCCCGCATTCTTCACATCCCTGCCGCGTTTATTTTTCTGATCTTACCGTTTGCTTTTTATTTTCTCTTATTAACCAACAACCTTTGCTTTCAAGTGAATGACTGTTTTGTTTTATGGGGAACAATTTTTATTTTGATGGGGAGCGCCTGGGTGCTGAGCCGAAATTTAGTTAAAGAGAAAACTGAGGGGGCTTATTTTAAAAGCCATTTCTGGGAATTTGTGTTAATCGGTATTTTTTTGTTCCATGGTTTTCTATTGTTTATTGACATTAATTTCAGGGTTGACAGAGTTCCTTTTGGCGACGAGAATTCGCTTTGGTATACCGCTGCCAAAGCGATGCTGGACAACGGGTTTTTGCCTGCCCATCAGCAAGGGTATTCGGGGGGCGGGCTGCATCCTTTAGGCATACCTTTTTTAAGCGCTTTGCCCGGGCTGCTTTTTAATGATCATTCACCGCTGATCCCATTTTTTATGCCGGTGTTTATTCTTACCGGGTTGTTTCTGATTTTGTACGAATTTATCGTTCATCAGCAATCAAAATGGGGATTGATATTTTTTCTCGTGGCCTGGGTGGCGGCATTTAACAATAAATCTTGGCCAGGAGAATTGTGTTATGCCCGGATTTATGGAGAGTCGGTGAGCATGGTTTTGATCTTGAGTTTGCTGAGTTGGTTTGCCAAGAATCAATCGGCTCTCACGTGCCGCGCTTGGGTAGTGGCCGCATTTTTTATCGGGCTTCTGGCTTTAACTAAATTCCCTTTGATCCTATTGGCGGTCCCGTTTTTTATCGTGTTAATGATGCAGGCTTGGGAAAAAGAGAAAGATGGGCGGACACTGTTACTCATGGGGGCGCTTTTTATTATTCCATTTTTAATTTTAAGATTTTTTCAAATAAAATACGGAGGGGCGCTCGGCTCAGTCGACGGGAATTGGGCAACAATGGTTCAGCGCCTGCGGTCTCCTAATACCGACATGCTGCGGCGGGTGGTGGCAAATATCGCTGTTGATGATGAAAATTTGTTGCATTACTCTTTGCTGGCGTTAGTTCTTTCCATCTTTTGTTATCGCCAATGGCGTTATACATGGCCGGTGCTTGCGTGGATTTTATTTTTATTTATCCATTACGCATATCTTTTTGCTTACGGGTTGCCGGGCAAGGGAGATCACGGTAGCGGCTTACGGTATTTTCTGCCCGCGGCCGCCGGTTTATTGTTTTGCGGTGCCCAAGGTGTAAGTGCTCTAACTGGTTTGATTGAAAAACAGCGCCATCATTGGGCCCGGGCAGTTTTTTATTTTTTGTGCTTGGGAGTAATCTTTTCTAAGTTATTTTAAAATATTAGTATTATTAGAATTACTACTAATCAATTTTATCTTGAGTGCCCGCCTGTTTTAATGTAAAATTACCCCACTTAATAATTAAAATCTAACATCCTATCCGGAAAGTGTTGTAATGATTAAAGTTGGAGTTATCGGTTACGGTTACTGGGGGCCGAACGTTGTCCGTAATTTTACTGCCCTTAAAGATGTAAAGTTGCAGTATATCTGCGACAGTGACCCCAAAGCCCTGCAAAACGCGGGGCGCCTGTACCCGCAAGCCCGCCTTACTTTAGATTCTCAGGAACTTTTCAAATCTCCTTCCCTGGATGCGGTGGCCATTGTAACGCCCGTTTCCACCCATTATCAATTGGCTAAAAAAGCGCTTAATGCCGGCAAACATATTTTTGTCGAGAAACCTTTTACCACGACCAGCAAGGAAGCGCAGGAGTTGATTACGCTGGCCGCAAAAAAGAAGCGCATCATTATGGTCGACCATACTTTTATTTTTACTGGCGCGGTCCGCAAAATCAAAGAGGTCATTGATGAGGGTGTTCTGGGTGATTTGAATTATTACGATTCCACGCGGGTGAGCTTAGGGTTATTTCAACACGACGTCAATGTGATTTGGGATTTGGCGGCGCACGATTTTGCCATCATGGATTACATTATCAAAAATAAACCGGTTTCCTTGACGGCGCACGGGCTGGACCACTACGGCCGCGGGCAGGAAAATATCGCTTACATCACCATGTATTTCAAAAATAATTTAATGGGGCACATTCATGTCAACTGGATCTCTCCGGTAAAAGTCAGGACGACGTTAATCGGCGGGCAGAAAAAGATGCTGGTGTGGGACGATCTGGAAACAGATGAGAAACTCAAAATTTATGACAAAGGCGTTGATGTTGCCTCCAAAGAAGGCGTATACCGCTTAAAGGTCGATTACCGGTCGGGCGATATGTGGTCGCCGCATATCGATTTTACCGAAGCCCTGCAAAAGGAATTGGAATATTTTGTTTCTTGTATCGTGCATAAAAAGAAGCCGATTAACGACGGTGAAGCGGGCTTGCGCGTGGTCAAAATGCTCGAAGCCGCGGATCGTTCGCTTAAAAATAAAGGGGAGCTTATCAAGTTTTAACATCGAGGTCGTAACAAGTAACACGTGACAAGTGACATGTCACATGTTACGTGCCACGTGTCACAACTAATCAACGTTCATCATGCCGCATTTTCTCTCTAAGAATATTACATTGGTCCTAGCAGCATTGCTCATCGTCTTATACGGCTTCTTCTGGGGCCAGAGGATGGACAATTTTGGCTCGCTCGGCGATGAGCAGATTTATACGCTCATGACGCTGAAATTCCCCGAGATAATCCACATTTACGGGCTTAACGATTACCGCGTGCAAAGGATTATTCCCTCCGCAGCGGCATATTACGCGATGAAGTTATTTCACGCGCCGCTGGAAGTCGAGAATGTGATCACCACCTTCGGTATTTTTAATATTATTCTGTCGGTTGGGATTGCCGTGTTGTGGTGCTTGATTGCCAAAGAATTAAAGTTGAGTGTGCGCGGCCGTTGGCTGGGATTTCTGGCGATTTTTGTCAATTTCCATATTTTGAAATATATCCCGTATGTCCAGGTGATGACGGACATCTTCGCGTATTTTATAACCTTCGGCATGATTTATTTTTATCTACGCAATAATTGGCTTTTCCTGTGGCTATTTCTCGTCATCGGCTGTTTCATCTGGCCGACGGTACTCTACACGGGATTGTGTTTGCTTTTGTTTCGCTGCGATGATAACCATGACGACAAAGTTTCAAGCACGCCGTTTGGTTTAAACTACATTATCGCTGCTTTAGTCGCCGGGTTTGTGGGATGGCAGTTCTGGACTATTCTTAAGATGTATCAAATTGGACGAGTGTTTGAAATGGGGATTTTCGCGATGGGCGCGACGCATCCGTTGATGCCGGTGATTTATTTGAGTATGGGGCTGGTTCTGGTTTATGTTTTGGTAACGATTGGATCCTTACTGCAGAATTCAAAGCTCTTCCAATTTTCCTATTGGAAACAGAAAATCCATTTCTTCCGGCTGATAGCGGTGGTGCTCACCTTTGTTGGTATCAAATGGTTGGTTCATCATTGGGCGGTTTCCTACAACGCCCGGCCGACGGATTATCTGATTAAAAATTTGTTGTTTGTCGCCACGATGCAGCCGATGGTATTTTTGGTCAATCATGTTATCTTTTTCGGCCCGCTGTTTGCCGGTTTTTTATTTTTGTGGAAACCCATTTGCCGGATCGTGCAGGCGCACGGCATTGGCTTGGTCATGGCGGTTTGCCTGGTGGTCATTTTCGGGATGGACAGTGAGACACGTAAGCAAATGAATACCTATCCGATTGTCCTGCCGTTTTTGATAAAGGCGATGGATTCTATCGAATGGAAAAATTGGCAGATGGGGTTTTGGGTTATCCTGTCATTAGTTTTTTCGCGCGTTTGGTTAAAGTTTGCTTCCGGCCCGTGGACCGGCACCGCCCAGGAATTCCCCTCGCAATCGTACTACATGACGATGGGACCGTGGATGTCTCATCCAATGTACTATTTACAAGGCACGATTGTTTTGGTAACTGTAGCTGTAATTTATTTTTTAATGTTTGGTAAACGTAAGACTCCTGCTTGAGATGTACGACCGAACCCACTACTATCAAATGATTGTGGGTGAGGGAGTGGTTGAGCAGAGCGAAACCATAGTGCAGGGAGCGATAGTGGCAGTGACGGCAATTATTTTGTATTTTATTATGTTTAATAAAAGGGCGGTTCACGAACTGCCCCTACCATAAAACCGTTAGGCTAACGTTAAATGTTTCTTAAGAGCAATTTAGATTTTGTCATTCTGTTTGTGACGTCCCGTTGTAATTTTAAATGCAAAACCTGTTTTTATTGGGAAAGCTTAAATACGACCCGGGACTTAACATTGGATAAATTTGAAATTATTTCCGGGCGGCTGCCTTCTTTCCGGCATTTGCTCATTTCCGGAGGAGAACCTTTTTTACGCAGCGACTTGGCAGACGTCGTGGGCATATTTGCCCGGCAAAATAATCTCGAGCACGTGGGCATCCCGACTAACGCCTTTGAGACTCATCGGATCATCTCGATCGTGCAGGCGATGTTAACACAGAATCCTTTGGTTCAATTTGAGATCATTTGTTCTTTGGATGGGCTGGGCGCCACGCATGATGCGATTAGAGGAATGGAGAATTCGTTCGACCACCTGGTAAATACCCTGACAGAATTAAAACGTTTGCGCCAATTTTCCAATCTGCGTTTAGCAGTCAATTCGGTCATCAATAATCAAAACGTGGCTGAGGTTAGGGAACTCATCGACTTTGTCAAAGGCCTGGATGTCGATATCCATCATTTGAGCCTTTTACGCGACGGTCATCCCGCAGGATTGGGCCTTCCCGGCGCTGAGGTTCTCGATAGGATCAATGACTTAAGATATGAAACGCGTAAATTTTATAACCGCAAAAGTGCTCCTTTAAAAAGGGTGGTAGCCAACCGGATTTACCGGAATGTGATCGCCAATCAAGAAAGGGTTTTACGGCAGGGGAAATGGAATGTCGGCTGCGTGGCCGGCGATGGGATGCTGGTCATTGAAACCAACGGGGATGTCCGCATCTGTGAAACCAACGCGCCCATTGGTAATTTGCTTAGCTTAGAGCTGGATCAGATCCTGGATTTGCCCCAGGCGCGGGAACAGCTGGCGAAGAAAAATCAACACCAATGCGACTGTATTCATACGTGTTTTATTTCGCAGAGCCTGGAAGCGAATATAAGGAAAGGGAATTTGTGGAAAGCGTTGATGTCATCGTAACTTGCAAGAATAACGAAACGATTATCGCGGATTGCCTGCAGTCGGTGTTTGACCTGTCCTTTTTACCGAGTGCGGTATTTTTATGCGACGACGGCTCCAACGACCGAACTTGTCAGATCGTTGAAGAAAAATACCCGACTGTCAACATATTGAAGTTGAATCAAATGCCCGCCGCCAACAGGAACGAGGCCTTAAAGCGCGCGCAGGCAAAGTATATTGTATTTTTGGACAGCGATGCCCGTTTAACAAAAGATTGGGTCAAAAATATGGTTGGCCTGATGGAATCGGACAACCGGATCGGCATTGCGGGGGGAAAGATTTTGTTTAATGAGGACACGATTCAGTCGGCCGGAGGGATCATTAAAAGGCGCGGGACCTGTTATGACAGAGGGATCGGCGAACCCAGAGAACGTTATGCCCAAAGTGAACATGTTGCCTTTATCTGCAGCGCCACGATGATGGTTAGAAGAGAAATGCTTGAAGAGATCGGTGCCTTCGAGCCTTATTATGGTTATGGCGCGGAGGATGCCGATTTAGGGATCCGGGCTAACTTAGCCGGTTGGAGTGTTGTCTATTCTCCGCACGAAATTTCTTATCACGAAGGTGAGCGAACCGTCCGGGACGCCTTGGGCGAGAAAGGCATGGCTTATTTGAGAAAACGAAACCTCATTTTTATGTGGCTCGCGAATTTTCAGGTCTTTTCATTGGTTAAATATTCGCCGCTTCACTTGGGGGAATTTTTATATGAGCTGATTTTTAATCCTTACCGATTGGGCACATTAAAATCCTATTGGGCGGTATTGCGTGATTCTCCCTATTTAATGAAGGTGCGCCGGTCCAATCAAACACGGCGGCGCGTTGGTGACCGGGAGTTTTTCAGGAAAGTCTGGGCAACGACCGACGAC
>CAZVZR010000032.1:0-10098 GCA_964630825.1 uncultured Planctomycetales bacterium | reverse complement strand
GCGGCGCGTTGGTGACCGGGAGTTTTTCAGGAAAGTCTGGGCAACGACCGACGACTGAGGTCACAACTGTCAACATATTGTGACCGAAGAAGTACCCGAATTAGAGTGAGGGTAAGGAGTGGTTGCGACCGAATGATGTCTATCAAATACAGCGAGGGAGTACCCGAACAGAGTGAGGGTAACTAGAGTGAGACCAGGGCCCTGTCCTCATTCATTGACGGTATGTGTCTGGAGATCCCCGAAGAAAAAGGAGATGGATGGTAGCTAACGTTAAGAAAACTTGTTTTATCCTTTTGATAATAACTATTTTGTTCCACAAATATTTATATGCAGAGGGAATTGAAGTTTCAGATATTGATATTTCTGATTCAGCTATGTTGGATTATACCAAGACGATTAAAGCTAATCCCAATGATTGTAGTGCTTATTCCTTGCGTGGTGTCGCATATTTGAAAAGAGGAGAAAATGATAAAGCCATATCAGATTTTAATGAAGCAGTGCGACTCAAAACCACCTGTAATTGTTATTTTTTTCGTGGTCTTGCTTATGAAGCAAAGGGCGAGATTAAAAAAGCTATGGTGGACTACAATGAAGCAATAAGACTTCAGTCAGATTGTTTTTTGTGTTATTCCTCTCGAGGCGATGCTATGGCTAATCAAGGTAATTTTACCCAAGCCATTTCTGATTACTCCAAAGCCATCGAACTTCTTCCTAAGTATAGTTATGCTTATTCCCGACGCGGCTTTGCCTATTCTAGGCAAGGTAATTTCATGCAAGCAATTGCTGACTTCACTAAAGCTATTGAACTCGATCCCAATGATAGCATTGCTAATTACGCTTATTTCTATCGAGGTGTTCTTTACGATAATCAAGACGACTTCACTCAAGCAATTGCTGATTATACTAAAGCCATAGAGTTTGATCCGAAGTCATTTAATGCTTACTATAATAGAGGACTAATTTATTTCTCGAAAGATAATTCTGAACAAGCTATATTTGACATGACTAAAGCTATTGAAATCAACCCCTCTTTAATTGAAGCTTATTTTTATCGTGGTAAGGCTTATGCCTCTGCAGGAGACTTCAATAAAGCTGTATTGGATTTTACTCGCTCAATAAAAAATAATTACAAATTGTCACTATCATATTCTCTTCGGGGTGTAGCTTATTTAAATTTGGGCAATTTTGATTTAGCGTTGTTTGATTTTGGTAAGAGTTTAGAAAAGGATCCAAATGCTGCTGAAGTTTATTATGTGCGTGGATTTGTTTATTATTCAAAAGATATTTTAGACAAAGCTATGGCCGATTTTGATAAGGCGAGGTCGATCGATCCTAAGTATGCCTCTATGTATTATGATAAATTTTCTAAGACTGCGTCAGAAAAGTCAAAAGAGTTTGACCGAAATATGAGGGAAATCGATAAAAGCATAGGCGAGTTAGAGTCCATAATAGAACAAAATGAGTATAAGAGTAGAATGCGAAATGAAGAAGAATATCTACGGGAATCGCTTAAACTTCAAAAAGAATCCGTGGAATTACAAAAAAAGCGAGATAGGCAAAACTATTTTGGTTTAAATACAGGGACAACAACGAATTGCAGCTCAGATGGCATGGGTGGATTTCGTTGCACATCATTCTAAAAATATAGGGCCCTAATTATTTCGGATAATTAAGATGAATACAGTATTGATAATTGGTGCAGGTTGTAGTGCAGGATCGCAAGGGTTACCCCTAGATAAAGATTTTTTAAAAACTACCTCTTGGGAGATTAAGAAGACTCATTTTCTGGAGAAAGTACTAAAGAAAATCTATATGCCATTAGATAGGGTAAACGTTGTGGATCCATGGGAGAACTATAGGCTTGAGATCGTTTGGAGTGAAATTGTTGCAAATCAAAGAAGTCCAAAGATTATTCTTGCACCCGATGAAATTCAGGGAATATATACTAAGTTAAAGGAGTTGGCAATTGACGAAAGAAGAAAGAATCTTCAAAAGGAATACTATGCTTATTATTATTATCAGAGTGCAACGAATGAAACACCATATGCTTACTTTTTTAAATTTGCTGAATGGGAATTAAGAAAGACCGCTTTTGAAGCATACAAAAGGGTTTTGGACTCCAACAATAGGAGATTTTATAAAAAGCTTATAGATCTTGTAAGTAATGAACGGGATTTTAAAATAATTAGTTTTAACTACGACACATTGATTGAGCAATCATTGGAAGAAAATAGCTATCAGTATCTATTACCGTATATATCTTCTGACCAAAATATAGAAATTATAAAACCGCATGGATCGGTAAATTGGGCTCTTTTGCGGTCTTCAAATTATGGAAGACCTGATCTTGAAGAACATTCTTTTGTGCTCAAAAATGATTTATCCTGGTCAGAGTTTGGTTTTTATGAGCACTATTTTGAAGAGCCAGCAATCGTTGGGTTAACTGATCTTAAACCCGAGTTTAACTTAGAAAATAAATAGGGGACAGAGCCCTAATTAAAAATAAATAGGGGACAGAGCCCTATTAATAAGAATCCAGGATAGAAAATGAACCGTTGGGGTATTCCTGAGTGGCTTGAAGAAGAAGTTAAGGCGAGAGATAAAAGTTGCGTCTACTGCGGTGTTAAATTGGCTGAACGGATAATTGGCGGTTATCGAAAAGCCCTAGCAACGTGGGAACATATTATTAACGACGCAAGTATCGTTACTCGTGAAAATATTGCTCGATGTTGCGCTCCATGCAATTCAAGCAAGGGGACAAAGGTGCTCATGGAGTGGATACAATCGGCTTATTGTAAGGAACGAGGTATCAATAAGAATACTGTGGCTAAAATCGTGAAGAAAGCATTGAGACAAGCGAAGAAGAATAAATAGGTTAACAATGATTGATTTAAAAAATAAAAAGATTTTAATCACCGGTGGAGCAGGGTTCGTCGGCTCCTACATCACCGAACAACTCTTGGCGGAAGGGGTTAGTAAGATTACCATCATCGACAATTTTATGCGCGGGTCGAGGGAGAATATTAAGGAGGCGATGGCGACGGGAAAGATTGAGTTGATCGAGGGCGATATCCGGGATTGGAATATGCTGCATCCGATGTTTCAGGGGATCGATTACTGTTTTCATTTGGCGGCATTGCGCATCACTCAGTGCGCGGCGGAGCCGCGGGTGGCCTTGGAGATCATGTACGACGGGACGTTTAATGTCCTGGCCGCGTGTGTGCAAAATCATGTGCAGAAAGTCATTTTGGCCTCAAGCGCCTCGATTTACGGCCAGGCGGATACATTCCCGACCAAAGAAACGCATCATCCGTACAACAATCACACGCTCTACGGCGCGGCGAAGATGGCCAATGAGCTCATGTGCCGGTCGTTTGCACAGATGCACGGGCTCAAATTTAATGCGCTGCGCTACTTTAACATTTACGGGCCGCGGATGGACACCTACGGCAAGTACACCGAGGTTATGATCCGCTGGTATAATGTAATTAAAGAGGGTAAGCCGCCTTTGATATTCGGTGAAGGCGACCAGACCATGGATTTTATTTACATCGAAGACATTGCGGCCGCGAGCATCCTGGCCTTAAAGTCAGACGTTGAGAATGAAGTTTTTAACATTGCCTGCGGCAAAGAGACGTCGTTAAAAGAATTGTGCAATCTGCTTCTCGAAGTCATGGGCTCAAAGCTCAAGCCCGAGCATGTCCCCATTCCCGCAGAGCGCCAGAAGGTCGAAGTGATGCGAAGACTCGCAGATGTATCGAAGGCAAAAGCTTTAATAGGATTTGAAGCACGCGTGAATTTAAAAGAAGGATTGAAGAAGCTTGTTGAGTGGTTAGAGAAGAAGCAGATGGTTTCGCTCTAGCTTCCCGTGTTTTAGCTAAATATATTGTTTTAAGGGAAACACGGGACTCCCTTTGGTCGCAACCATTCTTAAGTATGTGGGCTCGATCGCACGACAAATGGACCATTTTGTTGACCTCAACAAAATGGTAAAAAATAATAAGCAAGATGATTCCAATCACAAGACCATCACTAGGTAACAAAGAAGTCGAAGCGGCACGCAAGGTGATCCTTTCAGGTTGGGTCACGCAAGGGCCCAAAGTAAGAGAATTCGAAACTGCCTTTGCGAAGTTTGTTGGTGCTAAGTTCGCTTGCGCTGTTAGCAATTGCACAACAGCTTTGCACTTGGCTTTGCTGGCCATCGGGGTCAAACCCAAAGATACGGTTATTACGGTGAGCCATTCGTTTATCGCCACTGCCAACAGCATCCGTTACTGCGGCGCCGAGCCGGCGTTTGTCGACATTGATCCGGAAACATTTAATATTGATCCGCGACGGTTGGAAGAATTTTTACATAAACAGTGCCAAAAGAAAAACGGTATACTTTTTCATCAAGGCAGCCGGGTGGCCGCGATTCTAGTGGTCCATCAAATCGGCCTGCCGTGTGATTTAAGGAAGATTCTTCCGCTAGCGAAGAAATTTCGTTTGCCGGTTATTGAAGACGCCGCGTGCGCGACGGGCAGTGAAATTAAGTTTAGCAAGAGGTGGGACAAGATCGGCAAGCCGCACGGGGACATTGCCTGTTTTTCGTTTCATCCGCGTAAAGTTCTGACGACCGGCGAAGGCGGAATGATCACGACCGCGAATTGGAAATACGATCAAAAGGTGCGCCTCTTGCGGCACCACGGGATGAATGTTTCTGATTTGAAACGCCACAACGCGAAGAAGATTATTTTTGAGAATTACGATGAGGTCGGGTACAATTACCGGCTTTCGGACATTCACGCGGCGGTGGGGATTGAACAGCTCAAACGTGTGCCCGGCTTTGTGGCGAGGCGCCGCCAGCTGGCTAAATATTATCAAAGAGAACTTAGGAAAATTTCGTGGCTTAAAGGCCCGCAGGAGCCGGCGTACGCCAAAAGCAACTGGCAAAGTTTTGCCGTACACGTTTTGAGTACCGCGCCTTTGAAACGCAATCAATTGATGCAGTATTTATTAGAGAATGGCGTCACCACCCGGCCGGGAATAATGAATATTCATGCAGAGTCGCCGTACCGTAGCAACAGTTTTTATTTGAAGCAATCGGAATCAGCGCGGGACAATGTTATTTTGTTTCCGATGTACAACGACTTGACGTTCAAAGAGATCGATAAAATTATTTCGGTGCTGAGGAAAATTAAATGAAGGGAAAACGGATTTTATTTATTGGCGGGACGCCGCGGGGCTTGGAGTTGATGAAATTGCTCGTCGCGCAAAAGGTGAAGGTCGTGCACGCGTTTATTTTAAAAGAAGACGAGCACGAGCCGCTCAAAGTGTCGGCCGAGATCCTCGCGCTTTGCCGGAAAAATAAAATCCCTGCAACAGTGACCAAAAAGATTGAGAAAGACCAAACACCGGCAATTTTAAAATTAAAGCCGGAAGTGGCGTTTGTCTGCGGCTGGCGTTCGATCATTTTCAAAGATCTGTACCAAAGTCTTCCGTTGGGCTGTCTGGCGGCGCACGATTCACTTTTGCCTAAGTACCGCGGCTTCGCGCCGACGGCGTGGGCGATCATTAATGGCGAGACGGAAACCGGCGTGACGCTTTTTAAAATTGATCATCACGGCATTGATGCCGGCGACATTTTTGCGCAGAAACGGATCCCGATCGGCGCGGAGGAAACAGCGACGGATGTTTACCCACGGATTATCAAAGCGAGCATTGAACTTTACGGCGATTTTCTAAAAGCGTGGAAAGAAAATAAAATTAAGTTTCATCCGCAGAATGCAAAGGAAGCAACTTTCGCCGCAAAAAGGACACCGGCCGACGGAGAAATTAACTGGAATAAATCGGCTCAAGAGCTGTACAATTTTATTCGAGCGCTGCAACCGCCTTATCCCTACGCGTGGACAATTTTAAATGGCAAAAAGATCTCTGTCGTGAGAGCGAAAATTGATGCAGAGAAGCTAGCTGTTGGTGAAAGCAAGGTTGCGGGGAAAAACATTTTAGTCGGCTGTAAAGACGGATCGATTAAGATTGAAAAGATTTTGAATGAAAATAACCAAGGCGAAGAGATGTTGGCTTATATCGGAGCTTCGGGGGTAAGTTAAATGATTCCCATTGTTCTTCAAAAAAGGTGTTTAATTTTACTTCTGGGAATATGGATTTTTGCGGCGACCAGCCTGCTGCACATTAAGCCTGCTGATAGCGAGGAGAATGACGTAAAAGAAGAAACTCGGCAGGGCCAAGATTTGAATTCTGAGGAGATAAAAACAGAACATAAAGTAACCTCATTTTCAGATTATATCAATGAAACCAAACCTTGTGATGATGACAGCGATTGCGAGAAGATGAAATGTTCGGCAATGGAGTATAGTCCGGGCTTTAATAAGCCCGTTGTTGAAAGAGTCGATCCGCCGGAAGTAGCCAAATGCATCGACAAAAAATGCGCCTGCCCTTCTGCGGCCGATGATGGAAAAAAATTTGAACAATTTAAAGATTTTTTTACAAATATCTCCACTAAAATGCCGGATACGGACTTTTTTAAAGTTCCGGAAATACAGAAACAGGATTCAGGGATAAAATGATATCGCTTGTTTTTCCAACATATAATGAGCAGGGCAATTTAGAGGAACTCTATCGTCAATTGACGGCCGTCATTGACCAAATTCGCGGTGAAGAATTTGAATTTATTTTTGTCGACGATTGTTCGGCTGACCGGACGCCGGAGATATTAAAGGAATTAAACCAAAAAGATCCCCGCGTCAGAACGATTCGTTTTGCAAAAAACTCCGGCAGCCACGCGGCGTTGTCCACGGGGTTGGCAGAAGCGAAGGGTGATTGCGCGATTGTGCTGGCGGCGGATTTGCAGGACCCGCCGGAAATCATTGTTCAACTTCTGGAAGAATGGAAAAAAGGCGCGCAAACGGTTTGGGGCGCGCGCAAAGAGCGTCAGGGCGAGAGTTTCTCTACTCAGCTGTTTGCGAAGATTTATTATTTTCTGGTCAACCGCCTGACCCCGGTGCGTTTACCGCCCGAAGGCGCGGACGTTTTTTTGGCTGACCGCAAAGTTTTGGAGGCGCTCAAAAAAATCCCAGAAAAACATTCCTCAATTTTTATGGCGGTGGCGTGGCTGGGTTTTAAGCAGGCAACGATTTTCTACGTCAAGGAATCCCGGCATGCCGGAAAATCCAAGTGGACGTTTAAAAGGAAAATGAAACTCGCGGCAGATTCTTTGTTGAATTTCAGGGCCAAGCATTCGTAGCGGCAACGCTGCGACGTAAGAAAGGATTTGTGATGAATGAATTTTTTCTAAGTTGGGGGATGCTGATCGCCAGTGTTGTGTTCAATGCCCTCGGTGTTTTTATTGTTAAACTGCGTTTGAATCAGCTGGGCGCGTTAAATCTGAGTTCTGTTAAAGTGGTCTTAAGTTACGTGGTGACATTTATTCAGGCGCCGGCGGTGGTGATCGGCCTGGTATTATTCTTCGTGTCACCTTTTCTTTTTGCCGTTGCTCTTTCACGGATGGAGATTACTGTCGCTTTTCCTGTACAATTAGGTTTGAATTTTTTACTGGTCCTTTTATTAGCGGTTTTGTTTCTAGGCGAGCACTTAACCGCGGTAAAATTATTCGGCATCGCCGCAATCGTTTTGGGAATTATCTTGTTAAACCGCGGGGCGTAAAAGATTAAAACAGATTAGAATGCAAAAGCAGAAAATAAAAATCGGATTAGGGCAGTTGTTGGTCGAGGGCGGGGAGCCAGAGAGAAATCTCGAACGCGCTAAGCAAATGATTTCTCAGGCGGCGCAGGCGAAGTGCGATATTATTCTTTTACCCGAGTGCCTTGATTTGGCGTGGACGCATCCGAGCGCTAAGACAGAAGCGCAGCCCATCCCGGGGCCTTTTAGCGACGAGCTTTGCCGCCAGGCCAAAGAGAATAATATTTACATCTGCGCGGGTTTAACGGAAAACACCCGCGGCAAGGTGTACAACACCGCCATTTTTATTAATCCGCAAGGAGAGACTATTTTAAAATATCACAAGATCAACCTTCTGGTGGTCGAGCAGGAATATTACGGCGTCGGCGATAAACTTTCAGTTGTTGAAACACCATGGGGAACTTTTGGGGTTAACATCTGCGCGGATAATTACATGGACGGGTTGGCGATCGGCCACACGCTCGGGCGCATGGGGGCACAAGTCATTTTATCGCCGTCCTCGTGGACGGTTGATTATTCTTTGACGGAAAAAGATGATCCTTACGGCGAGAAGTGGCTCAAGCCTTATAGCATTTTAGCCAAACTTTATAATCTGGTGATGGTCGGGACAACGAGCGTCGGCGTTATCGTTGGCGGGCCTTATGAAGGTAAAAAATCGATCGGTTGTTCATTGGTTGTCGGGCCCCGGGGTATTATTACTCAAGGCCAATTCAATGAATTTGCTGGTGAACTTATCTTAACTGAATTTGAAATCCCGCAACGGGCAACCAAAGGGACATCGTTAGGCGATAAGATCGCTGAACAAGAAAAATTGAGAACGCAAACGCTATGGAACTTACCGAAAGCAAATCCGATAAGAAAGTAATCTCACAGGCTTCGGCCTATCAAATGTGCCGTCGCTGTATTGTGGATACGACGGTGCCGGGGCATAATTTTGATGACACGGGCCTGTGCAGTTTTTGCCGCCTGCATGATAAATTAGAAAAGCGTTACCCGTTAAATGAAAACGGCGAGCGCGAATGCCAGAAAATTATTGAGGCCGTCCGCCGGCAAGGAAAAAATAAAAAATACGATTGCATCGTCGGTATCAGCGGCGGTCGTGACAGCACCTACACACTTTATTTGGTGAAAAAAAATTGGGGCCTGCGGCCGTTGGCGGTTCATTTCAATGACGGATTCGGTAATCCCGTTGCCGGCGAGAATATGTACAAAGCGGTCCGCAAACTCGGCGTCGATTTGCGTACCATTACTTCCGATTGGCGTGAATCCAAAGATTTGCGCATCGCTTACTTGGAAGCCTCGACGCCGGATTTAGGCACACCGACGGATATCGGCATTGCCACCGCTCTTTACGGCGTCGCTGCTCAGGAAAATGTCCACAACATTTTGATCGGCCAGTCATTTCGCACCGAAGGCATCGCGCCGTTGGAGTGGAATTACCTTGACGGAAAATATTTGAAAACTGTCCACAAACTTTACGGGAAATATCCTCTGAGGAGTTGGAAACCGACCGATGGTGGTTTTAATCTGACTACCCGGCATATGTTTTATTATTCAATAATTCGTCGGATAAAAACTATTTCCATTTTGTATCATGTCAATTACGTCAGGACAGAAGCAGAGAAAATATTGATCGGTGAATTGGGCTGGGTTTATCCCGGCGCGCATTATTTTGATGACTTGTATCAAAGCCTGATGACCTATGTGATGCGCACCAAATTCAATATCGACCGGCGTAAATATAATTATTCGGCTTTGGTCCGTTCTGGGCAGATGAGTAAGAAGGAAGCTATGGAACGTGTCAAAGAACCTTACATTATCGAAGATCCCAACGTTATCCGTTTGTGCATCAAACGCCTGGGGTTAACGCCTGAAGACTTTGAAAGGTTTATGAAACTTCCGCCCAAGACGTTCCGTGATTACAAAACCAGTTATCAGTTGATTAAATTGCTCAAGTGGCCAATCCGAATCGCTTCGCAGTTAAATCTTCTGCCGTCAACGGCGTACGACAAGTACTTTGAATGTACATAAATAAAACTCTAAACCCTAAACTCGAAATCCTAAACAAATACAAAACTTCAAACTCAAATATTTTAAACGGTAGTTTTGGATTTTGAATTTGGAATTTGTTTAGAGTTTAGGATTTAGTGTTTAGGATTTAAACTTTATGGATTTAAAACCCAAGTTATTCTGGCCTCTTTTCATCACTCTGGTTTTTTTATTTTACTTTGTCCAGCTTGAATCCACGCATTTAGTGCAAGGGTGGTTTACCGGCGGAAAATTCGAGCTTCTTAATAAAATTACCGGGTCAGAGGGGCAGGAATCATTGGGATATTATCAGGGCGCCAGTGAAAATGCCTTATTCGGCCCTTTGGCGATTACTCTCGCGGGAGTTGCCTT
>CAZVZR010000031.1:0-28655 GCA_964630825.1 uncultured Planctomycetales bacterium | reverse complement strand
TTCCCGGGACTAAATCCCGAACAATCTTTTAGATTGTTCGGGGCACCTTTTGCATACATCGTTTGGTAGTGGGGTGATCGACGG
Organism: uncultured Planctomycetales bacterium; assembly: GCA_964630825.1. Taxonomy (GTDB): domain Bacteria; phylum Omnitrophota; class Gorgyraeia; order Zapsychrales; family Zapsychraceae; genus CAZVZR01. Next base: position 28,571 of record CAZVZR010000031.1, on the reverse strand, counting down.
TTCATCGTTTCCAATGCAAAATTTGGGTTTAAGGGAAGCGTGCGTGAGCGGGGGGATTTGTGACGGAATTAAATATAGCGTGGTGTTATAATTCTGTTAACGGTTGATTTACTCTACCTCTTTAGCTAAACTCCTATTTTCTTTTATACCACTTACTACTTATTACTTTTCTCTTCGCATGGCCCTTGATACTCGCCGCTGATTTCGATATCGACATCGCCCTTATCGCTGTGGGATTTAATTATACCCTTCATAGAATCTTCCTTGTATGTCACCTTCCCCATTGAAGTGCCATCGGGACAAGTGACTTCAAAATTCACGGTACCATCCACAAAAGAGTGATCGACTTTGCAATCCTCGCTTCTATTCATATCGGGGACAGGGTTAGAATTAGTGATACACTGAGTGGTCGTCGTGGTCATGCCCGCGTCATTGGCATTTGCCTTATTTATCATGCCGCCCATTACATTTTGCATCAAGGCCTTGTCCTGAGGGGACATATTATCCATTTCTTCCTTCATGCCCACCGCTTCTTCGTTTGCTATCCCCGGCATTCTCGTGACAATGGTCATGGTCCATTTCCCTTCTTTAATTCCTTCAGCCTTTGCAGCAACGACCATGCCCAGTACCACCACTGCTATAATTCCTACTGCGAAACCGAACTTTTTCATGCGTTATTTTCCTCTCGATCACTCTACCACTTTACCACTAAATTTTTATTTCCTCGATACTACTATTACCCCTGCTTATCCCACCGCTGCAACGATGGCGTCGGCATCTTGGCCACGCAAGACGATCCTACAGGTTTTTCCGTCGCTGGTAGTGACGTAACAGTAAAGAAGATTAATATTACGTGCTTTTAATTTTTTAGCCACTTCGTTCGCTGTCCCGACTTTTTCTGGAATCGTGACGACGACAACATCATTCTCGGTAACTTCCCAGCCTTTTTTCTTGGCCGCCTCTTTGACTTTCTTGTTATCGCTGGTAACAAGAAGAAAGGTTCCCTTATCGCCCATCCCGTAGGCGCATATCGCTTCAAGGTTGACTCCGGCGCTGGAAGCCAGGCCCGTCACTTCCGCCAACATCCCTGCTTTATCTTCGGTCATAATCTGTAATTCTTTTTTCTTTTGCGCTTGTGCCATAACACACCTCCTTAATAGTTAGGGACAGATTCTATTAATTCTTAAACAACTAAGGACGGACCCAAATTAATTAATAGGAACCGTCCTTCAATATTAAATTACTGTGCTTCCGCTAAAACTTTGTTAACGGCGTTGAGGTACGCCTTGGCGGAGGCTTCGAGGATATCCGTGCTAGCTCCGTGGGCGATGACGGTTTTGTCTTTAAATTTCACTTTTACCGTAACCTCGCCCAAGGCATCTTTGCCGCGCGTAACCGATTGGATCGCATAATCCATCAGTTGCCCTTTTACTTTCGTAACCGCATCGATCGCTTTATAACACGCATCAATGGGTCCATCACCAGAGGAACTTTTCGAACAAGTTTTTCCGCGCGACTTCAAAATAACGTCAACCTTAGGCTCAATGCCCGTTCCGCTCAAAGACTGTAAGCTTTCCAGCGTCCAGGTATTTTTAAAAATCTTAATCTCATCCTCCGCAATGGCCAATAAATCCTCATCAAAAACTTGTTTCTTTTGGTCCGCAACACTTTTAAAACGATCAAAAGCTTTATCGACTTCTTCATCTTTTAATACCACCCCTAAAAATTTCAAACGTTCTTTAAAAGCGTGCCGCCCGGAATGTTTCCCCAAGACCAGGCCGTGGCCAAAAAATCCCACATCTTCCCCGCGCATAATTTCGTACGTTGAGCGTTCTTTCAAAATCCCGTCCTGGTGAATACCCGCTTCGTGGCGAAAGGCGTTGCCGCCGACGATCGCTTTATTCGGCGGGACGACAAATCCAGTTGATTTGCTTACTAATCTTGATACACGGCAAATCTCTTGTGTCTTAATACCCGTGGTTAAACCAAAAAAATCTGAACGGGTCGTTATCGCCATCACAATTTCTTCCATTGACGCATTACCTGCACGCTCACCAATTCCATTTACAGTACATTCCACCTGCCGGGCACCGTTTCTCACCGCTGCCAAAGAGTTTGCTACTGCCAAACCTAAATCATCGTGGCAATGTACAGAAATAACGGCTTTATTGATATTGAGGACATTATTTTTAATATCGGCAATTAATTTTCCATATTCATACGGGACACTGTAACCAACCGTATCGGGAATGTTCACCGTTGTCGCGCCGGCGTTAATGACGGCTTCCAGGATGCGATACAAAAATTTTTTCTCTGAACGGGAAGCATCTTCCGGCGAGAATTCAACGTCCTCGACTTTTTTGCGGGCATACTTAACCGCCTCAACAGCCATCTCTAAGATTTCATCTTGGGATTTCTTCAATTTATGCTGCATGTGAATCTTTGAAGTCGCCAAGAAAACATGAATCCTTTTTTTCTTGGCGGATTTTAAAGCCTTCGTTGCCGCATCAATATCTTTCTTGATGGAACGGGCCAAACCGCAGACAATCGAATCTTTGATATGTTTGGCGACGGATTGAACAGATTCAAAATCACCTTGGGAGATAACCGGAAAACCAGCCTCAATAATATCAACACCTAATCGTTCCAAAGCAAAGGCGATTTCCAGCTTTTCTTTCTCATTCATGCTGGCGCCGGGCGCCTGCTCACCGTCGCGCAGAGTGGTGTCAAAGATTAATACTTTCTCGTTATTTTTGGTCATTTTATTTTTGGGTAGCTGTAAGCCATAAGCCGTAAGTAATAAGTTTATGCATTAACTTACCGCTTACGGCTTACCACTTATAGCTATTTCTTCATCCACGGCATCATTTCGCGCAATTTCTGCCCGACTTCTTCAACCTTGTGCGTTTTTGATTCTTCTCTATATTTATTGAAATTCGGCCGGCCTTTTTTATTTTCGCGCATCCATTCACGGGCAAATTTTCCGGATTGCACTTCTTTTAAAATCTTCTGCATTTCTTTTTTAGTGCGGTCATTAACAATCCGCGGGCCGCGTGTATAGTCGCCATACTCGGCAGTGTCGGAAACTTTTTGCCGCATTCCAACTAACCCGCCTTCATAAATCAGATCAACGATTAATTTTAATTCATGAAGGCATTCAAAATAAGCGATCTCCGGCTGATAACCGGCCTCAATTAAAGTTTCAAACCCAGCTTTAATCAAAGCGCTTGTTCCGCCGCATAAAACACTTTGCTCGCCGAACAGATCTGTTTCCGTTTCCTCTTTAAATGTTGTTTCAATAATACCTGCCCGTGCCCCGCCGATACCTTTGGCATAAGCCAATGCGTCTTGTAAAGCTTGGCCGGAAGCGTCCTGATGAATGGCAACCAAACAGGGAACACCTTTACCGTCTTCATATTGCCGACGGACCAATGAACCAGGCCCTTTGGGGGCAATCATCCAAACATCCACGTCTTTGGGAGGGACAATCCGCCCAAAATGGATATTAAACCCGTGGGAAAATACCAACGATTTTCCCTTCTTCGCATATTTCTTGATGTTCTTTTTATATAACTCTTCCTGAAGATGGTCCTGGACCAAAATCTGAATTATGTCAGCTTCTTTCGCCGCCGTCTTGACATCCACAGGCTCAAAGCCGTCTTTCTTCGCCTGTTTATAATTCTCTCCGCCTTCGCGCTGCGCTACAATCACATTTAATCCGCTGTCGCGCAGGTTTAACGCCTGGCCGCGGCCTTGAATACCGTAGCCGACAACCGCGATTTTTTTATTTTTTAAATGCTTTAAATCCGCATCTTTGTCGTAATAAATTTTTGCCATGATCTTACCCTTCCTTTAATAATAAATTTTTTCTTAAGTTAACGTTCTTATTAATTTACAGAAATCATCAACATGGTTAAACTCTTTTTGCTTGGCGTCCTTTAAATCAATAATATTAATTTCATCCTGCAAAAGCCCCACCGCCTTGCCAAATACGCCTTTGACAATCAGTTCAACAGCGGCGGCACCAACGCGCGTCGCCAAAATGCGGTCCTGGCCCGTCGGTGTTCCCCCACGCTGAATATGCCCCAAAACAACAAACCGCGTTTCCAAACCGGTCATTGTGGTAATCGTATTGGCAATCTCGTGGGCCTTGCCTGCCCCTTCCGCAACAATAATCAACCAACTGATTTTACCGCGCTTGTAACCTTCTTTAATTTCCTTGCACATCCGTTCGTAGTCAAATTGACGCTCCGGAATAATCACATTCTCCGCTCCCGCCCCAAGCGCTACCTCAACGGCAATGTAGCCAGATTTATTCCCCATCACTTCAATAATAAAAACGCGTTCCATACTATGGGCCGTATCACGGATTTTATCAATAGCATCCAACGCGGTATTAACCGCCGTATGGCAACCTATAGTCTGGTCGGTTCCATACAAATCATTATCGATTGTGCCGGGAATTCCTACCGCCGGGATTCCGTATTTTTCATATAACCGCGCCGCGCCGCGATAACTTCCGTCACCGCCAATAACCACCAACGCGTCGATACCGTGTTTTTTTAAAATCTTGGCAGCCTTTTTTTTGCCTTCATCCGTCCCAAATTCTTTTGACCTGGCTGTCTTTAAAATTGTGCCACCGCGGCTGATAATATTTGATACCGACCGGTGGTTAAGAGGGATTATCTCCTCGTTGAAGATGCCTTGATACCCGCGCATAATGCCGAATACTTCTAACTTGTGGTGCATTGCCGTGCGGACAACAGCACGGATGGCCGCATTCATCCCCGGCCCGTCCCCGCCTGACGTTAACACACCAATCCTTTTGATTTTACTTGCCATAATCGCCCTTCTTTTTACGTGCCCAGTTCCCAACTCGACAGGTATTTTTTCTGCTCGGCAGTTAAGGTATCAATCCTAACCCCCAAGCTTTTTAATTTCAAAGCAGCAATCATTTTGTCAATATTTTCCGGGACACCATAAACTTTATTCTTTAATTTCTTATAATTTCTAGCCACATATTCCGAGCAAAGCGCCTGATTCGCGAAGCTCATGTCCATAACACTTGCCGGATGGCCTTCGGCCGCAGCCAAATTGATCAGCCTGGCTTCTCCTAATATATAGATAGCCCGACCGTTCTTTAGTTTAAACTCTTCAACAAAATCACGGATCATGCGGCGTGATTTTGTAATCATCTTTAATCCTTTAAGATCAATTTCAGCATCAAAATGGCCGGAATTGGCCAACATTGCGCCATCTTTCATCAAAGCCATATGCTCTTTGCGAATGACATTGCAATCTCCAGTTACCGTGCAGAAAAAGTCACCTACTTTGGCGGCGTCACGAATCGGCATAACGTAATAACCGTCCATATTGGCTTCCAAAGCGCGTAAAGGATCTGTTTCGGTAACAACGACTTTCGCTCCCATCCCTCTGGCACGCATCGCTAACCCGCGCCCGCACCAACCGTACCCAGAAACGACGAACGTCGAACCGGCGAAAAGACGATTAGTGGCCCGAATAATTCCATCCACCGTGGACTGGCCGGTACCGTAACGGTTATCAAAGAGATGTTTTGTGTTGGCATCATTAACAGCGACAATCGGGTATAAAAGTTTTTTCTGCCCTTCCAAACTTTTAAGGCGAATAACTCCTGTTGTCGTCTCCTCGGTGCCGGCATAAAGATTTTCTACCAGATCTCTGCGCTTTTGATGAATTTCTGAAACCAGATCGGCGCCGTCGTCCATCGTTAAATTCGGCCGAACATCCAAAGCGGCATTAAGATGACGATAATATGTTTTACCATCTTCACCTTTAATCGCAAAAGTGGAAATTCCGGAATCCTTTACCAACGAAGCCGCAACGTCATCTTGCGTCGATAAAGGATTAGACGCACACAAACGGACATTGGCACCACCCGCTTTTAAAACCAGGGCTAGGTTGGCTGTTTCCGTTGTTACGTGCAAACAGGCGGCAATGTTTAAACCCTTCAAAGGTTTTTCTTTTTGAAACCTTTTTTCAATCAAAGAAAGAACGGGCATATCTTTTTTAGCCCATTCAATACGCAATTTTCCTTTTTTAGCTAAAGACAGATCTTTTACATCATATTTCATTGAAGAATCCTCATCTTAAGTTGTTTAAACAGTTACTTTAAGCTCCTTGGCGAGTACGTCTGCTTTTGACGTCTTTTCCCAAGTGAATTCACTGCGGCCAAAATGCCCATAAGCAGCGGTTTTTTCATAAATTGGTTTAAGTAAATCCAACTCTTTAATAATTCCCCGTGGAGTAAGGTCAAAATTCTTGCGGACAAGTTCCGTGATTCGTTGATCAGGAATTTCTCCTGTACCGAAAGTATCCACGACCACGCTCACCGGTTCGGCTTTACCAATTGCATAACCGAACTGGATCCAGCATTTCTTGGCCAATTTAGCAGCGACCACATTTTTAGCTACATAGCGGGCCATGTATGTCGCGGAGCGATCCACTTTGGTCGGATCTTTTCCGGAAAATGCGCCGCCCCCGTGGGAGACAACACCACCGTAAGTATCAACAATTATTTTCCGGCCAGTCATTCCTGTATCAGACTGTGGTCCACCAACGACGAACTTTCCGGTTTCGTTAACATAATATTTGGTGTCCTTATCCGTCAATTTACCGACGACAGGATCAGCAATGGTCTTAATCATTTCTTTCTTCGCAGCTTCAGTAATTTTCTTGCCTGTTGAATCAAGTATTTCTTCGGTATGCTGGCAAGCTAAAACAACCGTATCTACGCGGACCGGTTTATCATCCTCATATTCAACCGTTACCTGGCTCTTGCAATCTGGGCCCAAGTAACTGAGAATATTTTCTTTGCGGATTTGTTCCATGCGCTGGACAAGTTTATGCGCCAACATAATCGGTAAAGGCATTAATTCGGGTGTTTCATCACAAGCGTACCCGATCATAATTCCTTGATCGCCAGCTCCACCGGTGTCAACGCCTTGAGCAATATCCGGGGATTGGCTGTTAATAGCATTTAAAATCGAGCATGTACCTGCATCAAATCCGTATTTGGGATGCGTATACCCAATGTCCCGCAAAACACGACGGACTAATTTATGCACATCAATAAATGTCGTGGTGGTGATTTCTCCGCCCACAATGACCAATCCCATCGTCACAAACGTTTCACACGCGACACGGCCCTTAGGATCATCTTTTAAAACACAATCCAAAACCGAATCGGATATTTGGTCACAAACTTTATCCGGATGGCCTTTTCCCACTGATTCTGAAGTTATAACATAACGACCTTTCATTTTCCCAATCCTCCCTTTTTAAATATCTGTTGTGCCTCTTGGTATGATTCAACGCTCCCGATATCATACCATTTTCCCGTAAATTTAAAACCGTACACATCTTTTTTTTCCGACAACCAACGGATGTAATCACCCGCCGTGTCATTTTTTCCCGATGCCTTAAGATATTGCGCCACCACCGGCAGCGAATCTTTGGGCAGATAATAACAACACATCGCGATCAGTGTTGATTTGGGGCTTTGCGGCTTTTCTTCAAAAGAAGTAATTTTACCATTTTTATCGATAGCCACAACACCAAATTTCGGTGCCTGCTTTATATCGCCAATGTCATATAAACCGATAGTCACTGCTTTTTTACTCACCGAAAATTTCAAATATCCATCCAAGGAGTAGTCAAAAAGGTTGTCGCCGCCAATAACCAAAATATCGTCTTTGATATTTTCCTTCTTGATCGCAAAGTCAATATCACCGATAGACCCTAACCGGTCTTCAGGTGTCTTTGTCCCATCGTTGACAATAACAACCTGATAAGGAAACTTAGTTAACTTTTTTGTCCATTCACAAAAATCTCCATAAAATTTATCGTTGGTAACGACCAAAACCTGGTCTAAGGCCGGCAAATTCTTAATTTTATCAAGAATATAGTTAATCAACGGCTGGCCGCCGACGTCGAGCAACGGCTTGGATTTATTTAAACCCAATGCCTTTAATCGCGTCCCATACCCGGCTGCTAAAATTAAAATTTTCATAATTTTCCTTATGAATCCCCTTTATCCGGGACGAGGTGCGGGGTCAGCGCTTTGAGCTGAACCTTGCTCAGCTCTTCAACTTCCTGCCCGGTCGATAATCCCAGCGCTTCTTTCGCCACTTTCTGCGCATCTTTAAAACTCACATTACGGATAAGACTTTTAATTTGTAGAATGCTTAACGGCGACATGCTGAAATTCTGTAATCCCAAACCCAGCAAAATAAACGCCATGACCGGCTCGGCAGCCATTTCCCCGCATAAGCTTACCTCGATTTTGGCTTTTACGGCAGCGTCGATTGTATTTTTGATCAACCGCAAAACAGCCGGGTGGCCTGGCTCATACAAATCTTCCGCCTGTTCACTGACACGCTCAACAGCCAACGAATACGCAATCAAATCATTCGTTCCGATGCTAAAAAAGTCTACTTCCTTCGCCAAAACATCCGCGATCATTGCCGCAGCGGGAACTTCCACCATAATTCCAATAGGTACTTTTTCATTAAATTTTATCTTTTCATCCCTTAAATCCTGCTTAACTTCACCAAGAATCTCATTGGCCCGCCTTAAATCATTGATCCCTGTTACCATCGGATACATCAGCCTAACTTGCCCATATAAAGAGGCACGCAAAATAGCCCGTAACTGTGTTTTGAAAATATCCGGCCGGGCAAGGCAAAACCGCAAAGCCCGCCAACCCAAATACGGATACATGTCTTTGGGAATTTGTAAACTGGAAATAAATTTATCGCCGCCCAAATCGAGCGTGCGGATAGTTACCGGATGCGGCGCCATCGCCTCAGCGACCTTTTTATACGCTTGAAACTGCTCTTCTTCCGAAGGCAGGTCAATGCGATTCATATAAAAGTATTCAGTCCGGTACAACCCTATGCCCGCCGCCCGATATTCAAGAATCGTCGGTATTTCAGCCGGAAGTTCCAAATTTGCCAAAAGGGTAACTTTCCTTTTATCAATCGTTTCTGCCGGAAGGTCTCGGACCTCCTGATAACGTTCCTGAAATTCAACAATCCGTGTTTGCGCTGTTTTGTACTGCTGTTTAGTTTCTTCCGTCGGATTAATGATGACCAGCCCTTTGCGCCCGTCAACGATCACATAATCCTGATTCCGAATCCTTAAAGTAACATCCTTTAATCCGACGACGGCCGGGACACCCAGTGACTTGGCCATAATAGCCGTGTGCGACGTTCTGCCTCCAAAATCAGTAATAAATCCAATAATACTCTTATTGTACATGCTGGCTGTGTCCGAGGGAGAAAGGTCATGGGCCACAATGATAATGTCTTCCGTGAGCCCATGAAAATCATGCATTTTTGTTTCATCTAGTAAATTTTTGAGCACCCGGCGCCCCACATCATTAATATCGCTGGCACGTTCACGTAAATATTCATCCTCTATTTTAAGAAAAGTCCGTATATACTTTTTTAGTACTTCCGAAAAAATGTATTCAGCGGAAAATTTCTCCTTCTGAATACGTTCGACAACCTCATCAATAAATGTTTTATCTTCCAACACCAAAAGATGTGCGTCAAAAATCTTTGCTTGCTGCGCCTGCCCATCCGCTTGAATCTTCTTTTTGATACCCAAAATTTCTTCCCGGGTTTTGATAAGGGCTTCTTCAAACCGGGCTATTTCAACATGGACTTCCTTTTCCATAATCGCACGGGGCGGAATAACAAATTCCTGTTTATCTAAAATAAACGTTGTCCCGCAGGCAATCCCTCCAGCGGCGGGAATCCCCTTAAGAATTGTCTCTTCTTGATTTCTCATAAAATTTCCTGCCTGGTCAGTAACGATTCCAGTTCATTAATAGCAGCTTCCGCGTCTTGCCCGTTGGCTTCGATAATAACTTTACTGTTTTGTTGCGCTCCTAATGTCAATATCCCCATAATCGACCGGCCGTTAACCTTTTCCTTATCTTTTTGCACCGTGATGTTCGCATTATACTTCGATGCAATCTGAACAAACAATGCTGCCGGCCTCGCGTGAAGCCCCTGTGAATTGCGAATTGTAATTTCACGAACAACGCGTGCCATAATATTTACCGTTTAATAACTCTATGCTTTTCAATTAAATCAATCAGGGCCTGATTTAATTTTGCGGAGTCATGCCGAACGTAATCGGTAACCCCCAGCAAATCCGTTGCAACGACCCGATACCCCATTTGACGGATAGTTTCAATATCCGCTTCCACCGGATATGCTCCCTCCTGTTTATAACGCTCCAGCGCATACTCGGGCGCCTGAGCATTATTAATTAAACAGGCATCAATAACATCTTTATTGGCGTGCTCAACAACCGCCTTAACATGATCGCTGGCTTTATAACCGTCTGTTTCGCCATGCTGAGTCATAACATTACACGTATAAATCTTAAATGCGGAAGATTTGGCGATGGCCTCGCTCATTCCGTTAATCACAAGATTCGGGACAACGCTCGTATACAAACTTCCCGGCCCCAAAATAATGACATCCGCTTCTTCAATAGCCGTTATGGCGTCTTTCGTCGGATAAGCATTCTCATCGGATAAAAAAATACGCTTTATACGGACATTCGGATTGGGAATTCTTGCTTCCCCCGTTGTCCGTGTCCCGTCTACATACTCCGCAACGAGATGAACATTATGAACTGTTGCGGGAACCACTTGCCCGCGTATAGCCAAAACCTCGCCTGTTTCCTTTACCGCTTTCTCAAAGTCCCCCTTATGCAGCTGAACCATCGCGGTCAAAAACAAATTTCCAAAATTATGCCCTTTTAATTGCGAATCCTGCGAAAAGCGAAACTGAAATAATTCGCCCATCAAGGCCGGTGAATCTGCCAGCGCCACTAAACAATTACGGATATCCCCCGGAGCCACAATATTAAATTCTTCGCGTAAACGCCCTGATGACCCGCCGCTATCGGCAACGGTGACAATAGCCGTAATGTTCGCTGTATAATCCTTCAGACCGAAAATAAGGTGCGAAAGCCCATGCCCACCGCCGATGGTAACAATTTTGGGGCCTCTTTCCAAATAACGGCGCTGGTAAAGAATATCAACTAATTCACGCTCTCCTTTAGGAAGAAATAAAGTCAAAAGTGAGATGATCATCTTGCTTACACCGATGACCATCAAAACAATGCCGCAAAATATCCATAACAAACCAACTGTCCTAACAAAATGATAACCAGAGGCCATAAAAACAGCACCAATACTGATCACCACAACCCCGACCGAAGAAGTAAGCAACCACCGCTTTACCTTCATCTGAGGGTATAACCATTTAATGATCTTCTTAGGCATGATACTTAAATGAGGCGGCTGTCTTCTTGCTGGACGAGCTTTAACATCGCCTTTTCATCCTTAACGGCTTTTAAACTGTCTCGGAAAAATTTATCCTTTAAAAGGCGAGATATTCTAGCCAAAGCTTTAAGGTGAGGACCTGCGGAGTCAATTGGTGCGATTAACATGAAGAAAATATATACGGGTTCCCCATCCAATGAATCAAAATTTATGCCACTCTTACTTATGCCCAAACACCCTACCAACTTTTTGGTATTATCACTCTTCCCATGCGGGATAGCAATTCCTTGCCCTATTGCTGTCGATCCCAAAGCTTCTCGTGCCATCAAAACTTCCAACACTTTGCTTTTATATTTTTTGTCCAGGCTCCCGCCCTGGATTAAAAGATCAACCAACTCTCCAATGATTTCTTTTTTATTTAATCCCTTAAGATCAGCGCTGAGGGATTTAGGATTTAGGACATCAATAATTTTCATAGTAGGTCATTGTTCCTTCTTAATTTAAATACATTAAATGCCTTTGTAAGTCACACCTAAATTAACAAGCGGCGGATGGGATTCGAACCCACGACGACTACCTTGGCAAGGTAGCATTCTAGCCAACTGAATTACCGCCGCAATTTCAACAAAGATCAAAATTTATATTTAGAAAGATTGCGGCGAGTGCTGATTACCATATTTTATTTAGATAAATCAGCACGCCGCAAAGCAGCATTAAAAACTATGTCGAGTCCCCGATTTCCATTGTTTCAATCTGAAATTGGGGGCCGCCGCAAATATCATCGTGCAACCAAGTTAATCCCTCGTGGCCGAATCTAAGGCTCGGACCACTTGGGATAAATTCGGCCATACAATTTACGTTCCTCGCATTCGCTCGTCCTAAATTGTGGCCTCATTTATGGGCGAGAGAGGATTTGAACCTCCAACCCTTTCGGGACATGCTCCTAAGGCATGCGCGTATACCAATTCCGCCACTCGCCCGTCTTCGCCAAATTACTTTCATACCTGATTGCCGTCAGGATCTTTGGCTACGCCGGGCTACGCCCCGAATATGACGAAGCCAGGAAAGTCCAACATGAACGTTGAACGAAGCCTGGTGACCCACCCGCGACTCGAACGCGGCACACCAGCCTTAAAAGGGCTGTGCTCTACCAGATGAGCTAGTGGGTCAAATTTATTTGTAAATCTAAACTGCCGTTAAAACTTTATTTTTGTCTTCTAAGAGCTGATCAATTTCTTTAATATATCGGTCAGTTAATTTTTGCACTTCATCATGCGTCAGAGTCTCTACATCTTCTGTAATAACTTTATCTGACTGCAATTTTTTGATTTTATCATTGGCATCCCGCCGAATCGTCCGTAAAGAAACACGGGTTTTCTCTGCCATCTCTTTAACAACTTTGGTCATTTCTTTTCGCCGCTCTTCAGATAATGCCGGGATCGACAAACGGATAATCTTACCGTCATTCATCGGGGTCGCGCCCAAATTGGAATTTGAAATTACTTTTTCGATTTCCGGAATAACCGTCGGATCCCATGGCTGAATGACAATTGTCTTTGGGTCGGGAATCGAAATAGCCGCTAACTGTTTAAGCATTGTCGGCGTCCCATAATAATCGACGTGTATCCCCTCGATTAACCCTGGATGAGCCCGGCCTGTCCGCACCTCAGAAAATTCCCTCTTCGCCGCATCAATGGTCTTTCTCATTTTTAAATCGGTATCTTTAATGACATCTTTTGCGTTCATAATAAACTCCTTATCTAAATTACGAAACAACCGTTCCGATATCTTCTCCCAACACAACTTTCTTAATGTTCCCTTTTTCCAGGGAATTAAAAACAACGATCGGCAAATCATTATCCATGCAAAGGCTTAAGGCGGTGGCATCCATAACTCTCAATTTCTTTTTTAAAGCATCAATAAACTTTATCTTCTTGAATTTCTTTGCATCTTTATTTTTCATGGGGTCGTCTGAATAAACACCGTCAACCTTTGTCGCTTTTAAAATAACATCGGCGTCGATTTCCTTAGCGCGTAAAGCGGCTGCCGTGTCGGTCGTAAAATAAGGATTCCCGGTACCAGCGACGAAGATCACCACCCGTTTCTTTTCCAAATGCCGCATTGCCCGTCGTCGGATATACGGTTCGGCAACGGCCGACATTTGAATGGCTGACATGACACGCGTAGGTATATCAATTTGTTCCAAAGCATTCTGTAAGGCGAGGCCGTTTAAAACTGTTGCCAACATACCCATATAATCCGCAACAGAGCGGTCAAGGCCGAAGCGTTTAGACTCCCCGTGGCCACGAAAAATATTGCCGCCGCCAACGACGACAGCGACGTCAATACCGAGCGCTTGTACTTCTTTAATTTGCACAGCGAGTAAGGCGCATGTCTCGGCATCAATACCGTGTTCTTTTCTGCCTAATAATGCCTCACCGCTTAACTTAAGGAGGATTCGTTTATAGACGGGCTTCTTATTCAACTTCATTTACCTTGTAGCGCACAAAACGATTGATAAAGGTATTTTCGCCAATACTGGCAATTAATGCGTTAAGATTGTCCTGAATAGTTTTCTTTGGGTCTTTAACAAATGGCTGCTCTAAAAGGCAACTCTCTTTAATAAATGTTTCAGCATCTTTCTGTGCGCTAAGAATATCGGCGGGAATATCTTCCTTACGAACATATTTGGGGTTATTAGCCGCAATTTGCAAAGCCACATCTTTGGTAAACCGGCAAAATTCCTCGCTGCGAGCCACAAAGTCAGTCTCACAATTAATTTCAACGATAACCGCTAACTTTGAACCCGGGTGAACATACGCCTCAATCCGGCCTTCTTTCGCTTCCCGGCTTCCTTTTTTGGCTGCAATTTCTAATCCCCGTTTTTGCAGAAGTTCTTTTGCTTTCTGCAAATTCCCCTGTGATTCCTCAAGAGCTTTTTTACAATCAATGACACCGCAGGAAGTCATTTCTCTGAGCTCTTTAATTGCGTCCGCAGAAATTGCCATTTATATTTCCTTTCTGATTACTGGTAAGTTAATGACGTATTACGTTAGGAAACTTTCTCAATCGTGGAGGACTCACTGGCATCGGAGTCCGCTGCAGAGGTTTCATTCACTTGCGCACCAGCAGGTTGTGCCTTTAAATCACTGGTTAGGTATTCCTTCTTCCCTTCCAAAATACTTTCCGTTATTAATGTGACAATTAAACGTATCGACTTTAAGGCATCGTCATTGCCGGGTATCGGGAAATCAATCGAATCAGGATCACAATTCGTGTCAACAAGGCTTATGATAGGAATTCCTAATTTTACCGCTTCCTGGACAGCAATTTCTTCCCGTTTAGGATCAACGATAAAAATAGCTTGGGGAAGTTTTTTCATGTTTCTGATTCCGCCAAGGTCGCGTAAAAGCTTATCTTTTTCTTTGGTCAAGCGGGCCGTTTCTTTCTTTTTAAGATTTGCCCACGTGCCATTTAGGGTCATTTTTTCAATTTCTTCCAGGCGGGAAATGGACTTTTTGACAGTTTCAAAATTCGTTAACAAGCCCCCGAGCCAGCGGTTCTTAATATAGAACATGTCAACTTTCTTTGCTTCTTCCTCGACGATTATTTGTGCCTGTTTCTTTGTCCCGACATAAAGAATCTTTCCGCCTTTGGCAGCAATATCTTGAATAAAATCTCTGGCTTTATTTAGGCAATCCGCCGTTTTTTCAAGGTCGATTATATATATACCGCTTCGCTGGCCAAAAATAAACCTCTTCATCTTGGGATTCCAGCGGTGGGTTTGATGTCCAAAGTGTACCCCTGCCTCTAATAATCTTTTAATTAACTCCTCAACCATTCAACCTCCTTAATCGTTTTTAGAAAATTTGCTGCAATTTTCTCTTTGTTAAGTTAAAATTTATTTTCTCTAAAATTAGATGTGATAGTATACCCAATTATCAAAATTTTTGCAACTATTTATTTATCAACCATTAATAATAAAAATAGTATTATTTCAGAGGCGTTAAGTTTTAAAACTTACACAACATCCATAATTTCGAACTGCATTGAGTATAATTTTTGATACAATGGGCATGTTTTAAGAATTTCTCTGTGCGGTCCCATCCCCACAATTCCCCCATCCTGAAGGACAACTATCTTATCAGCAGTCTGAATTGTCGAAAGCCTGTGGGCAATGGCAATAACCGTCCTGCCTTTCATCAATTCATCTAAGGCTTCTTTGACAAACTTTTCAGACTCTGAATCCAATTGCGAGGTCGCTTCATCTAAGATTAATATGGGTGAATTTCTTAATATAGCCCTAGCAATGGCAATACGCTGCTTTTCCCCTCCTGAGAGGCGAAACCCGCGATCACCGACAACGGTGTCATATTTATGCGGCATTTCCGAAATAAAACCGTGCGCAAACGCCTTGCGGGCAGCTTCTTCAATCTCTCCTTGCGTTGCGTCACGACGCCCGTAAGCAATATTTGCTCCAACAGTGTCATTAAATAATATCACTTCCTGAGTTACCAAGCATATTTGGTCCCGCAACGACTTAAAGGTAACATCACGTACATTAGTCCCGTCAATCTTCACTGCACCTTGAATCGGGTCATAAAAACGTGGGATCAAATTTACCAGTGTCGTTTTTCCAGCTCCCGTCGGCCCAACGATAGCCACTAAATCACCTTTTTTAATTTCTAAATTAATGTCCTTTAATACTATCCCTGATTCCTGGTCATATTGAAAGTTAACATGTTCTAAAGTAATAACATTCTGCATTTCCTTCAAAGTAATGGCTTGTGGGTTTTCAACAACTGTAGGTTGCATATCCAAAACATCATAAACACGGTCATTGGCCGCCATAGCTTTCTGAACAGCAACGTTGGCGTTACCGATTTTCTTAACGGGAGAAATAATCGACATGAACGAGCCAAAAAATAAAATAAAAATACCGAAAGACAACTCACCGCGCATGACGGATTTTCCGATCAGAAATAAAATCGTTATCCCGCAAATGGCGCCAAAAACTTCAGTTAAAGGAGAAATCGCTAAAATCCGCTTAACAGCTTTCATTTGCAATTTATAGTAATCGTTGTTTCTAACAAAAAATCTTCTGCCCTCATATTGTTCTGTCCCAAATGCTTTGACCAATCTCACACCGGAAATAGTTTCCAACAAGTGAGAATAAATGTCGGCAAATTTTTCCTGAGAACTTCGTGTTAACTTTCGCAAATGAACCCCCAAGTTGCGTAGTGGAATACCGATTACCGGAAAAATCATAAAAATAAGGAGAGCTGCTTTTGGATAAATCATGAATGTCATGAAAATATAAATAACAATTAAAAAACTTTGACGTACAAGATCCACCAAACTGTATGAAATTGCCCCTTCAATTAATTGCACATCATTAGTAATTCGCGAAATCAGTTCTCCTGTCCTTTTCTTACTGAAATAATCTAAAGACAAACTGTGTATTTTTTCGAAAACTTGATACCGAACATCGCGGGTGATCCGTTGGGCAAGGTCACACATGAGGAATTGATACCAAAAGGCAAGGACATTTTTAATGAAGAGCAAAATAAGAACACTAATCGGAAACCACCAAAATAATGTTTGGCGGTCTAATCCGTTAAGCCATCCGACGAAATTGGCCGCAAATGATGGAAGCTCATTGGGGACAACGATTTGTGTGTTATTAAAAATCCTGTCCGTCATCGGCACCAGCATCGAAAGTTGAATGCCTTCAAAAAAACTGGCGACAAGCATGACGACGACCGAAACCGCAAAAAGCTTCCTGTGCCCCTTTAAAAACTGTAAAATTTTTAAATACTTTTTCATGAACCGTGGATATTAGCATACTGGTTGACTTTTGTACAGCGATTTGTTAATGTGATGGGCATGAAAAAGACAAAAATTGCTATTGTCGGGCTCGGACACCTGGGTGCGCTGCACCTTAAAATTTTGAGCTCTTTAAAAAACCGGGTGGAAATCGTAGGAATTTGCGATATTAAGGAAGGGCGCACCAAGCGCCTAGCCAGCCATTACAAAATCCCTTATTTTAAGAATTATCAAGACCTTGCCAACAAGATTGATTGTGTCGATATCTGTGTACCGACAGAATCACATTACCCTGTCGCCAAATTTTTTCTCGAGAAGAAAGTCCATGCTTTTGTCGAAAAACCCATTACTAAAACCGTCCCGCAAGCCACAAAATTAATTGCCTTAGCCGATAAAAACAACCTTAAACTTCAAGTAGGCCATGTTGAACGCTTCAACAGCGCGTTTGAATCAATACAACATTTTACCAAGCAACCCCTTTTTATTGAATGCCACCGGCTTAACCCTTTCCCTCACCGAAGTTTAGATATCGGCGTCATTATGGACTTAATGATTCATGACATCGACATTATTTTAGGAATAGTCCCCTCAAAAATTAAACGCATTGAAGCAATTGGCGTTAATGTCCTTACACCTTTGGAAGACATCGCCAGCGCCAGGCTTACTTTTGAAAACGGTTGTGTCTGTAACCTTACCGCCAGCCGTGTTTCAGATGATGTCATGCGCAAAATACGGATTTTTCAACCCAACAGCTACATCTCCCTTGACTACGTCAAACAGGAAGCCTTCATCTACAAAAAACAAGGCCACCGTATCCTTAAACATGCCCTGCCCATTGAAAAAGAACAACCGCTCCAAAAAGAACTTGAACATTTTATCGATTGTGTACAAAACGATAAAACTCCTTTGGTAACCGGAGTTGCCGGTAAAGAAGCTCTTCAAATCGCCTTAAAAATAACCCAAAAAGCATGGAACAAAAAAAGCATATCGTTATAATCGCTGGCGAAGCCTCCGGCGACATGCATGCCGCTATGCTCGTTAAGGAAATCAAGAAAAACGATCCTTCTTGCAGTTTTTCGGGATTAGGCGGGCCCAAAATGGCGCAAGAAGGCGTGGAACTCTATCATGACATGACCGAAATCGCAGTGGTAGGATTTTGGGAAGTGCTTAAACATTATGATGAATTTAAACGCATTTTTAAAATAGCGTTATGGCATATCCACAAACGTCAGCCAAAAGCGGTAATCCTCGTTGATTATCCGGGGTTTAATTTGCGTTTGGCAAAAGAATTAAACCATTTAAGAAAACATGGGCTAAAAGTAATTTACTACATCAGCCCGCAGGTCTGGGCATGGAAAGAGAATCGTATCAATCTTATCAAAAAATATATCGACAAAATGCTCGTCTTATTTTCTTTTGAAAAAGAACTTTATGCAAAGCACGGTGTCGATGCCGACTTTGTCGGCCATCCATTAATTGATGCCATCAAACTCTCTGTGCCTAAAGAACAAATTTTCTCCAACCTTGGCCTTCCCGAATACAAGACCACTATTGGATTACTGCCTGGCTCGCGTGAAAAAGAAGTGCAAAAGCACCTGCCCATCATGCTTGAAACAGCCCAACTCCTTCTTAAAGATTTTCCGATGTTGCAGTTTCTTGTTATCCGCGCTTCTTCAATTAATGAAAACCTTATCGTAGGTTACCTTGCAGGAATTTCTCTGCCAATAAAAATCGTTGACCAAAATACTTATGACGCTATCAACGCCTGCGAAGCGTGCATCGTTTCTTCGGGGACAGCGACATTGGAAACCGCCATTATTGGAAAACCGATGGTGGTTATCTATAAGACTTCCTTCCTAACATGGCTTCTCGCAAGAATCTTCGTTAAAATCCCCGATATCGGCCTAGTTAATGTCGTCGCTGGTAAACGTATCGTTCCGGAATGTGTTCAATACCAAGCAACCGCAGAAAACATTGCCGGCGAATTGAAGAAGATGTTAGCAAAAGACGGGTTGACTGCAGCCATTATTGAGGAGTTAAAAAAAGTAAAGGAAAGCTTGGGAACAACGGGAGCAAGCGTTACAGCAGCACAAATTGTTGTTGAATCAATAAACTGATCAGCCTTATTTCAAAAAGAATTTCAAAATCATCAGAAGAATTATAAAATAAGTTATCCCTCTGACCCAGGCGGGGGCTTTGGGCTTAGTGTCAATTTCCACACCAGCCTCCAAATCCTTTAGAAGGTTTACCTGCCGGCCTACCGTATAAAAAGCAAAAGCGGCCAAAAGTAACATGACCGGGCTTGTTCCGTTGTCAGAAAAGAAGAGAAAATATAAAATGCTGACGACAATAAAAGTGAGCGTGTAAATGTAGGTGTCAAATCGTATCTTACGGATAAACTCTTTGGTTTTTTCCTGCATGAATATTCCCTCCTCTTTGTGTTAATAAGATTAGACGTATTATGCCAGCCGCCTAGCCAATTATCAATACAAATATTAAGGAAAATGATTTAACTCCCCTATTTTAAGACCAATGGCTGCTCAAGCCGCAACATTGTTTTTACACTGGCCCATATTGTATACTTTCCGTAAGGGAGAATTTAGTAAATAGAGTTTGCAATTGGCAGCTCACAGGATCATCGCCCCACTATTTCCAATGCCAATTGTGGATAGAAAAGTTAAAAACCGCTGACACAGCGGTTTTTTTATTTTGAGAAGGAAACGTTATGCATAAAAAAATATTTTGTTACTTAATATGCTTAAGCATGCTGTTTTGTGCATCGCTTACATATGCGGGCATTCCTTCCGCGCATTTTGATATGCGCCAATTCTTGGCAAAGAATAAGATTGTCTCAATCGGAGACTACGCCAATTGGCTTACGCATAACATTCGCTACATTGCTGATCAAAATGGAGATTATTGGTCAACGCCGGAGGAAACGATCCGTCGTGGCGGCGGCGATTGTGAAGACCTTGCTTTTTTATCGGCCGCTGTCTTAAAAACCTTCGGCATCGAAAGCCGTGTGGTAGCCCATGGGGATTTTAAAAACGGCCATGTTTATTGCATCTTCAAATATAAAGGGCTCTATTACACCTTTGAAAACAATCACTTTGCCAACACCGAACAACATTCTCTCAGAGAAATGGCCGTTTATTTAGGGAAATATCACCAATCTAAATATCTTGCTGAGCTTAACCTGGAGAAAAAACAGGTCAAATTTCTTTACTTCATCCATTCAAAGACAAGCTAAATTTCTTCAACTGTGGATAAATGTAGCCAGCCGAGTTTACCATCCAATCGTTTCACTTTTGCCCAATCCCCTTCATGTTTTAAAATCTGCACCTTCGCACCCTCGGGCAGTTGAAAATGGACAGTCGAATCTTCTCGCGGTTCAAACTTGGTTTCTGTGTTAGTAACAACAACAGCAAGATTTTTTTCATACGAAATCTTTGTCACTACGATCATTGCATAAAAAACCGCGACTACCGCAAAGACACCACTCACACCTCTTCTGATTCCTTGCGGCCATTTTAAAAACAAAGAAATCAAATAACCAAATCCCATTAATACGACACACCATGTTGCCAACCAAACCGATTCGCCTAAACTGTAAAACTCAGACATGTTCTCAAAAAACCGCATAAAAAGGTTCGCATCAGATTCACCGCCGTAAGGTTTAAGTGAATTGCGCACATAGTTATAATTAAAGCTCAGATCACTGTCGCGCGGTAATAACCGTTTAGCCCGCTCATAATTTAATATCGCCTTCCCCGGCTGGCCGTTACGAAAATAACTGCTACCCAAATTGTAATAAACACTTCCGCTCGCCCACCCCTCATGAATAATATGCTCATAATTTTCAACCGCTTTGGCATAATTCTCATCCTTGTAATCAAGATTCCCGGCAATAAAATATTTTAGGGTTTCATTTTGTGCAGATTGGCCAAAACTCTGTTGGGATAAAACAGAAAGTAAAATGCCCAAACTGATAATATAAATTCTAAAAATTTTCATCGCCAATACCTTTCTAAATAATCAATAACTCTCTCGACCCTTTGATAACTTTCTGCCATTTGCTGGTCGTAAATCTTACCTGAAGCATATCGAATCATATCGGCTTCATTAAAAACGGCCTGGATTTCCTTGTTAATCGATTCATCCTTGAACGCGCCAACAATTTTAATTTTTATTTCCTCATAAGTCACGTTACCAATGGGCAAATGGAATTTATTGCTTAAATACTGCTGAAACGTTTTAAAGAGCGTATCGTAAAATTCCTCTTTTTTCTTAGCCGTCAGTAAACCTTGCGCCTTAAGTAATCCGCTTTTAGCCTGGCGAGGCGCCAAGAAAGCTTTGGCGTAAACCGTATCCGTCTCCATTCGCCGCGTCTGTTTATAATAAATATATAAACCGAACCACAAGACAAAAACGACAATGACAAATACAATGTAACTCCATTGCCGATATACTGGCGGCCCGATCTTCTGAAGCGTTCCGGCATCTTCTTTAATAAATACAATATCCTGGCCAAATTTTTCCGGTTTACTGGCAGTTGGAGTTACTTGGGTTAAGCCGACAACCTTGGGGCTTTCAGACCCGCTAACTTCCTCGACCTCAATTGGAAATGGCCCTTGCGTGATTGTCTGGTATTTTTTCAAATTGGGATCAAAATATGAAAAACTTAATGCCGGAATTTCATGCAGGTCTTTTGTTTTGGGAATAACAACTTGCTCAAGCACCTTGCTGTTTTGCTCTTCCTTAATATTAGGATCGTAAAGTCTGATTTGATCATTTTCGGCAAGCTTGGGAAATTCGACCGCCGATAAATTCCCCTCTCCCTGAACTTTCATGCGCAATGTAATCGGATCACCCTCTTTGACTTTTGCCGGGCTGGCACTGGCTTCAAACTGAAAATTACCGACCGCTCCTTTAAAATCATTCGGTTTCCCTTCTTCTGGCAAAGCTAAAACGTTCAGGGTAAACGGTTCCGAAGTTACCGTATACGGCCGCTTCTGATAATTGTTGAAGAATTTATCAAAAAACTGGTCATTAAAAAACCCGTCAAATCCCCCGGGCGCTGTTTGTCGTTGTGAATCCTGGACAACAAGATTGCAATCAAGTTTAGCTTCTCCTAAAGTAATCTGGCCTGTTCTGGTCGGATAAATGACCGTATCGAATTCAACAATATCAAAACGCCGGCCGTTAATGACCTGCTGATACTGTTTGGGCTGCGCAAATTCACTCATCGCAAAACCAACCTTCTCAAGTTTTGGGTATTGAACATCTGTAACACCAACTGCTGAAACAAACAACATAACTTTTACCGGTAACGGTTCATTAACATAAACCTCTGTTTTAGGAACTTCCAGCTTTAAAAACACTCTATCCTGAAGCCGAACCGTATCGGGAGGTTGACCGGGAGCTGCCTCTTGCCCTCCGGCGTCAACAACTTCGATGGGAATACTTTCGGTGGTATATTTCTGGCCATCGATGGTTAACTCCAAAGACGGAATTGTAAAATGTCCCACTTTCTGAGGGAATAAAGAATAGTTAAAAACAATGGATGTAAAAACTTTTCCGTTTTCAATTTGAACGCTACGCGTCGGGCCCAGGTATTGAGCTTCGAAACCATCTAACGATGGCAGTTGAACAGGGTTAACATTCTGAGTCCCTCCGACCGTGAGTATTAATCTGGCAGCGGAACCTAAGGCGACCTGTGATTTGTCCACCTCGGCAGTAACCGTGATTTGCTCGGCAAAAGACACTCCTGTCCCTACCGAATATAAAATACCGATTGCAAAAATTAATTTACTAAAAAATTTCATTACCAATCCTTTGACACAGGTGCCATTTCTTTTCGTTTGACCTGAAGATTCAACAATCCTTTGGGCTCTTCTCTCTGCCGATAACGATCCATCAGCATCTGCGCCTCTTTTTCCGTCAGTTGCTGGGAATCTTTCGCCTGGCCTTGTTCACTATTATATTCATTCTGTGCTGGTTGTGTTTGCGGATTATTTGTCGAAGAAGCTTGATCCTGTTTCGACTGTTCAGCGCCTTCCTGCTCCTGCGGCTTAGCTTGTTGCTCTTGATCTTTTTCCTTTTCCTGCTGTGTTTTTTGCTCTTGATTCTGCTCACCCTGACTCTGTTTCTGTTCTGACTGATTTGCTTGTTGTTCTGATGGGTTCTGTTGATTTTGTTGATTCCCCTGACTTTGCTCGCTTTGCTGGTTTTTCTCCTGTTTTTGATTCTGTTGACTATCTTGGTTTTTCTGATTTTCCTGGTTTTGTTGAGACTGTTGTTGCTTATTATCTGTTTGCTTTTGATTTTGTTGATCTTTTTGTTGTTCTTGTTGCTTCTTCTGTAATCGTTCTAGTTATTTTTTTACAAAATAATAATTAAACTTTGCATCCTGATCATCTGCCTTAAAAGACAACGCCTGCTCGTATTGTTTTAATGACTTCTGTAATGAATCAACGGCAAAATTCAAATCTTTTTCTTCCCTCGCCACCCCATTTTTATATAAACCGTTGCCTAAATTATAATATGTCTTTTGTTTTAAATCTTTATTCTCAGTTAAGAGTGCCTTTTGCATATGGGCAATGGCCTGATCGTAATCGCCTTTTTTATAAAGCGCCGTGCCTAAATCAAAATTGACCACGTCCGATTCGGGCTTTTTCTCTAAAGCCTCATTATATTTCTCCGCTGACGCTTCGAAGTTCCCTTGCTGATAAAACTCGTTCCCTTTTTTAACATGGCTGCGCACGCTGGCCCCAAAGGCAGCGTGAGCAGACGTGCTCAAAGAAAACACAATGCTTATAATAAAAATACGTTTCATTTATTCGTACCTTCTTTTTTTCGTGTCCCCATACATGTTTCTACCAAAAGTGCGAGGAAAGCTACGGCTAAAGGTATTTGAAAGCGCTCATAATATTTTTTTTCCTTTTCAGCACCAAATTCCCGCTTTTCTAATTTCGATATTTCACTATCAAAAATTACATCCAACCCAAATTGCGCCCCGCTTGATTTCACGTAAACTCCACCGGTCACCAATGCGATTTGTTGTAACACCTCTTCATTAAGACGTGATTTAACAAAATTTCCGTCGGCATCTTTTAAGAATTCATTGTTACCAGAGGAATCTTTTATCTGAATAAGCTCGCCTTCTTTTGTTCCGATTCCGATGGTGTAAATCTTAATCCCTTTCGCCTTAGCTTTCTGAGCCATTACCAATGGGTCACCTTCTAAATTGTCGCCATCGGTGATGATGATAATCGCCTTATATTTATTGGGGACATCTTTATAACTTTCCATGGCCTCTTGAATGGCACTCGCCAAGTTTGTACCGCCACGAGGAATGGTATCAACGTTAAGGTCATTTAGGCTCAATAAAAATCCCTGATAATCAACCGTCAAAGGACAGAGCAAAAAGGCGTCGCCAGCAAAAGCGATTAAACCAATGCGGTCGCCCTGCAACTTCCTTAATAAATCCTTGATAGCTAATTTAGTACGTTCCAAACGATTGGGTTTGACGTCCTGAGCCAACATGCTTTTAGAAGTATCGACAACGACCAAGATGTCGACTCCTTCTCTTCTTACTTCCTGCCACTCAAAACCCCACTGGGGACGGGCTAAGGCGATGATGCTCAATATAAAAACGATCACCAATAAAACTTTTTTATTTCGCCAACGTGTTCCCGAAAATCTAGAAACCAAATCATTAACCAACTTCTTCTCCACAAACTGCTCAATTTTCTTTCCTCGATGAGACCACGCCCAATATAAAAAGATAATAAGGCCAAAGGCTAGCCATAAAAAATTAAACATAATGGGTTCAGCGAACCTCATGGCAATTTCAAAAAGAGTGTCTGTGACAAAATCGTTTCTAAAATTAATAATCCCAAAGCAATCAGCAAGACATCACTGAAGAAATACTTATACTCCCGGTAACCAACTTTCTCTATCTCTACCTTCTCTAATTGATCAATTTCTTTATACACCTGCTGCAATGACTGTGTATCCTCTGCACGAAAATACTTCCCTGAAGTGATTTCAGCAATTTTCTGAAGTGTGTCTTCATCCAAATCACTCAAAAACTGTTGATAGATGGTTCGGCCAAAAGGATCTTTAACTTCATTACCGGAATTATCTTTGATGGGCATCGGGACAACACCTTTGGTCCCGGCGCCAATCGTATAAATTTTGACTCCAAACGCCTGAGCCATCCTGGCTGCCTGGATTGGATCAACTTCCCCATAATTGTTAACACCGTCGGTTAACAAAACAATAACTTTACTTTTTGCATTACTGTTGCGTAACCGCGAAACGGAAGAACTAATCGCGGAACCAATTGCCGTGGCCCGGTTATCGATACTGTCAATTTCGATTCGCTCTAAATTCTCTTTTAGCCACAAATGATCTGTCGTTAATGGGCACGCGGTATAGGCCAACGTTCCAAATACAACCAACCCCATACGGTCATGCGGGCGGTTTTCAATAAATTCATCCACTGTCTTCTTGACAATATTAAAACGGCTAATCCTCTTTCCACCCTCCTGAAAATCTTCAGCAGCCATACTGCCGGAAGCATCAATAGTTAAGACAATATCGATCCCGTGAACTTTATGTGACGTTTGCTCCAAGACTGATCTAGGACCAGCCAAAGCAAAAAGAAAAAACGTCAAGACAATTAATCTTAAGAAATAAGGCGTTTCCCGAAAACGGACTCGCCAGCCCGGGGAAACTCCCGAAAAAAGATTATTATCGGAGAATCGCATAGCTGCCGGCCTGCCATTTCTTATAAAGAAATGAACGAAGGCCAAGACAAAAGGGGTTAACAACAATATCCATGGATCTTTAAAATTCATAACTTATTCTATCCCCTTGACAGCTTTCACTGCTCCTTGCTCACTAACTTCGACGATGGGTTTCGTTTCTTCAACAAATTTTACTGCCAATTCAAAACTCGTTTCGGCTTCCGCCCCGGTCGGTGCATACTTAGCAAATTTAACCAAATCACAGGCGGTTAAAAAATTCTTTAAAGCACTCGCATGCGCTCGGGACAATTGATTCCTGCTCTGTACAAAATATAAAAATTCTTCCGTCGTCATCTCTGGAGCTTTGATATCAAAACGTTCTTCAATATAATGACGGACAATATCAGAGAGTTTTATGTAAAATAAACCATGTTGCTCTTTTAAAAGTAGCTCTTCAGCTTTTAACATATTTAATGCTTGCAACGCCTTTTCCCACGGTGCCTGCACTTTGACTTCTTGCTTCTTTCCCTTAGGTTTTCTTCTGGAAATATAAAAAAGGACGAAAATAACCAGGGCAACGATGCCAATAAGAAAAATATACGACCACAACACGCTGCGGGGAAAATCTACCGGCCCCTTAACGTCTTTTAAATCCTCAGCGATAACATCAACAGGGTTTACCAAAAGCAACAAAAATAAAACGCTAAACTGTTTAATCCATTTATGCATCCATATCACCTTACTCTTCGACGACGTTTTAAAAAAAACTTCACCACTTCCTCCACATAGGAAGAGCCTGTGGAAATATTCATATAATCCATGCCCACACTGCGAAAAAGTTTCTCCCGCCCTTCCATGCGCTTTAAATTGCTTTCTTGATACCGGCGCCGCACCTCCGGGTTGGCCGTATCAACATAAATGAGCTTTCCTGTTTCCGCATCTTCCAAGACAAACATCCCTGACTCTGGGAGGGAATATTCCTTTGGGTCATTGATCGTAATGGCAATTAAATCATGGCGCTTATTGGTCATCGACAACATCTTCTGCAAAGATAATTTGTGCTTTGATATCGTTACACTGTCATTCCCCAGAAAATCAGAAAGAAGAAATACGATCGACTTCCGCCGGACAACCTGAACAAGGTATTCCATTGCCGCCACAATGTCCGTCGAACGCCCTTGCGGTTCAAAATAAAGTACCTCACGGATAATTCTTAAGACGTGCTGCAATCCTTTTCGCGGCGGAATAAATTTTTCGATACGGTCGGTAAAGACAATCAGCCCGACTTTATCATTATTGCGGATAGCTGACAGCGCCAAAAGCGCCGATATCTCTGCAGCCAACTGACTCTTTAAATTATTCACAGTCCCAAAACGCTGCGAACACGAAACATCAACGACGATCATGACGGTGAGCTCTCTTTCCTCCACATACTTCTTCACATGCGGCTGGCCGGTCCTGGCCGTGACATTCCAATCGATCGCTCGGATATCATCACCCATCTGATATTCGCGGACTTCATCAAACTCAATTCCCTGGCCTTTAAAAACACTGTGGTATTGCCCGGCAAAAACATCGGTTACTAACCGTGAGGTGGTAATTTCAATCCGCCTGATTTTCGCAAATAAATCTTTGGGAATCATGGGACCTCAACTTCTTCAAATATCCGCTTAATGAGCGTTTTTGATGTTTTCCCCTCCGCTTCCGCTTCATAACTAACTATCAATCGATGGCGCAAGACATCCATACCGATTGATTTGACATCTTGCGGCGTCACATAGCCGCGCCCCTGTAAAAAGGCATACGCCTTGGCGGCAATCGCCAAATTAATCGTCGCCCGCGGTGACGCGCCGTAATGAATAAGCCCTTTTAAATCATTGAGTTTATAATTCTCCGGAACCCGGGTGGCATCCACGATATTTACAATGTAGCGCTCAATTTTTTCATCCATATAAATTTCATCAACGACTCGTCGGGCTTTTAAAATATCCTGCGGCGTAACGACCGCTTTGGTATCGATCTGATTTTGCGTATAGGCCATGCGTTTCAATATCTTTAACTCTTCCTCTTTATTCGGATAATCCAAACAGACCTTGAGCATAAAGCGATCGACTTGTGCTTCCGGCAAAGGGTACGTCCCTTCTTGTTCGATTGGATTTTGTGTGGCCAACACCAAAAAGGGGTCATCGAGTTTTAAAGTGTCTGAGCCAATGGTCACTTGCCTTTCCTGCATGGCTTCCAAAAGAGCACTCTGCACCTTAGCCGGCGCGCGGTTAATCTCATCGGCCAAAATAAGATTAGCGAAAATAGGTCCTTTCTTAACTTTAAATTCGGAGGTCCGTTGGTCATAGATTAAAGTTCCCGTTAAATCAGCCGGCAACATATCCGGTGTAAACTGCAGGCGCTGAAATTTTGTCGCAATCGTCGATGAGAGAACCTTAACAGCCGTAGTCTTCGCCAAACCCGGGACCCCTTCCAAAAGGATATGGCCGTTTGCCAAAAGCCCAACCATCAACCGCTCTAAAAGGTATTTCTGACCGACAATTACCTTCTGCACTTCCATAAAAATAGCTTCCGTAAAGGCACTTTCTTTTTTTACTTTTTCATTAATTAAAGAAATATCGCTACTCATCATCTTTAGCCTC
>CAZVZR010000030.1:0-28845 GCA_964630825.1 uncultured Planctomycetales bacterium | reverse complement strand
TTAGTTCGCATTCATCCACGGCTAAAAAGCCGTGGTTTTTTGCGAAGGTGGATAAGTATCCTGGCTCCCAGAAGATTGATAGGCGAACGCTGGATAATCATCGTTATCGGGCCATGATTGATAAGGAAAATAATCGTCGTCGTTTAGAAGAGCCCTGGCGGCAACCGATCAAACTGATAAATCAAAAGTTCTACGACAAGCATATTGCCATCATTAATATTTTGAAAACTTTAGAGGGCGTTGTCACGACCGGGCAATTGGCGCAATTGGCTGGGGTCAGGTGGAGCACATTGTATGACCATGACTATAAAACAATGATTGATGAGGAAAATGAACGGCGCCTTATCGAAGAGCCAGGCAGGTTGCTTTTGGTAACAGTTGCCCCGGGCCAGTCTAAAGGGTTACCGTCTAATGATGATATTCAAAAGACGATGCCTCGGCTGGTTCTTTTCACAAAGATTAAATATCTTCTGAAGCAAGCGTTAAGGAAAGATGGCATTGGCATCATGGAGGCCGCCGATATGTGGGTACAGTTAAGCCCGCTGCCGGCCAAACAAGAATTTGATTCTGTTGTAGAAGAGATGATGGGGCGCCGTTTGATTGAGCGCGTTCAAAATCAAAAAGCGGGCGAAGGTTATCGGTATAAATTGCTTGCCCTCAGTGTGGTATTTATTATCGGCAGCATTATGTGGTACAGCGGGACCGGGGCGTTTGCTTCACTTTTAACAGGCACAGGAACAATTCTGGCGATGGCGGTCCCGGCGGTGATAGTTAATGGCAACGGCGATAAAAAGAATGGCCATGGCAAGAAAAATGGAAATGGCAACGGACATAAAACTAATGGTACAGATCCGGCAAAACAATTGGCCAGCAAATATCTCGAAGATGTCATGAAAGGTGTTCATGAAAAATCCGGCCTGTCGCACTGGCAAAAGATTTTCCTCAGAGAACAGGCTGATGTAGAGAAGGCCAAAGCCATTATCGCCCATTATCAAGGCCCAGTTGATCAAGAAAGTTTTGTTGATGGCTTTATTCAATTTATCCGCGCGGCATTTAAAACAAAACTTAACCTCGGCTTCCCGCGCAAGTTCTATAGCGAAATGGCGCTGTTGCGGTTAATCGACGACCAAAATGAACGCTTAAGGATATTTTTGGCCTACAGTTTGTCTCGTTACACAAAGACGATTAGAAAAATGCGCGAAAGGAATCGCAATAGAAAATTAACGTACTCTTATGAACGCAATTTATTTGATGCGCAGTTGATCATGTTAGCTGATCTGGTTGATGAGAAGGATCAGCGCTTCGCGGTCCTGCTTAAATCGTTTATTGAAAATGGCAATAAAGCGGCGGATACGAATTTTTATAAAGTGCCTGTGTTTGAATACGATGAGTCAGAAGAGGCTTTCAGAAGGGCCGCTTTTAATTTGAATCAATACTTGTTGAAACGCGGCTATTATGTATTTGCCAGCACGGAATTTTATCAGAGCAGCAGATTCAAATTTTATATTAAAGCCTTCAGGGCCCAGGTTGCTAGTTGGGGGGATACCGATTATGTCCTCATCGATAATCAGAAAGTCAGAGTTTATTTATGGTTTAGCATCGACGATGTTCCTATGGTTACGCTTTCAGGGATCACCTGGGAAGGGCCTTATGGCGGGGCGTTTGTAGAGTTGCATGCCCGCAAAAAATACTCAAAAGAAAATCTTTACGGTAATACGACCCTAGAAGAGATCATGTCCGTCTTAGAGGATGAAGAAAAAATTGATGATACATACGATGGCTATTTGCAAAATATGTCAAAGGACCAGCGTAAAGCTTTAACAAGATATCAGAAATATGTAACAAAATTCTTCCGTCAGGTTTTTGCCGGCCGCAGTGAAGAAGAGATCTTTTATCAAATGCTGATGTGGACGGTTATCCATGAAGGGCGGCACGCGCTCGATATGTATACATATAAGTTCAAAAATATCGATATGGATCTGGCATCGGAAAAACGTGCTTTCTTGACGGAGATAGCCGCCGGCAACAGCGCCGCATTAGGAATTATCTTCTTATCTAGCCAGGTATTTAATCGCACCGGCGATATTGCTTCCGCTTCCGAACATGTTCAGCACGCGAATGCTATCTTTAAAGAATTATTGGCTTTAGCCAATGAAAAAGGTATGCTCAAACGTCATCAGAAAATTTTTGTAAATAAAGAATTAAAATTGTTCGATTTTGTTTCATTGTTGAAAATCTTAAAGATATTTATCTCCTTCGGGGAAGAACCCTTGCGGGCATTGGTCCAAGAGCTCCTGGACCGCGACAGCGCCAAAGCTTTCAAGCGGGTTAAGCGTCATGAAGATACCGACAGCATGCGCAAGGCCGGCCGCAAGGCTCATGAATCACGGTTAGTCTACAGCGATTACGCCAAAGACATTAGTTTGGAACAGTTTGATAGCGAGCCAACGTATACGGGCCGATATAAAGCAGAAGCGCAGCTTTTGGTTATCGAATTCTTAGAAGATGTCATGGCCGGAAAATTACAACAAAATTTAGCTTGGGAAATTACTTTCCGGGTTGGTTTGGATGATACGAAAGAAATTCAGGAAACAAAACAAAAATATCAGAAATTAATGCAGAATACCACCTTGTTGAAAGCCTTTGACGGAGTTCTTTCTGAAGCTTATGAAATTCCTGTTTCGATGGGCCTTTCCCGTAAATTTAATAATGAAATGGCATTGATGCGGCTGCTCGACGAGCGGGGGACGAAAGAGGAGAAATTAAGGATATTTCTCATGTACAGCCTGCCGCGGTTCACCCGGGCTTTACAAAATGTATCGAAATCTTCCGGCAAAGATAAAACAAAAGAAAGGGCACAGCGGCATCTCATTGAGACCGAGCTTATTCTTTTGGCTGGTGCCATCGATTTTGAATTCTCTGCCATGATCATTACGCTCATTTACAAGGCGAGCAGGATTGTTGATGCGAATAAACATTCTGTCAGGCCCAAACGGCTCGATGAATTATATGAAGAATTAAAAGCGGTTACGCTGGAAGTTAATAAATATCTCATCGCCCAAAATTATTATCTCTTGGTGAGCGACGATCATTTCAAGAGTACCAATTTCAAGCTTTATATTAAAGCATTTGAAATTAACGCCGACCGCGAAGTGACGATGGCCGGGGAAACTGTCCATATTTATTTTGTTGTTTCGCTGGATGATATGCCAATGCACAAAGATTTGACCTATCAATGGGAAGGGCCGTATGGCGTTATTTTCGTCGAGACCCATAGGAAGGACAAATTAGACGATATCGCGACGATCATGGAAAGAAAAGCGACAGATGTGTATGCAGATTACAAGAATTTGATGACGCAATACCAGCAGCGCCGTTTGGTCAGTTATCAAAAATTGATTGGGCAGATGTATATTAATGACTTTGCCGGTCTTTCCGAAGACGATATCCTTACAAAAGTGATGTACGTTAGCGTGATGAATACCCTTAGGCCAGCCATCGACACCAAGCAGGGGCTTAGGACAACAGACATCGAAAAAGAAAGGCGTGGTATTTTAAGCGAATTGGCGTCGGGCATAGCCATTGAGTACAGTTTGGCATTTATGTCAGAGATTATTTATGACAATAATCCATTTAGTTGGGCCGCGAAGCGCGTATTGAGTGCCTTGATAAAACGAGCCCAGGAGAAAGGTTTATTAAAGAATCAAGATAGCCGTCTGGGCAATGTACGCTTAGGTAAATATAATTTCAGTGTCTTAGTGAGAACAGTGAAAGCATTGATTAATCTTGGCCCGGAAACTTTAAAGGCAATTGCTCAGGAATTGTTAGATGAAGAAACGCAGGAATTAACCGCAAAGAAGGCACGTCGGGAAGCAAGAACCAAGCGTTCGCAAGGCTTCACACTGTTGAGCATTCCGGCGACGATTGTAGCGGCAGCGGGTGTTTATATGCCGGCCGCAGTAATGATGGCCCTGTTGGCCGCTCTCGCAGTGACAATGGCAGCAATCTTCTCTATATATAGAAGAAGAGGGCCGCCGGCCCAAGCCGTCGAAAATAATCTTTATTTAGGTAGCGAAGGCGATTTGGCCTTTGTCGATATAGAGCTCAATAGTTTTGCGCAACTTACCCGCCAGCAAAAGATTCTTGCCTACCATTTATATCAAGCCGCTTTAGCCGGAGACGATATTTATTTTGACCAGGTCCACCGCCACGGCCTGGTTATCCGCCGCCTATTAAAAGAAATTTTGCGTCATCGTTCAACAGTCGATCCAGTCATCACTGAGAAAATCAGGGATTACTACTTATGCTATGAAGCCATGCGCGGTATGTACAATGCTTACTCACAAATCAAATTCACTCCGTGCTTTACTAAAGAAGAAATGACCCAGGCGGCGTTAGCGGCAAAACAAAATGGCGGATTTAGCCGTTTGACCGACCAAGAGCTCATCGACTTAATTAATTCTTTAGAGCTAACACTATTTGATCCAAATTTTGACCGAGTACTTGTTGATAAAGAGGCGGAAGATAGCATTGTCGCGAGTGCCATTAACTTTTACCAAGGTGTCACGAAAGCCGAGGTGGAAGCATTCCGTTCTCATGAACAATATCCGCACAACAGCCGATTAATTAAGGTCGATGGCGAGTTGCGTGAAGAAGTGTACCGTGCCGGCGACCCGGAAAGAAATATTCTGCCGGGCAAGTACGCTGAAGAATATAACGCCATGATTACGCATTTAATCAGAGCAGTTGAGTTTGCCGAACCGCCGCAGCAACAATCCTTGCGTGCGTTCATCCGTTATTTGAAATCAGGTTATGCGGAAGATTTCCATGCCTATATTAAAGCGTGGCTTCACAATGAAGCTGTTGTTGATCTGGCATCGATCGAAGGAAGATATGAGGATCCGTTCAATAAGAAAGTATCTTTTAGCCTGCGGCTTTATGTGGCGGATCAACGTTATCAAAAATCAGTCAAAGCCTTTGTTGAGAACGCCGATTATTTTGAACAAGCCGCGCCATGGGATGAGCGGTATAAGATGGCAAATGTCAAATTGCCGACAGTCTTGTTTGTTGAAGACTTCTTACATATCGGTGGCACTGGCGGGGCCTCGCATGGCTTAGGGATGAGCTTCCCGGATCACGATGACCCTCGCGTCAGTGATTTAATTAAGACCGATGGCAGTAAGAGTGATACGGTTACCAATATTTATCAGAGTTTGGATGCTGTTGGCGGCAAAGAAAAACGTGCTGAATTTTATTTCAATGCAAGAGAAGCTGAGAGACTGACACAGCGTTATGGTGCTGTTGCCGATGGCCTGATAACAGCTATTCATGAAGGGGCCGGACATGCGATTGGTGATGTTAATGCGGTTCACACCGATTCAGTCAATGACGTGCTCGAATCCAACAGCATGACTCTTGAAGAGCTGCGTGCCGAGTTAGCCGCCTTGTGGTTTGTTGCCGATTCGATGTTAATTACCAAAGGTTTGGTTCCTAACCAGGAAGTCGCGCAATGGGCGTATGAATATTTCTTTGTCGAATTCGTTTTCTTGAGATTGGAAAAGCAACCTAGCGACAGCGACAAATTTGTAGATGATTATGATATTGCCAGAAATATTATAACGAAATATTTACTTGGACTCAGTGAAGATACGTTAAACACTCTTGCCGCCAATGGTGTCCGCGGATTGCGTCAGGTTTCTGGTGCACTGGAAGAAGTTAGCAAAAGCGGAAAAGTATATCTGCATATTGCTTCTCTGGAGAAATCCCGCGTTGCCGTCGGTGAATTATTGGCCGAAGTCATGCGTATCATGGTTGAACGTGATCAACAAGCCGCCGAAGCTTTAGTTCAAGAGGTCGGTGTCGTGGTTAACACACTCTGGCGCGATCAAGTTCATGCCCGTTTGCAGGCGCTCAATATACCTAAATATACCGTGGAAGTTCAGCCGGACTTGATACCGATTTATGACAAACAAGGAATGATCGTTGATGTTGAACTATATCAACCACGCAATTTTGAAGCGCAGATGTTACAGCGCGGCGGCGATTTTGAAAATACCACTTTACCACGCTACCACCCTACCACTACTTCCTATGAACCTTACTTAGAATTCATCGATGCTCAACATGAAACTATGGTCAGTCAAGTTGTTGAATGGGCGAATATTAATAGTTACAGCTACAATCTTCCTGGTTTAGTCCGCATGGCGGATAAACTTATTCAGGCCTTCCAAGTCCTCGGTGCTGAATTAACTGTTCATGACTCTCAGTTATACGAAAAAGTTAATAGCAAGGGCGAATTAGAAAATGTTGAGCTTGGTAAAATCCTTCATTGGCGCAAGCGTCCCGACGCGCCCAAACAAGTCCTATTATTGATCCATTACGATACGGTTTATTCTCCGGATTCGACGTTCCAGGAGGCTGTGTTTGCCGGTGATGTAGGGGCGAACGGCCGTTCGCCCTTACTTATCGGCCCCGGCGTCAACGACGCCAAAGGCGGCATTATGGTTATCTTAAAAGCGCTCGAAGCGTTAGAGCGTTCGCCATACAAAGAGAATATCGGTTGGCAGGTTGTTTTGAATCCGGACGAAGAAATTGGTTCCCATGGCTCACGCGAATTTTTAAAAGAAACCGCGCGCAAAGCTGATTTGGCACTTGTTTATGAACCGTCGCTTGGCGGAGAAGGTCGTCTGGTCGAGGATTTGGCTGTTCTCGAGCGTAAAGGTTCCGGTAATTTTGCCGTTGTCATTCACGGTAGAGCGGCGCACGCTGGGCGCGCGTTTAGAGAAGGGCGTAACGCCATTGTGGCCGGCGCCAAGTTAGTCGTAGAACTTGCCAAGTTGTCTTTTGCTCGCGAGGAGTTAACTCTGAACGTTGGAAAATTTGAAGGCGGCGAGGCACTCAATGTTGTTCCGGATCTGGCCATTGTCCGGTTTAATATCCGCGTTGATGCGGTTGAAGACCAGGATTATGTATTAGAGAAAGTAAGAAATATTATGGATCAAGTCTCGGCATCGGATGAAGTTACCATGACCTTGCATGGTTACTTTAGCTCGCCGAATATGCCGATCAAAGATTCTTACATCAAATTATTTGAACAGGTTAAAGTAGGCGCGCAAATGCTGGGTCAAGATTTGGAATATACTTCCAGCGGCGGGGCCAGCGATGCCAACAAGATTGCCACCATCGGTATTCCATTGGTTGATGCGATCGGGACGATGGGCGGAAATATTCATAAAGAGGGTAAAGAGTTCTTAAATGTCGAGAGCTTAACTGCTCGGGCAAAGTTGACGGCGTTAACTTTAATGAGATTGGCCAATGGAGAATTTGAAACGCCCGAACGAGGTGCTTCTAACGTTTCCCGCGAAAGCGGTTTTGTGTTAAATGAAGTGTTGCTGGGAACACTTTTAATTGCTTTAGTTGGAACTGGCATAGGTGCTGTTTACCGCTGGATTAGGTCCATCACCATTAAAGGCAAAAGCATTCTTGCCAAAGCATTCCTTATCATGATAACCGCTTTTATTTTGATAATGCCGCAGGTTGCTTCCGCGGATCCTCTGCCACCAGATATCGATACAAGAATAAGAGAAATTATTAAAAATATGCAGCAGGAAAAGAATGTTCCTGCTGCGCCATCAGTATCTTTTATTTTCTCTCGCCGGAATGTTCAAGGGGAAGATGAGGCGGAATTTTATGGAAAAATTAATGAAGCCATAAAACTCGCTGATGAAAATAAGCAGGGAATTACTATCTACATTGCTGATCCGGGCATTGATCCTTCCAGGCCGCGCCAGGATTACGAAAAGCATTTTTCTTCGGTACCAATAACATCTGAGGCGTTTGATCAAATATTATCAAAACGCGGTGACGCGAGGCTGAAAGTTTTACTTAAAAACATTAAAAAACCTAAGGGGGATTTTAACGTTTTCTTTGAAAGGCCAACGGAGGATTCAATTAATTATTTGTTAAAAAACGATGCTTTATTTAGCCGTTATTATAAGGGTTTTGCCGAGAAAATTAAAGGGCAAGACGGAAGGGCGATGCTTAAACTTTTCCACCAGGACCCTGATTTTAAAGCCTTTGGTGCCGCGCTGTTACAATATTTGGGCATGAGGAATGATGATTTCCTTTCTTTTGTGCAAGAAGATTTTCAACAAGGCTCAAATTCGGCTATGGTTATTATGGAGCCTTGGCAGAGTTTTTCTGTTAAGAAGGCTTCTTTTGTGCGTGACATTTACTTTGTTGAAGACGATGCCCAGCAAATTGGTGAAGGGATGAAGGTTCTTTCGACAACGGTTTTATTATATCCCATCGGGACTGAAGAATTTGATGCTATGCCGCGCGAAGAATTTTTTAAGTTAATCTTTGGTAAGGATGGAAAATCTTATTTAGAGAAGATTAAAAACGGGCATTTAACCGCTCAGGAAAAATACGTTATGGATATGCGCCTTGAGCAATACCTCCGGAAGCTGGGAGTTACGCGCACGTTATTGCATTTCAAGGATTTATATATACAAAATTCTTCGACCATTAAATTTTTTATATTCGTTCTTTTATTCGTTACCGTTACCTTTACTAAATTAAGAAAGCGGACATGGAGTTCTTTCAAACATTATATTCAGCCGGTCCAAAAACTCTTAGCCAAGCCGTTTAATAAATTATCTAACGCAACCGTTGCCATTATCATCATTAACAGTTTTATTTATGTTTTACCCACTTTCGTGAAGTTATTTGGAGGCAATGGGGAAGAGCTTGCTTCCTGGATTTATGGTTATTTTGCGCTCTCGGTATTTACCGTCATCCCCATGGTTTGGCAGTTGATCACCTATGCGTTTTTGCATGGCAGCCCTAGCCACTTATATGGCAATATGTTTGTTTTGTTTATCTTCGGCGTGCTGATTGAAAAAGAAATGGGCATGAAAAAATTTCTCTTCTCCTATCTGTTTATGGGAGTAATGGCCGGTGTGATCAATGTTTTGATTCTCTATTTTGCTACAGATGTGACATACACACAGACGGTTGGCGCCAGCGGCGCTATTTACGGGGTCGTTACGCTTTATATTTTCCATCATTTTAATAAAGAATATTCAAAGTTTAAGCTCATCATTAATTATAAGTGGGTTATGTTGTTTGCTTTAATTCAGATGATTATGTTTCAGATTATCTTTATTCAATTTGCCGGTGGATCTTTAAGCGGCACCGGGCATTTAGGCGGCATTATCGCGGCGATTATGATCTACTTCTTCGAACAAACTTATCGTTATTTGCAAAAATTACACCGTTTCTTTAGGATCCATAAGCTCAAAGAACAGGACAACCAGCAGGTGAAAGCACGGTTGTGGCTAAGATTATTAAATCGGCTTAGAAATTTTGGTTTCATCCTTTGGGCCGATAGTAAGCGGGAATTACAGGTAATAGCCAGCTCGTTAGTTTTTGTGTTGGCTTTGGATTATTTTATATTTGATGCCGGAGTGCCTCTGAAGGAATCTATGTATTTGGTAAGCAATAGAATAATTAAAATCATTTATCTTGTCGGTTATTTTTATATTGCCAAGCTCTTTGAAGTCGATAAAAAGATAAAGAATTTCTTCCTTTACCATATCCGCCGCTTCCCGAAGTTTAGACAAAAGAAAACAACCAGTGGTCAATATTATTTACTTCGTCCGAAACTATCGTTTAAACAAAGGGCAGCTAACTGGATTTCTTTTAAAGGCAACCTGCGCAAAGACGATTCACGGGCATTAATGAAAGAATATATTGATCTTGAGTTTGTATCGCATAAACGTTTACCGGAATATGACGGTTTGGATGTGGTCGTCATGACCTTAGGAACTCGTGGGCCAAGTTATTCTTTCAAGCCGTGGATCGGCGCAGAAATCATTCGGGCCTTAAAAAATAATCCACGGATAACGATGATTGTTACCGCGTCAACCGGTAACCAGGCCATTGCGATGGGTGATATTGCCAACAGGCTGACCCAAATGTTAGGGCGACAGATTACCGCTCGTTTGTATATTAATAAAAATGCACCGCAAGAAAAAATTCGCAAGATGAAGGATGTTGGCGTGGATGTCATCGGCGATCCACAAGATGGAGGCGCTACCTTTGAAACATATGATGACGCTTTAGCGGCGGCGCGCGCCTTTGACCGGTCGCATAAAGATGCCTATTTTGTTGATCATGCCGATGAAAGAGCGATCAGTTCTTACGCGGCGATGGCGGAGGCGACGTTTGATCATTTGATGCAACATGATGTGGATTTAAATAAAACGGCGGTCTTCGTGCCTGTTGGCGCCGGCGGTATTGCGGGCGGATTTGCGGTAGCGGCTAATTTGCGTAATCGCAACATCCGTGTCTTTGGTGTCGAGACAGAACGTACCAAACATGCATTTGATTCGATGAAATACGCCCAGCGCATCGATTATATGGACAGAGAAAAAGCCCGGTTTACCGAAGACGGTATTGATACCAAGATCATGGAGCCGGTGGCATTTGATGTTTTATACCGCACGCTTGATGGTTTTGTGTTGGGCGATTCAACCAAACTCAAAGAGACAATAGGTTATTATGCCGAGAATGGTGTTAAAGCCGAGGGCGCATCCGTTATTCCATATTTGGCGATGACCGAAGTCAGTCAGCACCTTAGAGAATTGGGCATTGAACATGCGGTCCTTATTGCTACCGGAAGTAATATCAATGATGAAGAAGTCATAGGATATTGGGATAAATATCTTGAGCAGTTGGAACATGTGGTTGAAGCGCAAGCCCCGCCGGCTTTACAACCCACAGTTGACCACAAAGCCGGGGTAGTGAGATCGCGAATCAGTGACGAGCAACTTCAAAATTTGATTATGGTGGTTGGGTTCTATTTCTTCGGCGACTTGATTGCTCAATTTATAACTCACCAAGGCGTTAGCATTGATACTTATCGCTCGGGCTATATGATACTCCTCGGATTTTTCTCCGGGATTTACTGGTCATTGAGCT
This sequence comes from uncultured Planctomycetales bacterium, assembly GCA_964630825.1. GTDB lineage: Bacteria > Omnitrophota > Gorgyraeia > Zapsychrales > Zapsychraceae > CAZVZR01. Next base: position 17,862 of record CAZVZR010000030.1, on the reverse strand, counting down.
GGAAAATGATTGATGCACGCTTTACCACCGGACGTAAAAATCTTAAGAAATTATTAACCAGCGAATTTCTTTCCGTTCCCGTCTTTTATATTCCATTCTTTACTTTAATGGCCGTCTTTATTGGCCAGATCGGCCATTTCGGGCAATATTTAGAGAAGACTTATCTCACCGCCTTCCTGATGGGCCTGCCGATTTGGATCATTTCCGACACTATTAATCTAAATTTTGCATCACCGAAGAAGCGCATAGTGGTGATGAGTTTAACGTATTTGATCTTTTTACCTATCCTATCGCTTATCACACATTTGAACTTTGATAAATTCTTTGCCGTTGTTGTACCGTTAAAGATAGTTGCCGCCATCGCCACCGTCGCTCTTGTTGGATTAGTCGCTGCCCTTTGGAAAGCGTTAAGTATCAGAGTAAAGATTGTTATTGCCGCGTTTACACTCGGGGTCTTAATTAGCGCGATACTTGCTATCGGCATTTTCTCTATCTTCCCGGTGGCTGAACAACTTTTACAAAAGAGCGCGCTTTATCAATTGTTGCGCCGGGCGTTTGAAAACCTTTCTGGGAATTGGGCGGCGGTATTTCCGGCAATCGCATTAAACAAAAATTACTTGCCCAGAGTTAGGAAAGCACTCGTATCACGCCAAAGATTCATAAAGGCTCTTTTCTTCGCCACTATTATTGGCCTTTCCGGGTGCGCGACACTCAACCCGCTAACAATTAATCGTCCTGCTTTAGCTAGGCAAGAGGCAGAGAATCAGTCCCAACAGTTTTCAGCGGAATTGATTAAATACTTTGAGAAATTCAAACAGTCTTTGGAAGCCAATGATCAGCAAGGCATGGACAATGTCTTAATAGAGATAGATAAGATGATTGATCCGAGACAAGGAATGGTGAATGTGACGCAGGTTGTTGGTGGCGAGTTATGGATGAATGTCACCAATAACGAAGGGTTTTTAGCTAAGTTAAACGAAATAGCAATTACTAAAAACTATCTTATCTTTCCTGCCGTTTATGCTTCTCAGGATACACGGTATTTATTTTTATATAAAATTTCAGGGCAAGAAGGATCGAACGTATTAGATCTTAAACCTGTTACTTCAACTCAAGGCAACCCATCACTCTTTTTGCCGAGTTGGACGCCGGTGGGTGATTTTGGTGCGGTATTCCATCTAGGCGGCATTGATGAGAAGGCAAATGCACTCGGCATCAGGATTATCTACGATGAAACTTTTATTCCTACGATGGTAAATACCTTCCATTCGTTTATGGCAGCATTTGCAGATAAAAACCAAGCTGATGCTGTTGATCAAATATTGCCGATCCTGGGGCGCATTGCCTTTCGTTACCATACTCAATTTGAGGATAATGATCCAAGGATTTTTGACATTTATTATCTATCAGATGAATTAGCCAAGGCAGCTTATCCTTATGGATACATTATCCAAATATGCCCTTCAATGGATCCTCAGGTATTTTCACTCTTTCACATTGAATACCAAGAAGGCAATGCTTTATATCTGCGGCCGGTGACCGAAAATTCAGGGAGTACTTTGGGGATGGTGACGAGTTTAGGCGAATTTGCGGAAATCGACCTAAAAGGAATCCGCAGCTTTCATAAAGGCATTATTAATCAGTTAAAGATCAACCCGGAGTTAAAAGCCAGCCCGAATCCATTTTTAAGTGCAATCATTGAAATTTTGGATAAGACTTGGATTATGGATGGGGACAAATTCCTGAGAAAGAGAGTTGATCGTGTCGTCTCTATTTTGATGAAAGAAGGATGGGGACGGATAGGTGAGGAGCAGGGATATGAATGGTTTATAGGGGATGTGGTTCATCATGAACTCGATCACTTAGAACGTCAACGTTTGGTTCTCTCCGTAATGATGCAGGGTTTTGGTTTTGGCGCTCAAGGTGAAAAATTGGCAAAGCAACTCGACGAACATAGCCAGCTGGGCATTGTCCGGGTAGATAGTAATCGTATGGATGAATTAATGGCAAGACTTTCCGAAGTGATAAAGGCCGGAAATAATCATGCTGCTTTGTGGCGGGTTCTTTCTGTGCGTTCGACTCTCGCTTTCCATGGAAGTGGTGATGATTGGAATTTATTAGCCCTTGTGTCCGATTTGCCTAAATTTGAAAAAATACTTAAAGATTTAGAGAGAGGTAAGTATACGTTTGAGCAATTTAATACAGTTTTGTTGGAATGGCAGACCAGAAGAAATAAGATAAGAATCCTCGGTTATTTTGAAGACATTACCGAAGACATGGAAACAAAAGAACCGCGGCTTAAGATACAAGACCAAGATATCGTGAAACGTGCCCAAGAGGCATACAAAATTTTGGATCGCGCTTGGCATAAATTCAGCAGTATTCCTGAAGAAGCAATACCGTCGGGAATGATTACTAAAACTTATAATCAAGCCGGTTTTGGCATGCTCGAAATTATGGCTATCATTGCAATTTTAGGAAGTTTTTATAGCCTGGGCTTAAGCTATCCGTTAATCTTAATTCTTAGTGCCGGGGCCACACTCGCGATATTTGCGAAGGCACTTGCAGCAATATATAAGCCGTTACAGTCGTCCAACAATGCACCGTGGCGCGGCGTTGGACCACAAACAGAACCGCGTTTTGGGAGTGGAGATTTAATCTCGTCTGTAACGGCTTTTTCTAAACATACCTCTTTAATAACGCGCCGAAGTTTCAATTTAGCCTTAATCTTTGGCGCATTAAGTTTGTACCTCGCCGGCTGTGCAACAAATTCTAATCGTCATCATCCGATAGTGCCTGTCCAAGATCCTCAGGAAGCCTTAACAAACCTCTCGAAAAAAGTAATGAATGCTTCCTTTGGGGAAGAAATCCCCATCGAAGAGTCCATTTCACAGGAGAAGTTAGAAACGTTAAAGTACGGCATTGCCGCTAAGGCCCTGTTTGAATTTTCGTTTTGGGTTAAACTTTCCGAGGATGGAAAGAGCATCCAGAGGATATTTATCAAAGGGGAGGAAGAATCACCAATGTTGTCTCTCAGAGACGATGCGGTTGTCTTGTTACAGCTTCATACTCATCATATTAATGCGCGCGAGAGATTTTTCCCATCCACCTCAGATTATAAGACTGAAAACTATCCGTTCATGCGGCAGGCGAAGATATTGTTACTTTATCGCACTGTCCTGGTGCAATATGGTCACAGAAAAGCCTTGTCCTCTCAAATTAGTACTGTGGAAATGGGTGGAAAACTTTTTGGCGTTTACCATATGCAGACGCCGTTTGAGCCTTACAAATTTTATGACCCAACGTTTGTTCCTTTAGTTGACAAAGGCGATGCAAACCTGCTTGGAATTTATAATGACGGCCATTATATTCGCTATGAACCGGAATTAAGATTGAGTCACTTGTTGAATAATATTTATGATGAACGCGGCATCGTCCGGCCGGGGACACTTTTACAAGCGAGCAAACAAAACAGAGGTTTGAGTATGCTTGAAATTCCGCTTATCGGCGCCCTGATCACTTTTACTCTTAGAGAGCCTCTGCTCGCCGGCGTTATTTTAAGCGTTTTAACTTTAACTTTTATTGTTCGGCGCGTCCGGTATGCGCACGCCGTACAACATGCGGCCAATTTAGGCCGCCGCCTGTTTATGAAATCAGCTCTGGCTGCAGTAGCCTTGATGGCATTAAAGCCTTTACGCGCTTTCGCTCAAGAACAAATCAACAAGGAAAGTATTATGGCGCAGATGACCACCATTGAACACGAGAAGAAGGAAGGGCTTTTTGTTACCGGTCAATATGATGATACTAAAGACACTGTTATTTTTATTCACGGCGGTTATCCGGTTAGTTACAACTGGCTGGGGATACCGGAGCTCTACGGCACGGCCAAAGACTTAAGCGCGTATGCGTTTGAAATGTTAAAGACGCATAATGTGGTCATGTTTAATTATGATTTTACTGCGCCGGTTGCTGATAAAGCCGATTTATTTATTAGAGAATATGCTGCCTTTGCGGCAGCGCATCATATTAACCGTCTTTTTGTTGTGACTCATAGCATCGGTTATTTTGTATTCCTCAACGCAGTTTTAAAAGATACAACCGACCTCTTTAAAGGAACGCATTTGATTAGCCTTGTTGCTGTGCCGGGCGGCGCCAAACAAGCTTTGGGCAATACGGTGCGCAGTAAAATTATTAAACGGATCAAAAATTATGTGGCGACCTATGACCCGATGAATGGAGTCCAGCAATTATTATTTAGCCAAGAATCAGTCGCAAAATATGTCAGCCAGCTTGCTTCACAGGTGATTGTTATTGAAACCAACGATGATGATGCTCCGGATCAAGAAGCAAAACAAGAATGGAAGGATAATTATAATCGGGGTATGGCGATGTCAGAGGTTCATGAATTTTCGGCACAATCCAAAGAATTTATTCGGGAAGTGTTAGAACGTCAAGATATTATTTCATTGGTGCGCCAATCAATTGAAAGCCGCGGCCAACAAAATGCGCAAAACAAATTGAAAACTGGTTATATCTTGCCAGGTTTATTATTTGATTTGGCTAAATACATTGTCACCATTGCGGCCGATATTATCGTTAAGCAAGCGGCTGTAGTTTTGGGCGTTGATTTAGTGCAGCCAGCAGCGGCTTATAAACCTTCAAAAGCCTTATTGAAGGAATATTTTATCGGTAAAACATTCCCAGATGCTAATCGTAAAAGCTTGACCATTGTGGATATCTTTAATCGTTCAGTGGCATTTGGCGATAAAGGCCAGCTTTCTAATGCCTTAAAGCCTGATTTATGGGGTTGGTCGTATAAGCTTTATAATGGCGGTGAAGTATTCTTGTCTTTCTCAACCCCATTTGTTATCGGCGTTAACAAAATGCAACATGCCATAGATGTCCTTTTTAGCGGTTATCAATTAGCCGTGTTAATGGATAAAAACAAAAACATTCTAGATATTGCGATTATTGATAGTGCCGACAGACGGATAATCGACAGAGAGCCGTTTAACCAATTAGAAAGAGAAGTTGAAAGCCAAATGGCGCGTCCGTTTAAACAATGGCTTCATGAAGTTTTATTAGACGGCCGTAAAATTAGATTTTTTGGCCATACTGAAGATTTTATGCGGTCTTTAAGAGATTATGGGCTAGAGATGCCCAAGGAAAATCCGGAAACAGGCGAACGGTTTGTCATTGTTGAGGAACCGTTAGAAGAGATTGTTTACTTAAAAGAAATGAGACGTAGGTTAAAACAAAAATCTATTTTTATTAATTTTATACATCCCAAGACCAAAGAATACCCGTACCAATATGTGGCCGATGGCAAGATTGAATTACCCCTCGATGTAGAAGAGATGGGTAAATTTATTAATGCTTTAACGGGGATATTGCAAGGGAATCATGGAAACACTTTGCGCTTTAATCTCGGAGAGTCCGGATTTAATGAAAGTGGGATTATACAATTAAGAGAAATTGTTTGTGATGTCACCCGGCTAATTAAGGAAATATGGGCGAATGAAGAGACGAACGAAATTAAAGAACAAAAAGTACAATCATTGCTTAATCAAATCAGCCATGGTTTACGGTTTTTGAACAGATCGTCTAACCAGGTGGCCTGGCAGATTCAAATCGGTCAGTTGCAGATAAGGCAGAATCTACAAACGCGAACAAAGGCAGAATGGGAGAATTCTTTCTTTTACGGTGATTCCGTAAGAATAGTTCAACAAATAAAATTAGTGCCGCCTGCGGACACTCGAAAGCGCCAGGCAGGCTTCGCTATGCCGAAACCGCTCGCGGGCATTGTCCTGGGCTTCACTTTAGTTGCTGCGGTTGCGTTATTTGGTTTTGAGGGAGTTGCGGCTGTGCTCGGGACTGCATTAGTAACAGTGATGTTATTTATTTGGGCTATACGTTATTGGATGCAAGCTGTTAGGGAAAATACAGTTCTGCAAAATAAAGTTCAGCATAGGGAAGAAGTGCCGATAGATTTTATTACCAAAGAATCTCAGGAATTGAAGTTTAAAGAACCGCGTTTCCGAAGATTGCCAAGATTGACGGACAAAGAAAAAGAAAAGATGCGCGAGCTGGCCAAGAGGTTCCTCAATAGCAATGGCAATCTGACGAATCTTAAACCGCAGGAATATCAATTCAAATTCAAATCATTTGTCGAGAAAGAAGCCCCGGAATTAAAACATAAACTCAACAGCCGCCGTTTGCGGGGCTACTTGAAGGGCGCACAAAAGGAATTGAAAAAGAGTGGCGGCGATGTCCTCAAGTTTATACCGGTTATGATCGCCTTGTCGTATAGCGTATATCGTTTGTGGGGCGGATCGTCAGCCGATGAAGGTTTAATCCTTGCCAGTACTGCCCTTGTTTTCGATTTATCAGAACGTTTAGAAGATTTGTTTAAAGCCAACCGTAAAGCGAAAAAAGGTAATGAAGAAGGCCTGAAGAAACTTGCTCAAGCCTTAGATGATGCGGTTCCGCAAGTGCGCAAGGAAGCTGTTTATTACTTGGTTGGTTTGGGCGAGAAAGAAGTTCTGATCAAAGCCTTAACGGACAGCGATGATACTGTTCGATTGGCAGCAGTGGAAGGATTGATCAATTTAGATGAGGTTAATCCTTTAGTTAATTTGCTTGATGATAATAGTATGGAAATACGAACTAAAGCGGCCCAGAAGATTTCAGAAGCTAAACATAAACAAGGATTGCTTAAAGCGATCAAGAATGAAAATGGTGCGGTCAGATGGCATGCGATGAAAGGCCTTATGGATATACTGGGTATGTCCAGAGACTTAATTGATTTACTTGATGTCGATCAAGAGAATGATGCCAAATTCATTAATTTCTTACTAGGGATTTTTAATGAAAACTTGTCTTTGGATAAGAGCAAAGGACTAAACATTATCAAAGAAGCGTTAGAGATCTTAGATGCGCGCTTTGTGAAATCCAAAGAAGAACCGTTGTTTAACTTGACCAATAAGGGCTATGCCGTGGGTATAGAGCTGGAAACTTTTAATTCTAAAGATTATAAACGTTTCGAATTGCGTTTAGGGCCAACAACGGATTATGAATCACTCATTGAGTATTTGAAGGATATCCAACATTTATTGAGAATCCTAAAGAAAGTCCTCGGGGAACGTCATTATTACTGGAACATGCATATTAACTTAAGCATTTCTGGGGAAGTTTATCAAAAGTTTTCTGAGTTCATTGCAGCTGAGCCGGTTTTTGATTTGATTCATTATTTGAGCTATGCCAACAATTCGATTGGAAGGAATATTTGGATATCCGAGTATATTCCTGTCGGTGAATGGGCACAGGTTGTTAAAAAAGGAATGCAAGGCCAGGATATCCGTCCAAATGATATCGCTCGATTTGAAATGAGGGAAAATGCTTTAGGGGTTGATACAGACATTTCTTATTCTTTCTTAAAATTGAAATTTATTGATTATCTTCTCAGAAGTAAGACTGAACGCGAGATTGCCGGTATTGTTAATGATCTTAAAGGAATTTATGAAGATGCTGAGCTGGTTATTTCACCCCGTGTAGCATATGATTATTCTCATAATATTCATGATCCACAATATTCACCGGCTAAAAAAGGAAAGATCCCCGAATACGACCGCAAGCGTAAAGAAGTTGTGATGGCGATGACGGAATATATTCATCGTTATATGGAAAGAGAAGAAGCACAAAATCAAACTCAAGAAAGATCAGTTCAACAAAAAGAAAGCGGTATTGTCCTCTGGGAAACCTTGAGCGTTATGATTGGCACTTTTATTGCTTATCTTTCTTTACCGGAATTTGTTGGGCTTGTCTTGGTACTTAGCATACCAATAGTTCTTGTCATTTATATCGGAATTAAAGCTATTCGTGGGCCGCCGCAAAAGACAGAAGCTTCTTCCAACAACCTACCCATTAATAATTCCACCACACAGAAACAAGACGATATTGTCTACGCAGAGAAACGCCTCAATGATTATGATGCGTATGTTCAGAAGGTTTTAAGGCGCACATTAGTCATCGGCTTTATTTTTATATCCATATTTATAGGGTATATGGCATTTTATTCATCGAGTGCGGGAATGGAGAGGATTCTTTTGGGAGCAGTGGGGACAGGCATAATGGGCATGATTCTTTCCATTGTTATTACAGCTTACGATCAATCGACGAAATTACGGCTATCTTTATTAAAAATTCAAAAGGCAAACCGTGAACCGCAACCTATCGTGGTTAATAAGGGCGAAGGCGAAACAAAACAATATAAAAGAGAAGCCAGCCAACACCGGCCGGGCGTCTTAAATGGTGGTAAGGCTTACCGTGATGAAGCCGAGCACAACCGATTAACCAAACGTGATATTGAAGATCTCAGCATCTTAAACGGCCAATTCTCTATCGAGAGTTATTTTAACCGTACCTTAACACAATTAGGCAATATCCGGCTGAAATGGCTGTTAACTCATCCTTATATTGATTCGCAAGAAATTACTGAACGTCAGAATACTGTGCGTTTCTTAATGGAGCAGACAGCATTACGCCGAACGCTTCAGGCTGTTTTTGAAGACATCCAATTAGACAAACAAGATTCCTTGGCACAAGCGGCTTATATCAATAAACCAAATTTACGGCGGACAGGCAGGATCATATGGGCATTGAAAATTTCTATATTGGTTTCACTTGTTTATGGCGCATTGATTAATCCTGTCGCTTTTGGATTACTCATGTTGCCTATTTGGTTTGGGACGGCTCAGGGAAAATATTTCGCAAAAATGAACGCATTGAAGGTTGCGCTTAAATCTTTCTTGGAATCAGCGCAGAAGGTTCAAGAAATGTTAGCGGCAATGCCGGCCGCACAAAAGCCTTCTTACATTAATGAAATTGAAAAAGTTTTAAGTGCTTTAATTGATAAACAACATTCTAATTCTTTGGCGAGCATTTATGCCCACCGAAAGAGTTATTTTGCCCTGCATAAGTTGGTCCACGAGAAATCAGCTGACTTTGAGCGGATTCTGGGAGTAATGGCGGAACTCGATAGCTATGTGGCCTTGGCGCAAACAGCCATCGATCACGAGCTCGCCACATTCCCGGAGATTTTGGATCAAGAGAAACCGTATTTATCGATCAAAGGCGGGATTCATCCGCTTTATCAATTGAGAAATGATGTGGTCCCCAACGAGATTACTTTTAATACTCAAGATAATAGATTCTATCTTTTGACCGGGCCGAACCTGGCCGGTAAATCGACATTCTTGAAAATGATCACGACTAATATTGTCCTGGCGCAAATCGGAATGCCGGTTGTGGCCGAGGAGATGAGGTTAACACCGCTTATGATCCGTACGCATATTAACGTTCAAGACTCGTTGGCCGAAGGCGTTAGCCGTTTTGATATGGAAACGGACTTGCTTAAGGATATTTTTGACAGCGCTCTCGAAAATCCGCGAACCTTGTTTGTTTTCGTCGGCGATGAGATTTTTGAAGGGACAAACCCGGTTGACCGGTTGATTATACAAAAAGCGGCAATTCCGTTCCTGCATCGTCATGGCATTTTAGGGCTTATTGCTACCCATGACTTGGCATTAACAAGCTTTGTCGAACCCATTACAGGCATTGCCAATATCCATTTCCATGAAGAGATAACTCCAGCCGGCCAGGCCGTGCGTGATTATATATTAAAGGCTGGCCCAGCCGAAACAACCAACGCGCTGCGCATCGTCGAGCAGAAGTTCACCGGTGATGTTTATCAAACTTTCAGAGAAGAGATAAAGCGCCTGAGCCAAGATACCGAAGAGAGTGATGTTAAGCGGTTCGTGCGTTTAGCGTACCGTTTGGATTTGGATGTCAATGAGCTGGTCAAGAAACTTAAAGAAGAAGGGCAAATCACCGAGGCCACAGCCAATGAGATGATGGATGCGGCGTATAACGACAGTATTGAACGGCAAATGAACGGGTACGATGGGTTGGCACAGTTAATTAGTGAAGAGGAAAACGTTACTGAGAAAGGAATTCGCCTGTTGTTGTTGGCAACGGAACTTTTTGATTTAGTTAACCGTTCGCTCAAAAATAAAAATGATTATACCTATAAATCATATACAGGCGACCGCGTGCGTAAGGCGCTGGTTAATAATTCTGCCGTCGGCAAGCAGTTGGCCCGTTTTGCGATGTTGAAGGTTGGCTTAATGGAAGGCGATGAGAATTTAGCCGGTTTATCGGAAGAACAATTTAGCGATGAGAATATCAAAATACTCTTTAGATTATTAACGACATTAAAGTCAACCAATATGACCCGTAATATTTTCCAAGATTCCCATCCGACACAAGTAACGTTTGGCGCCAAGGCCGTTGCGGAAGATGCTCAGGTCCGCGATAATTTAAGAAAATTACTTAAAGAGCCGCAAGTTTCCGAAGTCGATTTTGTTTACGAACCAAAAGTATTTTTTATCATTACGATTCACAGCCAGCTCTCCAAAGATGTGACTATTCCGATATTCAGTAAAGGCGGGACACGTTTCAAAGTCCTTCGCCAGCCCGTCGGATTGGCGGGGGTTGTCAATCAGGTCTTCCGTGAGGTCGTTGATTTGTCTTTGTCACAGCGGCCGAAGAATACTTTGGCTTCAATCCCTTACAGCGGCGGGAAAAGTATTTTTGTCTTAACCAGAGAAGGGAAGAGCAATTTGGATGTCAACAATCCGCAAAAATTAGAGTCATTAGTCAGATGGGCGGAGGTTTTAGTTGACAGCGGCATGGTCGCCAAATACGTTGCCGGCCCCGACATGGCAATGAATGATACCGACATGCAGATGATTGGCGACGTGATGCGCGTGCGTTACGTCACCCATCTGATTCGTGAATTAGAACAGGAAATTTTACAGGAAGGAAATCGTAACGCTATTGTTTCAGCTGGAAATGATTTAGATGCGTGGCGTATTTATCAAAACGCAATTGCCGGCAAAGGTTATTTGGAAAATGATGTGTTGATTGAATTGATGCGGCTGCAAATTGTTTTAGCGATGAGGCAAAACAATCCAGAATTTTATCAGCCTTCGGTGATTAAACTAGGAGTTTACAACCGCGGGGTAACGGAAATTGCCGCACCGGTGACATTATCCAAGAAATTGTTAGACGACATTATCAAAATTGTCGGCGCGGGCGTTACCGGCGGCGTTCAAAATGAAGGCGCGCTGGCGCACGCGACACTGGCGGTAACCGGTTACGGCACGTTTATTTCGATTATGGAAATGGTCAAGTACCTCAAGAGTCACGGCAAAATTGAGCCTGACGAGGTACCAACCGTTAAAGTCCAGGGGATGGGCGACGTCGGCGGTTCACTGGCATTGTTCTTGGGGTTAGCCGGCTTAAAGGTTGTCGGCCTTGCCGATGTGACCGGCGCCGTTTACAACCCCGCCGGTTTTGAAATTCCTATCTTACAGAAAATCCACAACACGTCGGTGGCTGACCGTAATCTTAAAAAGCTTCATGAAGCTGGCGAAATTGAAGGTGAATTTTATTCTGATGCCAATACCATTTTAGATTTCAAAGCGCATATTTTGGCGCCGGCCGCGGTTGGTTACGTGGTCAATCCCAAAACGATCGAACGCGTGGCTAATTCAGGGATCTTTGCTATTGTCGAAGGGGCTAACAATTCCTTCCGTGGAATGGAAAAACAATTAAAAGATGCCGGGGTCATTGCTATTTCCGGATCAATTGTGAATTTCGGTGGTGTTCTCACATCTTATTTTGAAGATTTGTACAAACGGGCAAAAACGAAAGAAGAATTGTTATCATTACAAGTCAAAGGCTGGGATCCTCGGGAGAATAAGCCGGTCGTTGTTACCAATACGGTTAAAGGAAAGACAATTCAGGAATTGGAAATCTTTCACAGCGGCGCAAAATTAAGGATCGAAGATAAAGTTCTTACCCAAATCATTGAAGATCAAGAAGTCGTCATCGGTTGGAATGACCTCACGAATTATCGTGCATCAGAACGCTTCCCAATCGGTACGCGATTGGATGTGGTCAATAATAAAGCGCAGAACCGTTATGAAGTCTTAGACGTCGGCCAGCTGGTCGGAATTGTGGTGGGCCGCAATTTTGTTTACAAAGTACCGTTTGAGAATCTCGCTGAAAAAATTGTTTATCTGGTCATCATTAATTCCGAAATTGTCCGTTTTGAAAATGAACGTGAAGAACCTTTGTTCGATGCAAATGGTCAGCCTTTAAGCGAGTTAACCGTCAAGGCCCAAGAAGGAACATATACGTTCATGCTTCCATCCGGAACAGATTATACGGTTGAAGTATTTATGTATCAAGTAGCCCGGGCATTATATGACAGGATTCGTGCCAATGCCAAATTGCTCAATGCATTGATCTTGGCATTGCAAGAAGACGGCCAATACACGCCGTATGAGTTAATTGAAGCCTTGGCGATTAAAGTCGAAGAAAAGAAATATGAAATTTTTAAAGAATATTTGCCAGCGGAGCAAACCCAATCGGCCGGAACATCCGCAGGCCGAGATTGGAAGAAAGATATTGTTGAATACGGTAAGAAATATGGGTTGTTAGATTTGTCTTTAATCCCACGCGATCATGCCTTACATATGCTCTCCATCGACAAAGCCATTGATTTAGTTATTCGTTCTAAGGACGGCATAATTAAAGTCGAGCATCCCATTAACAGCGAAGCAGGAGAAGTGACCATTGATACTAATACGCTCAAAGTGGTTGCCGCATCTCGCCGCGGCGGTTATTCGTTGTTAGAGGTCGTGGCGCTTTTAAGCGGCGTTGGCTTGGTTGCTTTCGGGGGCTATCTTGTATTTCGGCTCCTAAATAAAAAGTATGATTTTAAAGAAAAATTGATAAGAGGGTATAAGCGTACGCGTGCATTATTGTCGCAAATACGCCTGCGTATCGACCTGAGGATACCTCAAGAGGAGCCTTTCCGTTCTCAATATTTTAAGATTTGGAGAGAGGGGGCTAAGAAAGTGTTCGAGATATCGGCTGTCTATCTTATTTTAATGGAAATTATGATTAAGCCGTTATTCAGATTCGCGGAATTTTATCCTGCGCCTTTGGTTCATTTTACATGGTTTGGTTGGCGCGTGGCGCTTACATTTTCGGGCTTATTGCAGACGGGTTTATTTAGTGTTGCTTCTTTTATTATCCTAAAGCTAGCCAATGAAGCTTTCCTCCGCAGTTTGCCCTCTACGTCAACGAATGATCAATACCGTCGCATATCTAGATTTTCCGCCAAATTTGCTATTAATAATAATTCACGGATTTATTATTACGATTTTGGGCCAGTGCAAATCAATGAGTCAAAGCCAACAGTTCTTATCGTGCACGGGTATTTGACTAATGCGGATGTAGCCAAGAATCAAATCGATTTCTTGGAGCAGCTCGGATTACGAGTCATCGCGATAGACTTGCGTGGGCACGGACGATCTGTCATGGGGAGTGAAGATCACTTAAAAGTTAATGAACAATTTAACCGGTATTTGCCGTTAATGGCCGACGATGTTTACACGATTATAAAGAAAGAAGGTTTAACCAAGGTGGCGATTGTTGGGACAAGCATGGGCGCGTTGGTTTCGCTCTATCTTTGGGATAAATTAGTTAAACAATATGAAAAAGGGCAGGATAGAGAAATTGTCCTTACCCATTTACCGCTTTTAACGCCGGTCACTTCCAATGAAGTTATGTTTGGCAATCCATTAGGCCGGATAGGTGTTGAATGGATTCTTGCGCCGATTGGCTGGGTCACTTTTTCATTATTGCGTATTCCCAATTGGGTTTATGTTCGTTTACCGGAAAGAATCAAGAAACGGATTAAATATACAAACGTGTGGGATGCTTTTGTGTGGCCCGTCATCTTGGGTCCCGGTTCACGGTTCTTACGGTTTATTTTTATTCAGCTTTTAAATGCGGAAACTCCCGAAGAATATGAATCGGGGCGCTTGCGGATGTTATCGGAAGCTCAAAATAAGACTGTTATTTTTGGGTATGAAGCTATGCGCCGCAGTGAGAAATTTACTCCTGAATATACTTTGGAACTTTTTAGGAAGACGCGTTTATATACCGGAGTGATGCCCAGGATGCTTGTTGCACTCGCGACCGACGATTTTCTTGTGCTTAATCAGCACGTCCGCCGCTGGGTTGTTGCCTTGCAGGATTCTCTCGACAAGGAGGAAGGCATTCATGGGCGCGAACAGATTGTTGAAATTACTTTGGATTTTGCCAAACACGGTTTATTGAATCAGGACAATACAACAATCAATCAGCTTTTGGAAATGTTTTTAAGCGATTACTACATTTATATACATTCAGCACAAGATAGGGCGGCGAGGGAAGAAGCTCAAGACAGCGTTATCAATGAATTTTTGTCTCAATTGCCGCCCGGTTCGGACGTCACTTTGACGGAGAAGGCAAAGATCTTTATATGGAAGCTAAAATTGGTTTCACCGTATGTTTTTAATATCTTGAAAGAGCAAATTAAGACACTGGTTATTAGCCATCCTGGGAAGGTGAGGATTTCCAGTTTGGTAAAACCAACTTTGGCCGGGACAACTCAGTTTATCGTTGATAGGCTCCGTTCTGCGGATGCCATTCAGGAAAAGCAAAGAGTCGGGTTTAGAAGATTAGTCCCTGATATTGTTATCCTAAAAGGCAGGCAAGGTACAGAAGACAGGACCAGGCTCATGATTGTTTCTCGCCGAGCTAAGATTATGCAAAAGTTTGTTGATAATACTACGGTACAACAAATAATGCGTAGCCAATTATCTCTCTTAAAAGGTTTTTACAAGATTCTCGGCGATCGTTTGGACGATGATATGGAAGAGCTTTTGTTGAAAACAGATAAAAGAATTGCAGAAAATCCAGGTTATATATCGACTTATTTACAAATAGTAAAAGGAGCCACAGTCGACCTGGAAGAAATTATTCAGGATTTAAAATTTTATCAAGAGTATGTTTTAGTTGCGAAGGATAGGTATAAGGTTTTAAGTAAAGCAGAGCAAGAGCATTTCATGGATATCATGCTTCGTTACTACTTAACATTCCAATACTTAATTGCCTCTCAAGAGACACCGCGCGTGGTGCCTTTGGGAAGATTTGCCCAAACCGTAACACGAATTTTTAGTAAACTTGAAAAGATTTATATTTTTAATTTTGTTATGCGTAAGATCGTTCAAATAGTTAAACAATTCTCTCTAAGGCACAAAGCCATGGTTCAAAGAAGACTTGATAACCGCACGGAAGAAGAAAAACTACAGGACTACATAGATTTCCTTGTTCAGATCCGCACCGAAGGTGAAAAGGATTTGGTTGACAGAATTTATGAGGCATTATGGGCGCCAGTTTATAAGCTATTTTCATGGGTGATGAAGAAATTCAAGAAAAACAATCAACCTACGTTGCCGCGTGACCCATCCGCTCAAGGGAAGACTAGAGAAGAAATAACTCGTTTGATTAATGAACATGGCGGCATTCAAGCCATTATCGATCAGTTTGGCGGCGTAATCACCAAAAACGATGTGGCCCGTCAATATGAAGTGGCTGATGCGAAGATGAACCAGTTAGGCCGAGATGTTATTTTCATCCGCGGCCCGCCGGCCGTGGGCACCGCGAATCATTTAGAAAATGGCAAATTGTATGTCCTTATTCCCACCAATGCAACTTCGGAAGAAGTCCTCCATGAAATCCAGGCGGTTGTAAATCCGCAAATAACTCATCAAGAAAATCAACAAGTGGATAATAATCCGTTCCATACAAAATCGTTACGAGAACTCATCGCCGAATCTCGGCAACAGAGTGCCACGCCTGGCTTATTGCAAATCGCATCTATTGAAGTAGCTTTAGTTTCTACCGTCAGTGCTCAAGGACCTCTTCAGTCTCAAACGCAAGAATTGGATGAGGCTCCCAATTATGAAGATTCTCAAATGCATAATGAAGAGCTTGCTCGCTTAATAAGTGAACATGGCGGCATTGAAGCTATCATCGATAATTATGGCGGGTTTATGGCTCATGAGAAGATAAATAGATATTACGATATTGAAATGGCCATTCTTAGCCGATTATCGTCGCACGTTAAATTTGTTCGTGGGCCATCCTCCATAGGCGTTGCCAGATATTTCGAGAATGATACCACGTATATTCTTATTCCCAAACGTGCGGACCACCAAAAAGTCCTTTTTACTATCCGATCAGTCATTGGCCCGCAATTATCATACGATATTAATCATATTTTGAATCGGCATTCAATTAAAGATCGTATCAGTTATGAAGAAGCGGTAGAGATCGTTGATGGATTATTAAAACTCTACAAAGTGCGTCAGTTGGAAGTCGCACCGTTAAATCATCTTTTGGTTATGACAGGCAAGTCAAAACAAGAAATTATGGATTTAATTGAATTAACAATCCTTAATTCATTGATTCAGCTTCTTAATGAGTTACCGTTTGGCAGGGATGTTGGCGGCCATCAATTTATAGTCGATATTCAACCGGATTTATCTCTTGCACGTAAGCGCATCCGGGGTGACGGATCCGTTAAGATTGAATTACCTGATGCTAATGCGTCTTTGCAATTAGCTTATAATCGTTTGGGCGGTTATGTTGAGCCGTTTATTTTTGTCGAAAGCGGTGCCTGGCGCAGGCTGGGTAAACAACCGCCTGTTCATTTCCTCGTTCCGTTTGTGGTGCAACGTTACGCGACGACATTTAAACAACAATTAAGTCATTATGCCGAAGAGGGCAACAAACGGGAAATAAGAAGGATTTTAAAAGCCATATTTAAGGAAGTTAATGGAAGCCTTCGCCGCGGGTTGTTCTTCTATGACATTCACTTTGGGAATTTTAGTGCGGAAGAAGATGGCCGGTTTCGCATTATAGATATTGGTGGCTTTACGGAAATCAGCAATCATCCGACGATCGATGGATTCTTAGAACACTCCAAGGATAACGCTTTATATCTGCGTGAGCTTGGGCTGAATGATATGGCGAACTATTGGGTCCATCTGACCCAATTCTACGGTTTTGATACACATGAACATATTGCTCCCAAAATTGAAGAAGCCGTTGCCGATCCTGAGAAAGAAAGTCGTTATAAACAAGTCCGTTATGTTCCTGAATACTTAATTGATGACATCACCAGAGTATTAGTAAAGGAATTATTTGGGTTAGAGAAAATAGTCCATCGACAAGCAAGGCACGAAGAGGGCCGATTAACTATGGGTACCCTTGTAGCTCTTGTCGTATTTAGCGGGTTCGTTTACCTCTTTTTGTTTGCCAAATGGATGGTGCTGTTTATGCATGTTCTGACGGCTGGAAGCTTTGTCGGCTTGATTGCCTCCGTATTACCAGTCATCCCGATAAAAACTGAAGAAGTTAGCTTGAATGCCGTATTTGAGAAATTTCAACCAGTGGCTAAGCGTGCAGCGCAATGGTTTGTTAGCCGTGCAAATCGATTACCTAAAGGGTGGAATAATTATAGAGAATTTACTGAAGAAACAGAACAACAAGTCCTTGTCGAATTTTGGAAAGAACTCTTAAGGTTACAAAATAAAGGTATATCAACCCAAGCTATGTTGGCCTACGGTGATGATAAAGTGTTTAATATCATGGTTCGTCGTATGATCGATCATTTAAGGCCAAATGGAAGTTTCAGCCGGGCTGACACCAAGCTTCACAAAGAATATGAAGCTGTTGAATCAAAAATCATGCATGAAACAGATAATATTCCTTCTTTAGAACAGGTCCTGAGCCATATCGCCCGCGGCGATCTTATCAAAGAGAACATGGATGATAATTTCCAACCGACACCAGAACAAGTCCAATACAGGCTTAAACATTATATGCAAAGACATG
>CAZVZR010000029.1:0-28989 GCA_964630825.1 uncultured Planctomycetales bacterium | reverse complement strand
ACTTTTGCCATTTGCAATACTCCTTTTCTAAGAAAACAAAACAATTGTATTGTACGGGCACGGCATGCCGTGCCCCTACTTCGAAAGTTCCGCTGCTCTTCTTTTCGCTGCTAACAATGCTTTTGAGAAAGCTTCTTGGACTTGGGCGCTAAGCAACACGTCCAACGCAGCCTGTGTTGTCCCGCCTTTGGAAGTGACGCGCTGACGCAAAACTTCCGCCGGTTCATTTTCTTTCTCCAGTAACGTAAAGCTCCCCTTCAGTGTCTGCAAAATCAAATCCCGGCTGATCTTCGCTTCTAACCCCAGCGCTTTCGCGGATTTCTCCAGGCACTCGACAAAATAAAAAACGTACGCCGGCCCGCTGCCCGAGAGCGCGGTAATGGAATTAATTAAATTCTCTTTCACCACAACCGTCCGCCCGATTTTGTCAAAAATTTTAACCGCTAAATTTAAATCAGCTGAGGTCGCAAATTTTCCTTTGCAAATCCCGGTCATTGCCTGGCCAACGAGCGCCGGCAAATTCGGCATTGTGCGGACAACGCGAATCTTTGCCCCCAACCGTTTTTCAATGTAACCAGTAGTGATTCCAGCGGCAATCGAAATGACTAATTGATTTTTCCTCACGAGCGGGCGTAATGCTGCCAAAACACTTTCAAAGTCCTGCGGCTTCGTTGCCAGAAGAATGACTTTGGATTTTGACACAACCGAATTTAATTCGGCAATGTTAACTTTGTATTTTATTTTTAGCTGGCGAGCCCGTGTTCTGTCTTTCTCACAAACGTAAACCTTAAAAGACTTCCGCACCCCGGCCACAATTGCCGAACCCATGTTCCCGCCGCCGATAATTCCGATTGTGATTTGCATATGTTTACTAAAGTAGTGGTATACGTTCTAAAAACTGATACTTGGTGGTAATACATCTAACTACTGACGGTTCGTGGTATTGCGCCTGACAACTGATGATTAGTGGTAAAAATGGTAATAACAAACCAGCTGGCTGGCTTTTTACCACTGCGCTTTATTTCTCTTTGATACCACTAAGCTTCATTTTCTCTTCTATACCACTGCGACTAATTTTTTTCAATACCACTTCTTCTGCGAAGCCATTAAGCTGCAAAGATTGCCCTTCCGATTCTTAACATATTTGATCCTTCTTCAAGTGCGATTTCGTAATCATCCGTCATTCCCATTGAAAGATATTTCATTTCGACATTCTTGCTCCCTGCGTATTTTTTGCTAAAATCCTCGGATAAAGTCCTCAGGCCACGAAAACATTCCCGCACAATATTTTTGTCATCCGTCAAAGGCGCAATGGCCATCAAACCTTGAATACGAACACCTGGCAATTTTGAAACTTCCTCAACTAACGAAACGGCTTGGTTTTTCGCGGTTCCAAATTTTTGCTCCTCACCGGCGGTATTCACTTGAATGAGGATGTCCGCGTTCTTTCCACTTTTACCGGCGTGCTTGGTAATTTCCTGCGCGAGCTTTAAACTGTCCACGGATTGGATAAGGTCAAAAAATTCCAACGCCAGTTTGGCTTTATTGGTCTGTAAATGCCCAATCATGTGCCTGGTCACTTTAACGCCCAATTCATCAAGAACGGGAAATTTCCGCTGCGCTTCCTGAACCTTATTTTCCCCGATGTGCCTTAAACCGGCCTCCACGCCTTCTCTAATATTAGCAGGTTCAGCGTACTTCGTAACCCCGATCAGGACAATATCCTCAAATTTACGCCCGAGGCGCCGGCAAATGGCGGCAATCGAATCTTCAACATGCTTGAGGTTATCTCGAATCATCAAGACGAATAAAGTAACACAAAAGACTAGGTGCGTCAATTACAGAAGCTTCCGTTTACCGCAATATCAGGCTCTTTCAAAGGCAATGTCAGGGTTAAGGATTTCGGAAACTACAAAGCCCAGGCAATCCAGAAAAAACTTGTCAATGTCCTCTTTAGCCGCAGTTGTTTTACCATTAAGAAACCTTTTGATCTCCAACGTACGCAAATTGTACAACGCGGCATTGATGGATTCCTTGGGAAACTGCTGGTGAAGGTAATGAAAATATAAAGGAATCTGAAACGAGCGGACATTTTCTAAAATATTTTCCCGGCTAAGTTCCATGGTTCTTAGTTTATCAATGGCCTTGGGCATTTGGTCAATCGCCCCGGTTTTATAGTCGATAATCATGATGGTGCCGTCGGCAAGCTTGTCCACCCTATCGATGACATATCTAAATTTAATATCCCCGCAAGAAAGTTTCAGCGTATCTTCAAAGCGGTTCTCCAAATACAAAATCTTCTCAACCTGCCGGTCCGGGTCGGTTTCTTCTTTATCTAAAAACCGATTTAGTCGTTCGGCCATCACCGAACGCAGTAAAAAGGCATCGGATTTCATACTGCGGGCAAAGGTATCCTGAAACCTTTCGTCGAAAAGCTGGTCGAATTTCTGGCGGAATTTAGCATCAATCTTCGGCTTCTTATTTAAAAATGGCTTGTAACTTTCCTCCAATAATTCGTGGACAAATGTCCCAACGTGCCGTGCCTCCGGTTCATCCAGGAGGTCTTCCTGTTCCTGCAAGCCCAATACATACTTGTAATAAAATTCCACCGGGTCCTTTAAATACGTGCTAATGCTCGAGGCTGAATAGGTATGTTTCTTCAAGGCCTTAACCATTTCCGGTGTCTTCGCAATCACCTGCTTTTGCGAAATCACTTTGACCTGGAAACTGGCCTCTTGGATCTCAAAGGGTTGTTCCTTCTTGGTGCGCTTTTGTTCTTCCCAAATAAGCTCCTCGACAAAACGGCTTTTTTCTTTATCCTTCGCCTCCTGATAAACCAAATGGACATTCTTCGCCGATGAAATCAGGCGCATGAATTGATACCGCTGGATTTCTTCTTCAAGCTCAAGGCGGTCTAAACTCAAAGAGATCATGACATCACGAGGTATCAACGGCTCATAAATCTTTAAGTACGGCAAAACCCCTTCGTTGGTATCGCAGACAATCACATTTTCAAAATTAAGGGAACGCGTCTCAAACAAACCCAAGACCTGCAAGCCTTTTAACGGGGAACCTTTAAACGAAACCATCTCCATCGCCACTTTACTATCAAAAATCTTGAAAATTTCCTCCTGCGGAAATTCCTCATCGGAAAATGAGGCATTGAGAAACTCTTCGTTGATGGCATACATTTTTTCGGCGATATTAAGATTCAAAGGATAATTCTTCAAGAAACTCTTTTCTGTGAAAGTCTTTAAGAATTCATCGAGCGCCAATGAAAAAGCACGGAAATTACGGATACTTTCCCAAGATTTAAACAAGAGCTCATGAATCTCAAGTAAAATTTTCCGCAAAGCATCTTTCTTTACTTTAATGCCCAGCTGTTCCAGTGCCTGCTGCGTTGAAAAATAAAGCGCGTCGAGCGTTTCCATTTCTTCAAGGGCAAAAAACAAACTCCCGGATATTTCCGCTCTTTCCTTCCCGGTTAAAATCTCTTCTATCTTATGAATCAATACACGTGTGACGATCGCATCTTCCCCCAGGCGTAAATTCTTGACGAACGGATGGCGTAGCGCCTTTAAATAATCCCGGGCATAATACCGGCTATCTTTCCGGGAATTTTGCGCTTTAAAAACAAACTGCGAAAGCGAATAAAAACTGCTGCGCTTTAGAGGATAACCCATGGAAATGTTAAATTCTTTCTCCAAGGCGGTAATTTCGGATAAAAGAGGAACCAGTGAATCCGGCGACGGAAGGACAATGATCGTATTACTGGTATCTTTAATCGTCTTTAAAATTTCGCGGATAACAGCCACTTGCGAATGAGTATCAAAACCTTTATAAAGCTTCAGCGCAAACTGCGTCTTATCCGGCTCAGCACTCTCTTTAAGTTCACAACCAAATTTCTTGGTGATCCTTTCTAAAACGGGCCACTTTCGTTCATCGCCCTGGAAAATCATGGTTGCCAGCCCGCGGTTATAAAGGCTCTTAACTATTTTTTCTTCTGTCTTGTGAAAATAAAAGAAATTGCAAAAGATGATCTGGTCAAATTCAGCGAATTCACATTCATCAATCAACTCGGCGGCGCGCAAATATTCAAACCCGCGTGAATAAATTTTATCTTCCCTGACTTTCTTCTGGTAAGCTTCCTTTAAAGCGACAATGTGCGCCAAAAGGTCATTGATATCCGCCGGGACGTCATAACCAATCTGGGCATTAGCTTCAATATTAAGAAGGGCTTTGTTTTCGACCATTTCCAAATCAAGCTGATCGATAAACTGCAAAATTTCCCGCGCCCAAGGCAGAAATTTGGCAAATGTTTCTCTCCGATGTAAAATTTCCGGGGCCACCTCTTTAGCAAGCTCATACAAAAGATAACAATTATTAAGGTCAACAACTTGTGTATTGGATTCTTTCTTCGTAATGACGTAAGAAACAAAGTCATCAATGGTAAAAAATTGGGGCGGATAAAAATTCCCCTTAATGCGCTTCGCCAATTCGCGTTTCATAAATAATGCCGGCCGTTTGCCGCCAAAAACGATCGCCAGGCGGCTTAAGTCCTGGCCTTTTTTAATATAGTTTTCTTCAATGAAATCAGCGAGTTTATCGATAAAGTTATCGCAGAAACTAACTGTCAGGATTTTTTTCATGTTACTTCTTCCGCATCAATCGTATCTAAATACAACAGATACCCTTTAACCTTATGCTTAGGGTACAATTTCTGCATAATCGTTTTATATTCTTTCACCTGGTCATCGTACCGGCCCTGCGTATCGCGGGATGATTTATAATCAACAATCCAAACCTCATTGTCTTTAACAATAAGCCTATCTAGCCTTTTCGTTTCACCGTTCTTCGTTACAACATCCTTCTCCGTCAGTACATTTGCTTTCTCACAATAGAAAAATGACGCTAACTTTTTATCCTTAAGTATTTTTTCGATTAATTTCGTATTTTTCTCCGGCTCTTTAATAAAAGGAAATTGCCGCTTCACCTGAATCAAAGCATTATTAATCGATTTGTTTTTATCTTCCGTACTCAAATTGCCGATACACGACAGCATCAAATGGATAACCTCGCCCTGACAACGCACATCTCGATGCTCAAGTTCGGTGGCTTCCATGAATTCTTCCTTAAGGTAAGCAATCCAATCCTGGTGTTGGCCCGATGATAATTTCATTACCGAGCGGTCTTTTTTAGCCTGAGGCGAATACTTAACTTGCTGGCCATTTTCATAAGAATCTTGTGGGATAAGGAATTTGGCCAAATTAGAACTGCTGCCGATTTTCTTTGGGATAAAAGCATATAGTTCATTCTGGGCCCTGGTTAAGGCAACGTAAATATTGTTCAATTCATTAATAAACCCTTTTTTGTACTCTTGACGGTAGATTTCGAGTAATTCATCAGAGAAATCAAAATATTTATCTTTGAACCGGATCAATTCCATCGAACCTTCATTTTCTTTTAAGATATAAGCCTGCTGATTCTCCGTCGATTGTGCCCCAACTTGAACATCCATTCCCAAAAATGGAATAATACAAACCGGATACTCCAGCCCTTTTGATTTATGGATAGTCAGAATCTTAATCGCATCGGTGTCCGGCATTTTGATATAAAGCTCTTCTCCCTCGAGCTCTTCAAAGTGTTCTAAAAATGAATTAATATCGGCGTATTCTTCCTCACTTTTCCTGACAATTTCCAAGAAATGCATGAAAAAACCTTGGGCTTCTGCGAACAGAGACAATAATCCATAGCGGTGATAAATACTCACAATAAGTTCATACAACGGATACAGCCCGACATTTTTAAAAAATTCCTCAAAATATCTTTCCCATAAATCTTTGTATTCCTTGCGGAATTCCATATAGAGATAAAAATCTTTCTTCTCCCGCAAAAACCCTTTGCGTTCAAAAACGAATTGTTGTAATTCCTCCTTGCTTAAACCCGCAGCTTTGGTAAAAATATCGCCCAAAATAAATTGCGCAAACGAAATATTATCGATTGGCGAAGCCAGAAATTTCAGAAGCGTAATGAGTTCTTGAACAAGATGATTCTCCTTTATGTTCAGCGTGCGTTCACTTTCAACCGGCAGGTTTCTTTCGACGAGCCAGCTGGTCAAATCTTCAACCTGCTGGTTATTGCGTGTTAGAATGGCAATATCCCTGAAAGAAAACCGCTCCCTTAAATTATCAATTAAAACGGCCAGCTTTTCTCTTAAGGCACTCTCAAATTCCTCTTTTGTCCCCATATCGCAATATTCTACTTTCACATATCCGTCGGTAAGTTCATCCCGGTGGCTCTGCTGCGCCTCGGCAAAAACAGCTGCTATTTCTTCGATCCCGGCCTGATCAAATACTTTTTTCGCATCGTCTTCCTTTATCTGCCACTCATGGATCATTCTCTTCAAATTGTCTTGCGAGAATATTTTATTGTTAAACGCCACGATAGCTTTCTGGCTGCGCCAATTTTTGGTCAAAAATTCCGATTTAACATGGAATGGTTCAAACTGCTGCTTAACATCATAGAATAATTTAACATCACCGCCGCGGAAGCCGTAAATTGCCTGTTTGGGGTCGCCCACATAAAAGAGCGTTCCTTGCGTCGCAAGTGCCTCTTTGACCATTTCTTCTAAATTCTTCCACTGCAGGCGGGATGTATCTTGAAATTCATCAATCAGGTAGTGGCGGAACCGGGCAGCTAAGCGGTAATAAAGCTCCACAACGGTTATGTGGTCTTCGTCGAATAAAGCGGTGGCCCTTTTATTAAGCTCTTCTAAAAAAAGCACATCGTCTTTGGCGGCTAATTTAAGAAAATCTTCTTTTACTTCATTAAAAATTCCAACGTAAGGGTTAAACAAAGATACCGCTTCCTGTTCACAAAGCTCTTTGAAATTATTCCTTTGTTTTGCCCATAAACGTTCGACGTCTTTGGGAACTTTTGTATCCTTGCGCGCGGGAAACTCTTCTCGAGAAAAATATCTTGAAGTACTATCAATATCAAAACTCTGTGGATGCTCAATCAAAAATCTTTCTAATGAACCTTGAAAACGCTTATCTGTACCTTCGGGCAATTTCTCCTGGATACTTTTTAAATCCTTTAAGATTTCCCGCTTCTTTTTAATGATCGACTCGTTGTCATGCGGCCCTTCTCTAAAGGCAAGCCCATAGCGGTTAAATTGATCGTAAAGATTCTTAACAACCCGCAGTATTTCTTTGCGTGGGAACCAGCCGGTCCGATTATCCAAATAAAGATAATTATGCAGAAAGCCCTCAAAAATCTTAAAAGTGCTTTTGTTCTGATGGGCGCGGTCAATGAGTTCATCTAACCCGAGCTCCAAATATTCTGCCGAATTGGTTTTAATCTTGAAATTCGCCGTCAGGCCAATACGAAAAGCGCAGCCGGACAACAGCGCATTAATAAATTTGTCGATCGTCTGCACCTGAAAAAAATTGTAATGGCGGATAAGCGCCTCCATGATCGAAAAAGCCTTCTTTTGGGCCACTTGATAATCAACCCCGATGGGCTTAAGGATCTCTTCATAATCGCTATCCTTCAAATTCCCCAAAGCAATCGCCTTAAGAAACTGCAGAATCCGCTCTTTCATCTCAAAAGCCGCTTTATTGGTGAATGTGACCGCCAGGATATTACGAATCGGGATCTGTTCTTTTTCTAAGGAGGGATCAAACAATAGCTGGATATACCGCTTGGCAAGTGTGTATGTCTTTCCGGAACCGGCGGAAGCTTCAACCACGCGCACTTCAGGTGAGGAAGGTATTGTTTTTTGCTCTTTTAAGGCAGGCTGCATAAGAAAACTATTATAACAAAATTGGCAAACTTCTCCATTTTTACTCAATACTCTCTTGAAATTACAGCTAGCCTACTTGTTCCTTCTTACAAAATTCTTAATTCTCCTAATCACGCTTGTAATTATTAGAGAAGGGCTTTAAAATTAAACCTGAAAATCATGAGCCATTCTCTGCACAACAAAATCAGCAGCATTTCCTCATTTAAAAAAACAATTTTCAATGACAGGCACACATATTCGTGGTTTAAATATTTATTACTGACCCCGGAGATAAAACAAACTCTATCTCAGAATAAAACGGCAGTTGTTATTTATGGCAAAATAAAAAATGCCAGTTTAAGCCAGGCCTTCCTTGTCATCATTTGCATTCTTCTTTTTCTTTTAAATTTTTATAAAAAACAACCTCTGTTCCTAGCGGTTCTTGTAATTATATTTATTTTTCTATTCAAAATATACTGCGCCCAGAAAAGCCATGTACAAGAATTGGCCTTAATGTTAATCCAAGATGATTTTAAAGAAGATTCCCTCGAACAGAATACGCTCTATCAAATTACCGAATATTACAGTAAAAAATGGGCTTTCCCCTCTTTTGTATCTTATATGTTCAAAGCAGATCAAATCTCCCGGACTTCCCTGGCTGTTTCATTCTTATTTTTCTTATTTATACTCCCCATAGGCAATTCATTACACTTTACATTGGTTGTTTTACTGGTGCTTTATTGTGTAAACTTATTTACGGGATCTTTTTATTTTTTCGAAATATTGAAAAGACTGAAAAATTAAAGAAACATTGAAGATAAAAATATACAAAAAAGAAGAAATCCGCCAATCGAGGTTGTGCACAAGATTCCGAGGAAAAAAAGAGGATACGTAATTGAAAGTTTTCTGCTGTCCATGCGCGGATGATCAAAGACAAGATTTTGGCAGGTGTATTTCCGCCAATTTAGATTCCGAATTCGGTCCTTGGAAACGAAATCATAATAAACCTGGGAACCAGGCAAAGGTGTCAAGACAGACATAATCGACACCATCGGCTTAATAGAAAAACAGAATCTCCACATCGACAGCATTGAACGAAAGGTGTCTGTGTCAAACCCAAAAATAAAATGGGCTTTGATGGCAATCCCCGCCGCTTTTATTTTCTCAGTATATTGTTTATACCTCTGTGCCATCGCAAACTTTCCTTTTTGGTCTTTTTCCTGAGAATCACCAAAAATTTCATAACCGATCAACAAGTATTTACACCCGGATTCTTTGGCTAACCTTAAAGTCTCATCGTTCTTGGCTATATCAATAGTGCACTGAGTTTGCCAATTGATATTTAATGGTTTTAACGCTTTAAAAAGTTCCCGTGCATACTGCGGGTCAGAATAAATATCGTTATCGATAAATATGATTGTTTTGTATTTATGCCGGATCTTTTTAATGAGTTCAACCACTTCACCGATGGGTTTGCGCCTAACCTGGCCCTGGCTTAACCCGGGAATAGTACAAAAATGACAACGGAATTTGCAGCCGCGTTGTGTTTCCAAGAAATCTTTTATAATCTCGGGAGGAGAATTCATCAGTTCTTCCTGAACTATAGCATGAAAATTTTCTAAAGCAGAGCCTAAGTATTTAGGTTTTAACGTTCCGCTTTCAAAATCTTCGATGACTTCCCGCCAAACACCTTCGGCCTCTCCGACAATAACACTGTCACAATACGCCAAAGACTCTTCAGGCAAGTAGGTCACATGCGGGCCACCTAAAACAACTTTACATCCACGTTTTTTATATTCACTGGCAATATAATAAGCCTCGTATGCATTTGAGGTATAGCATGTTATCGCTACTAAAGTGTCTTTTGCATTTGTTTCAAAGTATCTTCGCCGCCAAGGTATTCGGTTAAAGGTTCTAACAGCGTAATTTTTGGGCGTAAATGCTTTTAGGACAACGAAAAATGGCGGATAATTCCGCAGGGCCGTCATCGCATAACTCGTTAATAACCCACCTGAAGCAGGATTAATTAAAATCAACTCTTTGGTAACATGATACTTCTCCTTTATCTCTATGTAGCTATTAACAATAACCTGAGCAATAAAGATAAACTCCAAGGAATGAATATACTGACTTACGATTAACGCTATTTTTTCAAAATCAAACTTACCCTGATCTGCCAAGCTAAGCAAGTTATAAACAAGCATATCGGTTAAATATAACAAAAATAAAACCTTAATATCCCTATACCCGATGGAAATGCGCCTCTGGTTTAATCCCAAAGGTTTAATGTATTTATCATAAACAATAAAATACCCCATCATGGCCAAGAAAATTATCAGAAAAGGAGGTAGTTCTTTGGATATCTGAAAACCCAAAAACGATGGCAAGAGCTGTACGAAGGCAAAATGTATTGACAAACAAAAGGCTAGAATCAAAAGATATGGAAAAAAATACCGCTTGGCGTTATAAAACAGGCCGGGGAAACTTAAAAGAGTTTTCTCTAAACTGATAATCTCGATAAGTGAGCCATAAATACCGCTCATAATAAAACATTTAAAGAGAAAGATAAATACTATAAATACAATTTCATAGTCAAGATACACAAACCTAGCAAAAGTGACATCCAATAAATAGGCCGCAAAAACCAGGCTCAAAACGGAGTTAAGTACATCAAATGATTTACGAAAAGAGGTTCCGGCAGGATTCATATGATTAGTATATCTTACTGCAAAACAATCCACAACGTGCATAGACAAAAAAAGCGGCCCTCATTTTGAGGGCCGCTTGTAAAACTATCTTTGCTTCACTATTTTAATGAGAGTGAGAATGATTCTTCCTGTCTAATACGCTAAGGTATTTAGCAGCAATATCCTTACCGGCAAGCCCGAAGGCAATTGCCAAAGCAAAGATAATACCACCTATAAACAGGTTGAAGTGACTCTCAAATAGTGAAACAAAGCCAATCTGCTTTAAGTACATGATGGCGACATACACCACAATCGCCAATTGGCTAAGATCGCGCAAAGTTTCTGGTATCGGCATATTAGTATTTTTAGCCGTTACGTAAACCACGCCCGAAATAAACCTAGCCACTAACATACCGATGATCAAGGTTAAAACACCTGTGACCACATTCGGTATGTAGGCGAAAATGGTGCTCAGATAATCCCCAACAATGGAAAGGCCAAACGATGTAAGAGTTGTGATGAAGACGAAAACCATCATCACCCAATACATCATGCAGCCAATCAACGTGCTGGGTTTCTGTTTTATCCCGCCATTTTTGAGTACCTTGGTTATGCCGAGAGTATCAGCGAAAGTGTCAATTTTAATTACACGCATAAAGGAAATAGCTCCCTTTGTAACTAAATGCGCGATGACACAGCCGAGAGCAAGAACGACCAAGGTGACGAGCATTGTTAGTAAAGTGGGGATAAAACTTACTGCACCCACCATCATTGACTTAAGCGGATCTACTATCTGATTAAATAAGGTTGTATAGTCCATTTCTATCCCCTCCTTTCTTGATCAGCACCACCCCTATTTCATACTGTCAATCAGAGCAGAGTATTGTGGTATTCCTACCACGGCTGATGTCATTTTAATTAACGTCATTTTAACTATAGCAGAAAAAGCCCATTTTACCTAGCTGTGGGGAAAATAAGCAAGAAAACGCTACCTTATCTAGAAATTAGAACATTATAAAAATAGCTATTTTCTAACAAATATATTTTAACCTAATATCTACCAATATGTTATGGAACATCTATCGACGAGGCTTAAAAGAATAAAAAGGCAGGCAAAAAGAATTAATAAAAAATCGATGCTTGACAGTCAATTTTAACTGAAAATTCTTAACAATTATTTATATTTCAACCAAACCATTGCACCACATAAAGCTATAACTAGAGGAATAATAAAGAGAATAGCAATAACATTTCGTTTCTGGCCGCTTGTTAAATCCATTTGGGAAATTTTCAGTTCGTTTTTGTCCACAAACGCCTTATAATCTGCTTCCGTAAGCCAATTTATCACATTAAGACCCATTTGGGCGTTACTGTAACTTTTTATATAATTATTCGTTAAGAAATCAGCGTCGGTAAATACGGCTATTCTGGTATCAGAGAGATCCTGACCAGTTTTCGGTTCATAAATTACGTAGGCAATCGGAACTGGCCCTTCACGGTCAACGCCTGGATCAAACTTTGCGTTTAAATATCTGTTTGTTTCACCCCAGCTCGCATTATCTGATGCCGTCAAAACAACAGGAGCGACTTTAATGGTTTTTCTTGGCAAGGGCTGCACCGAAATCGACCGCGGACGAATATAAAACGTATAATCTAATCCTTCCGTGATAGCCGGATGGGCTATGTAATTACGTGTTGCCGGTGAGCCTTCATCGCCGCTGGCATGGCTCGCCAAATCAACGACAATATCATTTGCCACTTTTACTCCCCAACGGGTTAAAATTCCGTTTAAAGAAGGATTCAACTCTTGCTGTTCAGGAGTTAAGGGCTTATCTAGAGTGGAAACAAGGGTGTTTTCAACTAAAAATAGGGCGTCCCCGCCTTTCTCTAAATATTGCTCAATCGCCTCTTCTTCTTTATCTGTCAATGGCGACTTCGCCCCGGCAATAACCAAAACATCACAACTGTCTGGAATGCCGCCCAGCATACCCAAAACAAATTCTTGGGCAATAATATTATTTGCTAAAAGTAATTTTCTAAAAGTTTGTAACCCACCGTCTTCTTCATCTTCCAAACGATATTCCCCGTGCCCGGTTAAAAAACATGCATGCCGTGCCGGCCGCGTTATCCGGATAACCGCATTGTTGATTTCATCCTCATTTAAAGGCTCATCGGTAAAATCGATATCTCGCTTTGTTTGCCCTGATTGAATTATCGCTTTCTTTTGGCCGCTTTTAATAACCATCCCAAATTGTGCCGCATAACCAAGTTGCACTAACGGATCAATAATCTCAAAATCAACCTTTCCTTTCGTTACTCTTTTATATTCATTAAGAAGGTCTTCCAAATATTTCGGCGGCAGGCCAACGTACAGAACCGAAATCTTCACCGGACCTTTCAATTCTTTCAATAATCCGAGAGTTTGTTTGGAAAGGGTGTGCTGTTTAAACCTTGTTAAATCAATACGGGTATCATAAATATGGGCGAGGTAATTTACTTCCACAAAGACAATGCACAGCAAAACAACCATAAATAAAAGGAATACCCGATTTTTAACATTTGCCTTTAACGCCATAGACGATTTTCAACAAATAACCTTGTTAGAAGAAGAATAAAAATAATTCCGCTGACATAATAAACGACATCCGCTGTGCTTAATACTCCGGAAAACAAATTCTCGGCATGGCTCCATGTCCCGTAATAACGAACAATGGCCTGAAGCGTACCTTTGCAATACTCCATCGAGGTAATCGAGAAATAAGAACTAAAAAGTATCAGATAGGCGCTCATCGCAGCGATAATTTGATTTTTTGTCCAGGATGACGTCATCAGGCCAATGGCAATAAACAACGCTCCTTCTAACCAGGAACCCAAATACCCTATGAAAATGGCCCCGCGATCCGGCACCGCGTAAATTTCCAAAATGACATAATAAACTGCCGTTATTGACATAAGGACGGTGAAAAAAATCAAGCACCCTATATATTTACCCAATACAATAACCGTGTTAGTTGTCGGGGTGGTCATCAAAAATTCGATCGTCCCGGTGGCTTTCTCCTCGGCAAAAGCCTTCATGGTTAAAAGCGGGATAATAAAGACAAACATAAACTCCATAACCTGAAAAATATCCCGCAGGGTTGCTTCCCGGTTCTGGTCGATAATCAAAAAGAAAAAAACATTAAAAATAATGGTGGTGATGATAAGAACAAGGTAAGCAATTGGAGATTTAAAGTATGTTTGTAATTCTTTATTGGCAATGACCAGAATCTTATTCATCTTCGCCTTCTTTTGCGTTTACCAATTTTAAAAATGCTTCCTCAAGGTTTGTACTTGTTTGCGCCTTAAAAAGATTTTCTAATGAATCGTCGGCAATGATCTCCCCGGATTTAAGAACAATAACCCTTTGGGCAATCTGTTCAATTTCGGAAAGGATATGCGTGCTTAAAATCACTGTCCGTTTCTGGTCCAAACCTTTGATCAATTCACGCACATGTAAAATTTGTACCGGGTCAAGGCCATTGGTTGGCTCATCTAAAATAAGTACCGCGGGGTCATGGATAATGGCCTGGGCAATGCCCACTCTTTGCTTGAAACCTTTTGAGAGGATAGAGATTCTTTGGCGTTGTACATTCTTCAGACGGCACTCTGCCAAAACACGGTCCATCTCTACGCGTATACGATTTGCCTTAACATCTTTCAATTGAGCGGAAAATTTTAAATATTCTTCAACCGTCATATCCGGATACAAAGGCGGCGTCTCCGGTAAATAGCCAATTTTTCTTCGCACCGCCAAAGATCTGCGTGTCACATCTTCACCATCAATTGTAACCTCGCCGCTCGTCGGCAATAAATACGAAGTTAAGATACGCATCAAAGTTGTTTTCCCCGCGCCGTTTTGCCCTAAAAAACCGATGAGCTCTCCTTTTTTAATCTCAAAGGAAATATTCTTAAGCGCCGTGAATCCACCAAAGTTTTTTACAATATTCTTAACAACAATCATAAGAAACAACCTTATTAAAAATAGGCATAGAGGGAATAGTTTAACAAACCCGAAGGAACTGGTCTTTGATTAGAGAGAAAAAAAACAGCGGCTAACCTCTAAAACCGATAAACAACACCCACAGCACATTTGAAAACCCCATCGGCATCAACAATGGGGCTGTCAGTAATTTCAGAGCCTAAAAACTCATATTCAAGGTCGGTAACAAACGCCCATTTTTCGCCTATCGGCAAGGCAACTGTCGCCCCCGCAATCGCATCAACAGTGCTATCCGGCTCATAAGCCGGACGCCACACCCTTGCTTCGTTACCGCGGACGCCAAAATAATAATCCACCAGGTTTTGACTAAGCCATTTAACACCAACACGCGGCGTAATAAACCCTTTCAACAACTCTTTAGATAAAACCGCACTGACTTCCTGTCCATTATGTTTACCGCCCAAATCGCTCAGAACCATAACTTTCAAGTCGAACATCTCACTTTCCCAAGAAAAACGTCCGCCGCCGTCAAAACTTCCTTCCCGGTCTTCCATCCCATATAAGGTAGAACTGTCGTTGGAATGATACCCCATCAACCGCGGTTTTCCAGCAACGGAAAGTTTCCAATTTCCCTCTCCTAACAAACGGTAACCAAACACTCTTCCGTCAATCCAGAAATTCTTGTACTCCAACGAAGCCAAAGGAACCGGCCAAGCTTTCGGATCTACGTCTTTATACGGTTGTGTGTCAACAAGAACACCTACGCCTAAAACACCTTTTAATTCGGATTCATCAGTATTTAAAGTTTTATTCACATCCGCATAACTGGCAAATGCAACACCAAAAATAAATAAAAAAAAGAGAATACCTGTCTTCGATCGTTTACCCATTTCTTTCCCCCATTTAATGTTTGATTAAAAGCTGCTTTATTTTATCCAACAGCACCTGATTGCTGGCCGGTTTCTGAATATAGGCAATATTTAACCTCTGTATAATCTGATCGTCTAATTCCTTATCCCTTACCGTAAGAAAAATAATCGGTATCTCTGCATATTGGGCATCAGCCCTAATCTTATTGCACACCTGATACCCATCCATATCCGGCAAAATAATATCCAAAACAATTAGATCCGGGGTTTCCTTTTTTAATTTTTCTAAGGCATCACGTCCATTTTCCGCCTCAACAACATGATACCCTTTGCCTGTCAAAAATGTCTGTGCCCACTTGAGAATTCCCCGGTCATCATCTACAACCAAGATTTTTTGTGCCATAAGATAAATATTTCTCTTAAAGGATTTAATCTGCCCTTGGCAATAAACTTACAATCTTTTCTAAAAGCACTTTGGCATTGACCGGTTTCTGCAAGTATTCTATGCCGGAACGTTTCCCGAGCTCATCGTCAATTTCCTGTTCTCGCGAAGTTAAAAGGATAATGGGGACTTTTTCGAATTCTTTATTGAAACGGAGTTGATAGCAGACATCGTAGCCGTTAATTTCCGGCATCATCACATCGAGGATAATCAGGTCGGGATGCTCTTTCTTTATCTTTACCAACGCATCAAGCCCATCACTGGCACAAACAACGTTATAACCTTGCTTCTTTAATAGCGATTCTACCAGTGTCGTGATGGTTGGGTCATCGTCAACCACACAAATTGTCTTAGCCATAAACCTTTTCTTTCATTGTTAAAAAGACTTTTCCATTTTATCATACAAGCTTCAAAGGCTCAAACGTTTATACTAAATTCATCGAGTCTGCGTGAATACTAAAAAACCTGAAAATCGTTGCCAAGCACAATCAACTGTGGCATACTGAAACAAATATTAAAGCGATTAAATTAAATGCCTACCCAAGACAGTTTTTTCCAACAAGTTTCCTCTTATTTTGATAAAGCGGCCAAATACACCGACTATGACCCCGGCCTTTTGGACCAAATAAAAGGCTGTAATGCCAACTATTATATAAGTTTTCCCCTTAAAAGAGACAATGGAAAAATCGAAGTAATCGACGCCTGGCGGGCCGAACACAGCCATCACCGCCTGCCGTGCAAAGGCGGTGTTCGCTACGCGCTTGAGGTTAATGCTGATGAAGTCGAAGCGCTCGCGGCCCTCATGACATATAAAAATGCGATTGTCGATGTCCCTTTCGGCGGTGCAAAAGGCGGCATCCGCATCGCCCGGTCGAAGTATTCCGATGCCGAGATTGAACGCATTACCCGGCGCTATACCTACGAACTCGTCAAAAAGAATTTTATCGGTCCCGGCCAAGATGTTCCTGCCCCTGACTATGGGACAACCCCTTCGGATATGGCCATTATTGCTGACACGTACCGTGCCTTAACCGCTGACGATCCTTTATACTCTGATGCTTGCGTCACAGGCAAGCCCGTTTCCTGCGGTGGTATCCGTGGCCGCAAAGAAGCAACGGGCCGCGGCGTGTCCTTTGGCCTGCGCGAAGCCTGTAATATTAAGGAAGACATGAAGAAATTAGGGCTTAAAACCGGCTTGGCAGGAAAAACTGTTGTCGTTCAAGGGTTTGGTAATGTCGGCTATCATGCGGCCAAGTACCTCCAGGAAGAAGGCGCCATTATTATTTGCGTGGCCGAACATGAAGGGGCAGCGTTTAATCTCAAAGGCCTGGATGTCGAGGCTTTGCAAAAGCACCTTACAGAGAAGAAAAGCATTTTAAAATTCCCGGGGTCCAAAGACATCACCCCATCCAAGCTGGCGTTGGAGATAGAATGCGATATCCTCGTGCCGGCGGCTTTGGAAAATCAGATTACAAAAGAAAATGCCGATCGAATTAAAGCCAAAATCATCGGGGAAGGGGCGAACGGCCCGACCTCACCGGAGGCCAGCGAAAAACTGGAAAAGCGCGGCGTGCTCATCATCCCGGATATTTACCTTAACGCCGGCGGTGTCACCGTTTCTTATTTCGAATGGCTCAAAAATCTTTCGCACGTCCGCTTTGGCCGAATGACTAAACGTTTCGAAGAAAACTCTCATCGAAGCTTTATCAAAATAATAGAAAAATTAACCAAGCAGTCTATTTCCGATGAAGACATCCCTCAGTTAGTTTCCGGGGCAGGAGAAGAGGAATTAGTAAACTCCGGGCTGGAAGATACGATGATTAATGCTTACCAGGAAATCCGCGAAACAAGAATTAAACATGATAACAAAATCGATTTACGTACCGCTGCTTTTATCAATGCCATCAACAAAATAGCCATCGCCTACGTCGTCGGTGGCATCTGGCCTTAATTATTCTTCTCACCATACTTACTTTTATAAAGCGTCCACAATTTCAATACCCGCCCACCCGAAGAGCAATGAATAATCGCCGGCCTGCTTTGAGGATCAACCAACACCGCTCTTAACTGCTCGACTTCATAATTATCCAAGGACGAAGGAATAACCGGGATATTGATGTAGTTCATCTTAAGGTTTTCTATAAGTTTTTGCTCTTCTTGTGTTCCTTCAATCGGTGTCCGTAAATCAATAATAGTTTTTACACCCATTTTCTTTGCCATCTCAAAACCGGTAGAAGTTGGCTTCCCCCCACCCCAAATATCATCCGCCAAAATAACGATATTTGGAATTTCATTTTTGAAAGGGTCAACCTCCGTTGAAGCGTTGTTTTCTAAAGCAGGTATTAACGATTGAGGATCATCGCACACACCAAACTTTATGCCCGCAAACAAAAGAAAAACCAATAACAAAAATATCCCATAAATTTTCCTCATAGCTATACCCCTCCCAAAAAATTCTGCAATACACCAACTCCCCTCATTGCAAAATATGTTATTATTATTTGTATGCCCACCTCTCCCAACGAAAAAAAATTTAGTTTCGTAGCATTATTATTGTTAAGTGTATGTATCTTAACATTCAGTAACAGCCTGGGCAATCCTTTCATGATGGATGACCATGCCCTCATTACCCGTAATAAAGCCATCAAAGATTTGGGTTTTCTGCAAATCGGTACTGGACACATGCGCCACGAGGGAAACTATGTTTATTTTCGCCCCGTAACACATCTCTTTAATCTTATTCCCTATCTAATCTTCGGTATAAACGCATTTGGATTTCACATTTTTAATCTATTTTTGTTTTTCCTAGCGTGCCTTTCTATATATATACTTTTTAAACACTTACTAAACAACGGCCAACTTGCGTTACTCATCAGCCTTTTATTTTGTACCCATCCTGTCAATGGCATCCTTGTTAATTATCTAACAGCCTCTGGCTACTCTATATTAATCATTTGTATAAACCTGGCCATAATATCTTATTTTTATTACATGGAAAACCCACAAAAGATATCTTATTGGATTATGAGCCATTTTCTTTTCACCATTGCTTTACTCTCCCATGAGACAGCTGTTATGTTTCCCTTTTATTTATCATCAGCGCTGTATTTTCTCAAGAAACAGGACATTAAATCCATTGTCTTTAAAACCTCCTCTTATTACATACTTATTTTTCTCTATTTAATAGCAAGAGCCAGGTTTACCGGAAACTCTTCGGACTTAACAGCTGCTATGGCACATTTCCACATGTCCCTGCCGCAATTCACTGCTTCTTTCGCCAACGTATGTTTCTTTTATCTGAAAAATCTGATTTTGTTAAAAGACATTGTTTTAATTTGGGCATCACCGATCATTAATGACCATCTTGGTTTAAGAACTCTCCTTCCCTTAATATCTCTTTTTATTCTCGTTTTATTCGCTTATAAATACTGGGGCAGGAATGAGAAATCTTTTGCCCTAAGCTGGTTTATTCTGAATTTACTACCGATAACACTAGCCTCCTTTTCCCGCCCTAACTTGGGGTTTATCATCGAGCCGCACTGGCTGTTTTATTCAACCCTCGGATTCCTTTCTTTGTTGGCCATCATCATTGCCGATATTTCCAAAAAATTCATCCGCACCTTATCAAACTTTATCGCGATAACTCTACTGATTAGCTATCTTCTGACGTCGCATTATTATAATTCCCTATGGAATGAAGAAAAAAAATATTGCCGGTACATGCTGTCTTTGTCGCCCAAAATGGAACTGCCTTTATTCTGGCTGGCCGATGCGTATTTGCATGAACAAAATTTTAAAAAAGCAAAATACTACTTTGAAAAGGCTAAGACCGGTACATTTGGTGATTGGTATATTTACCTAAATATAGGAATAATCGAAGATGAATTGGGCAATACCGATAAGGCGGCTGAAGATTATTTTCAAGCGTTGCGCATTAATCCACAAGCGGCTGAAGCATACTCAAACTTAGCAATCATTCTAATTAATAAAGGCCGGTTCTCCCAAGCAGAGGCATTCTTAAAAAGAGCCATTGGCTTAGATTATTATTTAATTGATGCCAAAAAAAATCTTATTTATGTATATAGCCTGACTGGACGAAAAAAAGAAGCCCTTATATTATTGCGGGCAATAGAGAAGATTGACCCCCGCGATCCCTACATTCAAGAAAAGCTACCTCTTCTTCAAGGTTCCCAATAAAGAATCTCGTAAACAGTGCCGAAAATGATACGCCACAATGCCAAAAGCCACCGCAACATTTAATGAATTTTTTAATCCGGCCATTTCAATTTCAATGGCCGCGTCGCATAAATCAATAATCTGTTGAGAAATCCCCTCGATTTCGTTACCGACAATCAAACAAACAGGTGCCTGCGGTTGAAATTCTTGATACGGCACACTTTCCTTCATCTGCTCCAACAAAACAATCTGATAGCCTTGTTGTTTCAATTTTTTAACAAGAGGAACAATATCCTTGGCATGTTCCCAGGGGACTTCGTTTTGCGCCCCCAGGGCTGTTTTGGCAATCTGCGGCTGCGGCGGGCAGCCGGTAATCCCGCAAAGCCAAATCTTCTCCACGCCCGCGCCGTCGGACGTCCGAAATATCGAACCGACATTATAAAGGCTTCTGATATTGTTTAAAATAACGGTGAAAGGAAAATGGGGCTGTGTTTTTAAGACGGTTTGCCTGCCGACTATTTCCTCGTGGGTAAGCTTACGCACTGGTTTTCCTCCTGTAAGTCAAAATAAAAAAATATAAATTGGTTAATTCTTACTGAACGGCAATCAGATTGATATTGTAGAGAAGGAGAGCTGTTGTGCAACTGGATTCTACCGAAGACTATCGTTTCTGCATTTCTTCCTGCTTAATAATATTCCTTAGTAAATCTCGGCGGCTCACGACACCGATAACTTTCTTATCCTTAATGACCGGGACCCGGCGGATGTCGCCTTGAACAAGAATCTGGCTTATATCCTCTACGGATGTTTGCTCATCAACGCCGACAATCTTTCTGTTCATATAATCTTCAATGGAAGCGGATGTTTTCTTAAGAAAAGTATAGGCCACGAGAAGATCCCTTTCAGTTACGATACCAAGGGCGTCTCCTGCATCATTTGTAACCACAAGCCCGCTTATTTCCAAAGAAACAATAGTTTTCATGGCATCAAGAATGGTGGTCGTCGGCTTGATTGTGATTACCTGCGTTGTCATAATGTCTTTGGCTAAAGCCATGCAATATTCCTCCGTTTATAACTTTAATGTTGATAGACTAAAGGAGTTGGTGCCGCAGCACTGTCTTCGCGCACATCCCCGGAAATAATTTTCGGTGTCAGAAAAATAACTATTTCTGTCTTGCTTGTCTTATTTGATTTATTGCGGAAAGGAAAACCCAAGAAAGGAATATTCCCCAAGAATGGAACCCTGCTCGAAGCTTTTATCCCTTCTTCTTTAATCAATCCACCGATGACAATGGTTACACCGTCTTTGGCCAATACCGTTGTTTCCGCTTCAGATGTTTCAACGACTGGAATGGAGTTATTCGTGCTCGTTGTTATGGTTCGTGTAACCGAGCTTACTTCGGGCTTAATTTTCATGGTAATAAAATTATCTTCATGAATAGTCGGCGTAACAAATAATTTCACGCCGACTTCAATAAAATTTACGCTCTCGGCGGTCGTTGTCGGCCCCGAAGAAGGCGTCGTCGTCGTTGTGGTAACATAGGGCTCGGTCGAGCCGACTAAAATCTTGGCCTCCTGGTTGTTAATGGCGGTTATCCTGGGGCTTGACAAAATATCCGTTGTTCCGATGGCATCCAAAGCATCGACAAATACTTTATATCTATCGTTGTCGATCGTTCCGATACTTAACCGTCCGCCTTTGTCACCCGTATTTAAAATACTAAAATTATTCTTTAGATCCAGCCCATGATAATTGTTTAAAATACCTTCCCAATCTATTCCCATTTTAAATTCGTCGCTTAAAACAATCTGTATGATCTTCGCCTCAATAAGCACCTGTTTATCTTTTTTGTCAAAAGCATTTATGATTTCTTTGATTGATTTCATTTTGGGAGCAGTATCATAAATAACCAAACGGTTTGAACGCTGATCAAATTTCATCCGGCCTAACCCCGGAGTTAACAACTCGGTAACCTTTCCGGAGATATCCTCCGCCTTTGCATAATTTAAGTCGAAAACTTCTGATTTCATCGGGACATCGAGCTGGTCAATAATTTTCTGCATTTGGCTTATTTTACTTTCCTGGTCTAGCAGGACAAGTGAATTGGATTTTTCATCCGCAATTATTTTTCCAACGCTGCTTTTCATCTGGTCAAGGATAGGAATAAGGTCGGGGGGTTTTACATACAACAGCTGGACGATTTTTGTCGCTATCTCCTGCCCAAATTTACGGCCATATTTCTCTTCATATTCCTTTTCGGTCATTACTTTAATGATCCCGCCTTCTTTGGCATATGCCCAATCATTGGCTTCAACGATAATACTTAACGCCTCCTCCACACTCACATCTTTTAGATAAACGGTTACCCGCCCTTTAACGTTTTGTCCGGCAACAAGGTTGATGCCGCTTTTCTGAGAAATTAATTTTAACACATCTAAAATATCCATATTCTTCAAATCCAAAACATCCATCACAACTTCGCCGTCTTTATTAACTTTAGTATCTTTCTTTATCTCACCGACACTACCGGAAGAAAATGTATTCGTATCGGAAGAAGCACCGTTATCGTTGGGTCCATTTAAAGAGGAAGAAGCAACATTGTCGTTGGATCCATTTAAAGAGGCCGCTACTATATTCTTAACTTCACCACCGTTTTGAGCGGACAGCAGTGCCCCGACGAGTTCCTCCAATGTTTCAGCCGGAACAGGAGGCAACGCTCCTTGATTCTGCAATGTTTTTGTAATTTCCCCAATCCCCTTTTTGAGAATCGCTGCGACATCCTGCACGCTCATGCTTAACTGTTGAGATATTTCTTGAGACGTTTTCCCTGCCAAAGTTAACTGCAAAACCTGGCGTTCCTGGGAATCGCTGACAGAAGATATCGCTTGGTCCAGCATTTGCGAATTAATCTGTGGGCCGCTAGCCGGCAAGGGGGCATTCTCCATACCCGTTGCGCCCGGAAGTGCGCCTGAAGGATTGTCTTGGCCCAAAGACAATGAAGCGACCAATATTTGTATTGAAATTAAGGCGGCAATCCCTAAAAATTTATTTTTCATATTTTTCTTAGAAAAAATTAAAGATTACGGTGTAAGCTCTAGCGTCTGCCCGTTTAACGTGAAAGTAACTTTCCCCTCTTCAATCTTTTTAACAACCGCATTATGAAGTTCATCACCGACAAAAAGAAAATACGTTTGCTTCGATTGCAAATCTTCAATAATCGCCTGCGGCTTTTTATCCAAGACAATTCCCACCAGTTTAAAATCCTTGCTCAAATCGTAAGTCGGTGTTGCTGTTGTCGTCTCCGCTGGAGTCGTGGGGGCTTCCCAAGGTGCCTGAAAAAAATCATAACTTTCAAGTTCCTGTTTGTAAAAATTATAGGATTTGGTTTGCGGCATCGTCAGAGGTTGTGGGTTAACTGGTGCCTCTTCAGGCTCTTTGCCCACCGGTTTTACTAACACTGCTCCAGATTTTGTTTCCATGTATTTCTTCGCTACAAAAATCGACAGAAAAACAACAGAAATCAAAAGAAAGATATTAAGAAAACGCCAAAAATCAACACTGACTCTCTTACGGGAAATTCCTTTCCCGGAAGAATCGTCTTCCTCTTTTTTTCTGGCAATATTTTTCTCAACGCCGGCCTTGTCTTTCTTGCGGATAATCTTTAATAACTTCTCCTCCGAAGCCGCAGGCTGATCCATTGGACCTAACTCCACGATTCTTCTTTTACAATAATCCGGTCGATTAACTCTCCCGTCACAAGTTCATGTTCCTCCATCACAATATATTCTAATGCCCGGTGACAAATCCTGGCAATCTGCCGCGGGTAGCCCTGAGTAAAAGCATGAATTTTGTGAACAGCCTCATAACTAAACAGGCTCCGGGCCCCTTCATATCCGGCCTGGCGCAAACGGTATTCAATCATCTGGCCTGTTTCATATTCATCCAAGGGGTTTAGAATATATTTCATGCTCACCCTGTCCATAAAATTACGCATCGTATTTATCCGCGGTAATAATTCCATTTGAGCCATAATGACCAATTGAAGCAACTTGTGCTCGTTCGTCTCATAATTTAATAACGTCCTTAATATTTCCAGATGCGGCTGGCTTAATTTTTGCCCCTCATCAACGACCAAAACAACCGTTTTGCCTTGTTCAATGCACTTCTCGAATAAATACCGCTCAATCGCGTCTCGGTGGTCTGTCGTTGAATGAAAAAACGGGCTAATGCCGAATATTTTTGTCAGGTGAGAAAGAAATTGATGTTCGGATTTAAAACAGGGATCCAGAATCATATGAAAAACATAATCTTCCTCTCCGTCAAAAGCCTGGAAAAGAGCCCGGGACAGCGTTGTTTTTCCAGTTCCCACGTCGCCCAAGACTAAACTCAATCCTCGCTGGAGACGGATCGCAATTTCCAAACGGTTAAGGGCTGTGTAATGTTCACTGGAGCGATAGAAAAAATTAGGGTCAGGGCTGGTGGAAAAAGGCTCTTTATCTAAACTTACTGAGGTAAAGATGTTCATATCCGCCTTATTACTTATACTCCTTCGATTAAATCTTTATCTGGGAGCCTAACAATAGTAAATATTATATTAAATTTATTCTTATATAGTTTTGTATAACTGTCAATATTAAGTCAAACTATTTTCGCTCACACGAGTAATCTTAGTCAAAAATCAAGGTGCTTAAGGAATAAAAATCTTACTTAAAACTAAATTTGTTTTAATAGTTGAGGTATTACGGCGGGCCCCCTTGTCAATTCGAACCTCATCGACATTAAAAAGATGCGTTTGGTTCTGCAGTTCATAAATAAAATGCACAATCTCAGATAATTCACTGTCAATAGTTAAACTGACGGAAAAACGGTTATAGTAGACGTTTTCCTGTACTTTTTGCGGTTTTAAATCAGAAATCCGTAAATTCAAACTCCGTGCAACCCCCTCGATCTCAGAAAGGATTGAAGACATCACCTGTTCCTTGCTCTGAGTCTGCTTAAATTTACTGACGTAATAGTTATATTGTTCTTCGCGTTTTTTTCCTTTTTTGACTACCTTCATATTTTCATTTAAAAATTTCTTCCGCTTTTCAATCTTATCATCAATGGATTTAATTTTTTCCTCCAGAGGTTTGACAAGCCCCTGCCACCCCCCATAAAATAAGACAACAAAAACGAGGATAACAGAAATAATTTGTTCGCGTTTAGTAAGACGTTTAATCATAATTTTTAAAAACTATTTCTTCAATTTACAAACTATCTTGAAATCTGTCACGTCCATATTAAAAATCCGCCGTTGCGTGGCAAACTGCAGATTAATTTCACCAAATACGGAGGAATTAACCAGGTTCGACTGAAAAGTACTTACTCCGGAATTGGTCTGCGCATACCCTTGAATCGTAAACACCCCACTCTCATCCAAACTAATCGAACGAAAAGAAATATCTTTGGGTGTTAACTGAAAAAGGCTGCGCATCAAATCAGGGATAAACACTCGTTCTTCAAACTGCTCCTTGGCTACCTTTAAAAACTCAAGAACACGATTTGCTTTATCGGCACCGGCTTTTGCCTGCTCAATCTGTTTTTCCAATGCGTTTAAAGTTTCCGTCTTTTTATAAAGCTCAACGCCCAAAATCGAAACTCCCAAAAATATATTCAGAATAAATAAAACAAAAAAAACAACCAATTGGCGTTTTCGTAATTTCGAAATTTTGTCCTCCTGCACCTGGGCCGGTAATAGATTAACCGGCCTTTTGATATCGCCCCAAAAAAGACCAATACAAACAGCCAAAGAAAGCCCGGCCTGTTCCTTTAAAGAAGACAAATTAATATTTTTCTGCGTGAGAACATTCATCGATGGAGTTAAAATCTCTGTCGGGATATGCAATC
The DNA here is from genome assembly GCA_964630825.1 of uncultured Planctomycetales bacterium. Lineage (GTDB taxonomy): Bacteria > Omnitrophota > Gorgyraeia > Zapsychrales > Zapsychraceae > CAZVZR01. The sequence continues at coordinate 3,166 of CAZVZR010000029.1, read as the reverse complement.
TTTGTTCAATGCTATCTCTTAAACGGGTTACATCGGCTAAAGCCGAAACAATCGAACATTTCCTTAAAGCAGTTCCCATGTCTTCTTTTTGATAAGTGCCCGCGGACAATTCAACCTGGCTTAAAATCCCAACTATATTATCCTGCGCCAAATCCTTGGCGCCATGATTAATGCTTCTTGAAAATAAAAGTTTACTGTTATAGAAAAAACATATTTCCGAATGGGCTGCATCGATATTAACAACCATTGCCGCCTGTTCTTCTCTAATTTTGCGCTGTGATTCTTGGAACATATACCACCCCAAAACCCCCAAAGAACTTAAAGTTAAATGAACAATGGGAATACCGATTTTATTAAAAATCTTTAGAAAACGATTACTGATATCTTTATGGACAATCACAACCAAAACTTTGACATAGCCCGTGGCTTCTTTCTCAATAAGATGGTAATCAAAAATAATATCATCAATGCCGTAGGGAATTTGATTAACCAGCTGCAACCCTATCATCTTGTTAATCTCGTCTTCATTTTGTGACGGGAGCCGCAATTGCTTTAAGATGGCCAATCGCCGCGGGATCACCAATGTGAGCTGGTCAGAACTGATATGCTTGGAACGAACAACTTCGGTGAGGGCACGTGTTAATTCGTCATCTGTAAATTGTGCTAACGGCCGAATATCGCATGCCGAAATAACTTTTTTACTGCGCAAAATTTTGGATTGCACGCACTTAACATGCGTATCGGTAATTTCTATGATCGTTTCGATGCCTTTGGACATATCTTTTACCGTTCAAATTGCTTAAAAATTAATATCTTTTCCAATAAACAATTGATAAGTCTTCTCTTTTTACAACAGCACTGATGTGTGACTCGACCTTCCGACTGTCTTCCACGCCCCGGACATTCACGCGTAAATAATCTGCTGTTTTAGTCCGGTATTGATTGAGCACCAAAAATATAACGTTTTCTTTCTCATTAAGGCCAAGATCATTAATTTCAACTTCTTTATCGTCAGAAGTAAACTCTTTACCGTCAGCACCTCGGCGGTAATCAAGAATTTTTTCGACCAAAGAATCGGCATCAGACTCTTGCGTATTTGTCGCCGCGCCGGCTACCGACCTGGCCACCGCCCGTAACACTGTCGCTGAAGCGGTATCAATATTGATCCTTAACCACGCCCCGTCTTTGGGAAATATCGTAATATACGGGCGCAGCGAATGGAATATTTCCTTTGTCATTCCTTTTACCAACAATAATTCTTCGAGAGACTCAAAAGGGAGATTTTTGCAATGATAGGCCGGTGTTAATCCCATATAATAGGTATCCTCCGCGCCATATCGCTCACTCGCCTCTGTGCTGTCGGCATCCTTCCAATCAATAATTGAATAAGCAATGGTCGACGCTGTTTCCGTTTCAATGCCTAATGAGGTTAAAAGTGAAATGAAAATATTGGCATTCTGGGCATTTAATGCATTGATATTAATCCTCCGGTCCTCATCTTGAGGGCCATAATAATATTCACTACTATCTTCCGCACCTGCTGGATGGTAACGCACGTCGAAATAACCGCCTCCTAATAACGGCCGGTGTTGAAACAATTCTTCCGTAGGAGTATTCTGGCCGGAAGGCACCCCGCAATAATAAAGGGTATCGATGGCTTGAGACTTTTCATCTTTGGAATCCAAACGGATTTGGTTCATCGCGTAGATCATTCCGGCAACGGCAAAATATTTCGCCTGCGCTTTGGCAATGGCGTTTTTGGCCAAAGCTAATTCGATTTGAGTATTCCGGCCCAAACTGACAGCCATAGTCGTTAAAATAACAAGAATCCACAAAACAACAACGAGTATTATACCAGAATTATCCTTGCCCCTAAGATGTAATCGGAGAATTTTTCGTTTCATTCGCCTTCCCCCGATGGTGCTTCTTCCGATTGTTTTTGTTCACCAGATTGTTCATTGCCCAGAGACCCTGGTGGGATAAAAATGTCTTTCGAAAATGTCATCGCCAGGTTTTCATTTCCTTGAACAGGAATTGAAAAATCAACCTCCAGGCGAACTTGTGCCGGGATCCCTTTTCCTTTCCATTCGTTTTCCCATGTCGTAATTGACTTGTCCTTATCTTTACTAACTCCATAAAAAATCTGCAAACCGTCTTGCTGAACCCGCGAGCCAATGATTTCTGTTTCTGTATTTTCGTCGGAAACACCGTTGACGAAATCAAGAAAAGATTTTTCTTCTCTGACGAGACAATACGTTGTCCTGCCGGGTTCATTCGTTAAGTTAATATTAACGTTTTTGGTATATGTCTGACCAATCAAAACACGATGAACTTTATCATTGGAGGAGGATTCCAGATGATAACTGATCACCCTTAAGCCTTTGTCGGTAGCGTTTAAGAAAGTTATTTGATTGTGTTCGCCAATGAATGATTTTTTGTCAGGATAGGAATTTGTAAAATCGTACGGAACCGCATTTTCCAACTCATCGTTCATCAAAGAAAGCGTCCAGCGCATCTCCCGGTACAGTTTGCCTTGCTGATTAGAGTAATAGCTTAGGCGTGTCCCGCTCCAAAAAACACTGTAAACTGCCAAAATAATGATGGAGAAAATCCCTATGCCCAAAAGAAGTTCGAGCAAAGTGAATCCTGAATTTCGGTTATGGGGATGGTGAAGGCGTTGCATTCTCTATGGGTTGAAATAAATAAGTTACTAATTGTATACGGTTAGTCTTACCGGTTCTTTGCCATTCAATAGCTACCGTGGCCTGATTAAGATCATCGAACCCGGTGCCGGTCAAAGCTTCCGTTTCTAGGCTATATCCAAATTCTTTATCACCTACTTGTACCTTCTCTTCTTTTTGTAAGCCGGAGGCAATAGACTGTTGTTTAAACAGTTCAAACATTTTATTATCGGCGATATTAAGCGCCAGCATGTATTCGCTGCTATAAACATTCGCCCGCAGGCTCGCCGCCATTGACTGGACAATAAAGGTAAGGCTTATCGAAAGAATTGTTACGCACAATAAAACCTCAATTAAAAAAGACCCTCTGTGATTTAATTTTGGACGCACTAAAGCCCTCATCGATTTTTTAATTTTGTAACTGCTTCTCATCATGGAGCTCCCCACGGCTTAACAGCCGTGGTTCCTGCTTTACCCCGACTCGT
>CAZVZR010000028.1:0-29035 GCA_964630825.1 uncultured Planctomycetales bacterium | reverse complement strand
GGTGTAATGAATGGGCAAAGCGGAATAAGTTTCGGGACGTATACGAATACATGGACGGGTTCCGGCGGTGGAACATTGTTCCAGTTAGTCAGTGGAGATTTACTGGTGGGTAACGGGACGTTTGATAATACGAGTGCGAATGAAGATGCGTATGTGGAAGGGAATTTGGAAGTTGATGGGACGATGTTCGGAAATGGAGCGGGGATAACCGGAATATCGGCAGGAACAGTAACCGGAACAGTCCGCTATGATCAAATAAAAGATCCGACTAATAATGCGGGAGCCAATTTTGGGACGTTTACGCAGACATGGACGTCGAACGCCAGGGGCGGGGCATTTTTTAGAATAAATGATCAGGATGGTAACCAGATCTTTGCGGTCGATGGATATGGGGCGGTAAGTCCTGATGCGTATAGTGGTGTGATGAATGGGAACAGTGGGATACAATTTAATACGTTTACGAATGCGTGGACGACGACCGCAGGATCAGGGGCATTTTTTAGGGTTGATAATACGGCGGGGACTCAGGTATTTGGGATTGATGGCAGAGGTGCAGTGAGCCCGAGTGTGTATTCGGGTGTGATGAACGGGAACAGTGGGATCAATTTTGGCGCGTTTACCAATGCTTGGACGTTTACAACAGGAACAAACATCTGGACAACCACTTTGGGAAGCAGCAGTACATTTTTTACTATTAACGGCGGGAGCGTGGATTTTGGCAATACGGATTTAAAGTTGCCCAACGCTAATTCGGCCGCACCGGACGCGGATTGGGAAGTGCAGGTTAGTCGCAATGATGCTACTTTGGTTTTGCAGACCAGCAGTGGCCGCGAGACGAACAACACGGTTGTAGATGCTGTTTACGGAAAAATGATTCAGACCAAATGTATGACATTAGTTGAGCCCGATCAAATCAAGGGCGTTACGCAGGTAGTGCCGATGTTTAATGTGACCGCCAAGTCCTACCCGCATGGGATTGTCATAACCGAGGTTTATTTTGCGAAAAGTGATGCGACTTCTTACACATTTTCTCTTGTTCAAGACGATGATTTGAGCTTTTTCTCACCGGTTACGATTAAAACTTTTTCCAACGATACTAACAGAAATGACACCGCTGACCCCACGGGGAATTCGGCTGTTGCTGCTGAAAACATTGGGGTGGCGCTGCCATCTACGGACATGGACTGGCTGCAGGTTTGTTTTGATTACTATGAACCAGCAAGCTAAGCTTGAAATGAGTTAGCTCGTAGTTCTTGGTTTGTAGTAAAAACAGAAAAAATCACTTTCCGCGAGCTGCAACTGATGAGCTAAGAATTAAAATAGTGCTAATTCCCACGAGCTATGAGCCAAGCGCTAAGAACTAATTTGTTTATCTTAAAGATTTTTCTTCTTATAAGTGTTGGCCTCGCCTGTTACGCCAATTCCTTTCATGCGTCGTTTCAATACGACGACTACGCGGTGATTGTAAATAATTATGCAATTTTTAATTTGGGGAATTTAAAAGCCATTTGGAATTTTTATCACACCCGGTTCATCGGTATGCTCAGTTTTGCGTTAAATTATCATTTTCACGGGACGGATGTGTTTGGGTATCATGTTGTCAACTTCGCGATACATTTGATTAACGCGTTTCTTGTTTGGTTCTTGGTCGCATTGACACTGGCAACACGCGACACGTTACACGCTACACGAAACAACTTGTCACCTGTCACTTGTCACGTGTCACGTGTTACGGCCTTTTTTGCGGCTTTATTATTCCTCATCCATCCGCTACAAACAGAAGCGGTGACGTATATTTATCAACGCATTACGGCGCTGGCCACTTTATTTTATCTGGCAAGCTTGTGTTTCTACATCAAGGCAAGAGTGGCGTGGGAGCTAAACGGGGGCAAGGGCAAAACCTTTGTCCCCGCTCTTGCTTCATTAGTCACCGCGCTGTTGGCGATGTTCACGAAAGAATTAAGTATTACGCTGCCTTTGATGGTTTTGTTTTATGAGTTATTCTGGTTTCGTAGCCCGCGACAAGTGACAAGTGACAAGCGACAACCTGTTACGTGTTACGTGTCACTTGTCACGGTTTGCTTATTTATTTTTTTAATCATTCCAGCTATGTACGGCCTTGACATTAAAGGTTTTCTGACAACGCCACAAATATCAGAATCGCACGCGGGGGATACGGCGACATTAGGCAGTTATTTATTAACGCAATTAAGAATTATTGTTTTAAGCTGGCGGTTATTTTTATTTCCCATGGGACAGAATGTTCATTGGGATATCGCCTTATCAAAAAGTTTATGGGAATGGCCAACATTTTTAAGTTTATTAACTGTATTAGGTGTCGGTATTTTTGCCTGGAAAGTGCGGACGAAAGTACCGATGGTATCATTCGGAATCTTTTGGTTTTTTATTGCATATTCCAGCAATCTTGTTCCACGGACGCATATTTTTTTTGAGCATTGGCTTTATTTGCCACTTGTCGGATTATGTTTAGCAGCAAGCGAAGCTGCCACTTTCGTGACACGTAACACTCCCGACATTCGAAAAAATATCGGGCGGGATTCCGACCGAATTGAAAATGAGTGTCGGAAGCGACAAGTAACACGTGTCGCGTGTCGCGTGTCACTTGTCACGATCTTAATTGTTTTAACATTTCATCGCAACCAAATCTGGCAAACTCCGACGGCATTTTGGCAGGATATCGTCAAGAAATCACCGCAACAGGCGATTGGCTATCAAGGGTTGGGCCGTATTTATTATGACCAGGGAATGCACGATACGGCGTTTGCTTATTTCAATCAGGCGCTGTCACGCGATCCCAATTATGTTGAAGCTTATCTGAGCCGCGGGCAAATTTTTAAATTAAAAAAAGATTTTGATCATGCATTGGCTGACTATGATAAAGCCCTTCAACTCAGTAAGCCATTTGCACAATCGTATGCGTTTAATAACAGGGGAGATGTTTATTATGCAATGGGCCGTTATGATTTGGCATTGACTGATTATGATAAAGCCCTGGCCATACAAGTGAATTATCCAAATGCGCTTAACAATAGAGGGATGGTGTATCTTTTATACAAAAAATTTGATTTGGCGCTGGCTGATTTTAATACCGCATTGAAATTAAATCCGCAGTATGCGTACGCCTATTCGAACCGCGGAGTGCTTTATATGATACAAAAAGAATATGGGTTAGCCATCAAAGACTTTCAGGAAGCATTGAAAATTAACCCGCAGTTAGGAATGGTTTCCAAGAATCTTGCTATTGCCCAACGTCTAGTACCGCCTGCCAATTAGTGATGTATCACCAGCTACTCTTCTTTTGAAATAAAGCAGCTTCCTATTGACATATAGGTGCCAGGTTGAGAGAATGGTACTTACAATGCCCAGACCATTACGTATACCGCACGCAGGGTATATCCACCATGTCACTTGCCGTGGCAATGACCGGCAGAATATTTTTCTTTCTGACGCTGATTTTCTGCAGTATTGCCAACTCTTTGAACAGTTCCGCAAAGACCTGAACTCAAAAAATCGCCTCAAAGTATATAATTTTTGCTTAATGGAAAACCATTTGCACTTGTTGGTTGAGCCTACCAAGGATGGGGCGCTTTCTAAAGTGATGGAGGAAGTTTCCAAAGCCTACGCGAAATATTTTAACCAGAAATATGATCGTATGGGGCATGTTTTTCAGGGCCGTTATAAGAGTTTTCTCGTGCAGGCTGAGCGATATTTTTTCGCCTGTTCCCGTTACATTGATTTGAACCCTGTTAAAGCGGGAATAGCAAAAGACCCAAAGGAATACAAGTGGTCCGGGTTTAATACTCTCGCTAACGGCAAAGACTCTCCCATAACAATTGATTTTCATGAGGTTTATGAAGGCCTGGGCCGCAATGCAGCGGAACGACAGATTGCTTATCGGGCATTTACTTTCAGTTATCAAATGGAAGAGCTGGATTTGTTTAATAAACGGGTGTGCGTGTTAGGCGACAACGAATTTAAAGAAAAAGTGGCCAGTATAAAAGTATAAAAGCTCATGATTAAATCAAAAGTAAAATCAAAATTAACGGTACCATACCGATTCCTTTTGCTTCTTCTTCTCATTCCCAAGCTTGTTTTTGCGCAAGGGTTGACGATTCCGGCAGGCTCGACTGTAGACGTTGCCAGTTCGTCATTGAATGTTTCGGGAAATATTGACATAAATGGGACGATGAGTGTATCAACCGGATCAGTCAGTTTGTCAGGAAGCTGGAACAACGCCGGTATCTTAACCGCTGGCACCGGAAGTACAGTAAGTTTCACCGCCAGTAGCGGTACTCAAACTATCAATTCCGGAGGAACAACGGGTAACCAAGATTTTTATAACCTTACCCATGCAAGCGCAGGGACGCTTAATGTTGCTTCTAATCCTATTGATATAAATGGCAGCTTTACCAATTCAGCGGGGACAGTTCTTGCCAACGGGTTTTCCATGAATGTCGGCGGAAATTGGACTAACGCCGGCACTTTTACCCCTGGAACGAATACGGTGACTTTTGATGGAACCGGGCAAACGATAACCGGGGACACAACATTTTATAACTTTTATAAAGTAACCGGCTCCGACACCATGACTTTCGCAGCCTCAAGCGAACAGACGATTACTAATTCTTTAACTCTCCAAGGAACCGGTAGTGGGACACGATTAGTTTTAAATAGCAGCAGCCCGCCGACACGGTTTAAGGTCAATTTACAAGCCGGTGCCGCGCAGAGCATGAATTTCTTAGTGGTCAATAATTCCGACGCCACCGGCCAGGACTTAACGCCAAGCAATACGATTGGAACCGGCCGCGGCAATGACGATTTGGAAGCATCGCCGCATTGGGTTTTTGGTTCTACCGGTTTTAATTGGGAAGGAGATGTCAGCAGCAATTGGTTTACCGGCGGCAACTGGGATCTCGGCGTTGTTCCAGGAGATGCAGATTCTGTAGATATCTCCGATGTCACTGGCTTAGGTTGGTCTCAGCCAGTGTTAACCGCAGATGCCCATGTCGAAGCACTGACAGTAGAAAATAATGCGACCATGACTTTAGACGGTTATGCCCTAACGATCGACTCGACATTTTCCAATGACGGTATCATGATTCTTGATGGCAGTGAAGCCACAACATTTACGATGGATAATAACTCAGGTACATTCCGCTACATCGGTGATGGAGACGGGACGGCTGAGACATTTACATTATCGAATTTCAACGGCTCGGGATATTATAACCTTGAAATTAACGATACGAATGCCACGAAAGATAAATTTATCCTTAATTCTAATTTAACCGTTCATGGTAACTTGACCGCTGCTTCCGGTGAGTTCGATATCAATTCAGATACCTTAACTGTCGAAGGAAATATTATTGTTAATGGTGGTACATTAACCGGGACAAACGGAAATATTGATGACAATGGAAGCGTTATTACCAGCTCCGGGACACTGGCTGCTCCCGGAAGCGGGAAATATTTTGCAGTTGCGGGAAGCTGGGCTCATTCGGGCGGGACATTTACCAGCAATTCAGGAAACGTTACTTTTGATGCGCCTAACTCGATGACCTTTAGCGGTTCAACGGTGTTTTATGATATGACATCTACCGGCAGTTCACGGATCATGTTCTTTGAGGCGGGGACAACACAAACTTTTGCGAATTCATTAACCCTTACCGGAACGCCTGGCCAAGAAATAAATTTACGTTCAATCATCAGCGGGAGTCAATTTAATTTATCCGTGGCTGCTAATCAAACGGTCCAAGCTTTGGATGTTAAAGACAGTAACGTCAATGGCACTGCGGATATCTTTTGCGTAGGTTGCCTTAACTCCGGCGGAAACGATGATGCCAATCCTACACCGCATTGGGTATTCTTAAACAATATCAGCGGTGTGGTTTTTGAATCCAAAGATAACACGCCGATCACCGATGCGCAAGTAACACTCTATCGCGCGTCCGATAATGTTGCCGCGGTTGTCGGTGTGGATTTGCATGCCGATGATACTAATCCTCACAACACAGTACAAGATGGCGCCTATAGTTTCCGTCCCAAAGGCGGCGGCAGCTACTATATTCGGGTTAATGCGGCAGGTTATAATTATCCATCCGGTGTTCAACATTTCCCCGCAGGGCGAAATGTTATTACCGGGTCAAAAGGCGAAACTTTTACTTCCACCGACCGCAGCGTGATCATGGATTTACCGGTCGATTTTAACGGGCAGCTTTTAAGAATTGAAAAGCATGCCAATAAAAAAGAAGTTCATGTCGGTGAAGTTGTTACTTACACTGTCACCATTGAAAATATCGGAACAAAGACCGTCAATAGTGCTATGTTGGAAGACGCGATTCCGCCCGGATTTAAATACATTAAGAACCGTGTAACTTTAGACGCGACTCCAATAGCCGACCCATCGGGTAACCGGCCGCTTTTGTTTAATATCGGGGATTATCCTCCGGGGATTAAACGGACACTACGCTATCAATTAGTTGTTGGTGCTGGTGTGATTCCAGGTGAATATCAGAACTCGGCCTTTGCCCGGCTTTCCCAAGGGCAACGGGTGTCTAACCGGGCCAGTGAAACGGTTAAGGTTATCCTTGATCCGTTGTTTGATGCAGGGACAGTTATTGGTAAAGTTTTCTATGACCGTAATGAGAACGGGATTCAAGACCCACCGACGTTTTTGCCCACTGAACAAACCACGATTGTCGAAGATTCTGTGCCGGATGTCCGCATTGCCATGGAAGACGGGACCGTTATTACAACGGACAAAAACGGCCAGTTCCATATGCAGAAACTTCTTCCCGGGCGGCACTTGTTTAGGCTAGATGAACGCACCTTGCCCGAAGGAAGTTATTTAACGACCGATAAAGTGGTTGTCCTGGATGTTACTCCGGGCTCGACGTACAAAGTGAATTTTGGCGTGAATGTGGATAATTCACAACTTTCCAGTGAAGATCATGTCTTCTTTACAAATAAAGTGAAGGTCCTTCAGGATCAAAACAAGATTGCGACGAAATTGCATATCGCGCTTTATCAGGATCAGATTCCCGTTTATGACGGGGTTTTCTTAGAAAGCGTCGAGTTCCGTATGTTTACAAATTACGCGGCATTCATCGACGGCTGGCGAGTGGAAATCCGCGACCGGGATACGCACCATGTTGTCAAAACATTCGAAGGGAACAGGTTTAACTTTACCGACCCGATTTATTGGGACGGAAAAGATAGTAACGGTGAGCATATCCGTTTAGACCGAAATTATGAATACGTGCTTTTAGTTAATAATAAGAAAGGGAATTTTGACGAAACCAAGCCGCAGCCGATTGCGTTTAGAACTATCCTCGACGAAAAGGCGCTCAAGGATTATTTTGATGAACAGGAAAAGTTGAAGGATAAACTTGTTGAAAATTACCGTAAGTGGATCGAGGATCAGGAAAAAAATAACAGCGTACTTATTCAGACCATTTTAGTTCAGGGCGAGACGGTTACAATTGATCCGCATTCAACACAGCTGCAGAATATCCGCATCATGCAAAACGGCAAGTTGTATTTGGATGTGCCTTTGGCCGAGGATCATGGCTTGACGGCCAAGGAACTCATCGAGGGGCATGCTTCTCAGCAAGAGCCGCGCGCCGTGGAGGTTATTTTGCCTGACGGTGATTACGATGTGGTTGTTCAGGAACAGCAATCAGATATTGTTGATTTGGTTCCGCAAAATGAACGGACTGTTGACCGTATTGAAAAGGTAAAAGAAGATGTCGGCGGTACGCCGATTCACAGTTATACCAAGCCCATTAAAGTCGGTGAAAATTATCTTTTCTTTGTGGCGATGGGCGATGCCAAGGCCGGTTATACTTGGACCCGTGGTAACGTCGAACCGGTGCAGCAGAATGATCAATACGAACATGGATTCTGGCAAGAAGGGAAGATGGCCTATTACTTGAAAGGCAAAATTAAAGGAAAGTATCTTATCACTTCCAGTTTTGATACACAACGCAACAGGAAAGAACTTTTTAGAAATCTTGATCCTGATGAATATTATCCTGTTTACGGCGATGAGGCATCGATTAACTATGATGCCACAGATACGCAAGGGAATTTGTATCTTCTCATGCAATGGGATAAATCCTCGGTTCAATGGAGTAACTACAGTGTCAGTTTCGGCGATACGGATTTTGCCAAATATTCACGCACGCTTTACGGCGGCAAGGTTAATTTTGAGTCGATGAGTACAACGCCTTACGGTGAAGCGCGCACCAAAGCTGTTTTGTTCCACGCCCGCGTGCAGCAGAAAAGTGCGCATAACGAATTTTTAGCCACGGGCGGTTCGCTGTATTATTTCAAGCATAAGGATATCACCGAAGGTTCGGATAAAGTTAAAGTGCAGGTACGGGATCAGATCAACGGCACGGTTATTTCCGAGCGTGATATGGTTGAGGGCGCAGATTATGATATCGATTACAAGAGTGGGCGCATGCTATTTTGGCTCCCTGTCCCGATGCTGGTTCAATCATACTCAATTGTTTCCAATGAGGCCTTAAGGGGAAATCCCATTTATGTTGTGGTGGATTATGAGTATAACGTTAAAGATAAACTGGATGAATCCTCGCTGGGTGGGCGTGTCCAGCAGGCTATTGGCAATAACGTAATTGCCGGCGCAACGTATGTCAAGGATTCACAGGATAAAGCGACCTACGAATTGCGCGGGACCGATGTGACGGCGCATTTAGGAAAGAATGCCAAAGTGACGGCGGAGTTTGCGCAGTCCCAGTCCGATGCCACGGGGAGTTTTGTTTCTACCGACGGCGGTTTGACGTTTAGCGATTTAACCACGAGTGATAATGCCAAGGGTCAGGCGTATGGGATCAAGGGCGATGCTCGGTTGTTTGACCGGGTTGGTTTAACCGGTGAATACAAATGGGTGGGTAATGACTTTTCGAGTTCGGCCACAACGGCCCAACAAGGAAAAGAAATTATCAGTTTGGGCGGGACATATGATTTGACCGACCATTCACGTTTGAATGCGCGGTATGATGTACAAAATATTATTGATGACGGCAATTTGCAAACACAGGCTCAAGTCGGCGCCCAACATACGGCGAATACTCTCATCCAGTTTGTCCATGAGGCGAGAAAATTCAAAATGACGGCGGCCTATCAACGCACGGAAGTCGGAGAGAAAAACGAGAAAGTGGTATCGGCAACGAATAAGGATGCTCAAACTTTGGCCATTCAAGCGGATTATCAATTCACGGATAAAATAGATCTTAGCCTGACACATCAAAAAGATATTACGGGCGTAGATAAAGGTGATATCACAACCATCGCGCTTAATGCTGCGCCGACGGATGATTTGCGGTTGAAGTTAGCGGAAACGTTAAGCAAGGAAGGATTGATGACAACCTTCGGCGTAGAAGCGGACGTTAATAAATCCGCGCAGTTAACCGACCGTGTGACGTTGTTGGGTGAATATTCCGTCATTGCGGAAAATAACGGGCACATCGGCAATGCCAGCAAGGTCGGGGCGATTGTGAAACCGACGGAGAAAACGGCAATTACGACAACTTATGGAGTTAAGACAACATCAGCAGAACAAACAAAAACAGTTGAGATTGGCAGTGATACAAAAGTAAGTGATAAGTCTGCCATTCAAAGCGACCTGACCATCGGCCAGACCATAACGCCTACGGGAGCAACACAATCAACATCGGCCAAAGTTGGAGGGGCGACACAGCTGACCAAAGAAACATCCTTAAGGAGTGATTTAAGCATGAATGATAACGCTGGGCAGAAGTCGGCAAATCTCGTCGTCGGCGGCACTTCCAACATTAAAATTAGTGAAAATACAAATGTTAAAGGAGATGTCAAAATGGCGGCCGATTCGTTGACGGGTAAAGCCGCAACGGTTGTCTTGAGCGGAACATCCCAGGTTGACAACAAGACCGCCGTGCAAAGCGACTTCACAATAAGCGATGCCGCCGGTGTTGGATCCACCACGATGGCCCTCAAAGGAACCCAGCAGGTTGATGAAAAAACGTCGAAAGAAGCGGAATTTAAATCAACAGAAACGTCCGGGGCCGAACAGGCGACAACGTTTACATTGGGCACCAAGCGCAAGCTCACCGACGATCTTGAGCTGGCTTCTAGTAAAACTTTCGGGTTAACGGGGAATGATCAGTCCGAAACGAACACGTACGGGTTGGCACGGGTTAAAGACGGAAAGAAATTGGAAGGGACGCTGTCACGGCAATTGACACAAAATCCCAGCCAGATTTCGCGCTCAAATATTTTTGGCTTAAACGGTGAAATCGATAATCATTGGGCGATGCAGGGAAGTTATGAGCGCGGGAATGTACAAAACCTAAATGGCACACAAACTGATCGTAATGCCTTGTCAGTCAATGTCGGCTATGCGAACAAAGATGAACAAACAGGCAATTCATTGACAAGTTCGACAAAGATGGAGTTGCGTTCTGATACAGGCGATGCCGATAAGAGGCAGTATCTCTTTTACAATGCGACCGAGGGGAAAATTAATCCGGAAACGACGTTATTTACCAAGCTCGAATTTTCCAAGACTCGTAATACGACTTCGGATTTGACTGAAGCGGCTTACCGCGAATTATCTATCGGCGGCGCCTATCGGCCGATATCATTTGACCGTTTGAATTTGTTGGCCCGATATACATACAAAGAAGATAAGTCACCGAAGGGCCAAGTGGATACTGCTAACATTCTTGAAGAACGTACGCAGGTAATTTCAATGGATGGGATTTATGATATCAATGACAAATGGCAGATCGCTGAGCGCTACGCGATACGTATTTCAGATGAAAAAGTGGCCGGTTTTGATTTTACCAAAACGCATACCTGGTTAATGATTCACCGTTTAAATTACAAAATCGATAAAGACTGGTTAATCGGCGCTGAATTCCGTACCCTGACGCAAGAGGAAGCGCAGGATGTCAAGAAAGGCTTTTTGGTGGAAGCTGCCCGCCGGATGGGTGATTATGCGCAGCTGGGTGTTGGGTATAATTTTACCCAGTTTAATGATGATCTGACAACATTAAGTTATACCGCCGCCGGCCCGTATGTGCGGTTGACCGGAAAATTCTATGACCAAACAAAAGAAGAGATTGAACGGAACCGGAAGATTTATCTTGATGAAAAAATAAGCCGCTGGGCTTGGGTGATGGTCCAGGAAGAACTCAGCCGGCCTGACAGCCCGATTCTTGCCGAACTTAATCAATATTTTATTCTTGCTAAGCGCGCCCACGATAAAGGCGATTTTATAGAGTCAAAACAAATTTACAAGGATGTTATAACGGCCGGGCAAATGATGTTCCAGGAGGCAGTGGATTATATACAAGGGTATGTCTCGAAAGAAGAGGATTTGCAAAAAATGCAGGCGCTGGCCGACGAGTATTTTAAGAAAGGTGAATACGATAAAGCGAAGAAAATATTAGAGAAAATTCTGGAAGCGGCGCAACAACATATGGTAGAATGAAATTTAAATACTACTATTTGTAGAGTTTATATAAATAATATACTTATAATAGATAACAACTAATTGACTACCGATTTAATACAAAAGCATTCAGTTTTCATGCGGCTTAATTTTATCCCCCGTTATTCTTACCGTAGATTTATAATTTATACATTTCTTTTTATTTTTTCTTTTCCCGCTTTTGCGTGGTCGCTGGAAAGTGTTCCCGCCACTGAAGACTCTACCCTCAAAGAGCAAAAGGCCAAAGAAGGGTATATCCTTGACCTGCGGAAGCTCATCGAAAAATCCAAACAAAAAATAAAAGTTGTTGACCAGAAAATACAAGAACAGGCTAAGCAGCGGCGTAATGAAGAACGCGAAGAGAAAGCCCGCGAATATTATACGAAAGCCATGCAATTGTTTCAGGAAGGAAAGCTTAAAGAGGCGCAGGCATTGTGGCAAAAGGCGATTGAAATTACCGAGCATCCCGAGATGAAAGGCTATCTTAGCGAGAGCGCGCGGCGAACCAAAAAGCAGCAAAAAGCGCTGCAGGAAGCGGAAGAAAGGCAGTTAAAGGATTTGGAAGTTGAACGCGGTTACAGTGCCGAAGAGGTAAATCAAAAATATGATGAGGCGGTTAAACTGTTTAAAGAGAAAAAGTATGTTGAGGCCAAAGATGCTTTCGAAAAAGTTGACGAGATGTTCCCGGATCACAAAGCTACACGGAGCTATATGATGCTCATAGACCAGAAGGTTCAGGAGGATCAACAGCAACTTATACAAAAAGCTTTGAAAGAGCAGGCGGCTCAAGAAGCGAAAGAAAAAGAAGCGTGGCGGCAGGAACTAACCCGTCGGGAAAAACAAAAACAACAGCAGCTTGAGGATCAGGCCGAAGGGGTGTATCAAGAGGCGTTGAGGCTTTATAAAATTCGCGAGTTTGAGCAGGCGAAAGAAAAATTTAAGGAAGTCGAATGGGTTTTGCCTGACTACAAAGATACGCCTAAATATTTGGCACGCATTGACCGCGATATCGAGTTGGATAAGGGCAAATCCGTGGAAGAAAAAGCCTTTCTTTTAAAGAAACAGCAGGAAGACGAGCAAGCGCATAAAAGTGAAGAGCAAGAGCGCTTATTGCAACAGAAACAAAAAGAAGAAACAGAGCATGCCCAGCGCTTGGAAGACGAGGCCGATTTCCTTTATCGGGCAGCGGTGTCTTTGTACAATAAAAAATTATACAGCCAAGCCAAAGAAAAATTCGATGAAGTACAGAATTTATATCCTAATTATCAGTCGACTAAAAGTTATTTGCAAAAAGTCGAAAAGAACCTGCTTGATGAAGAAAAGCAAAAAGCCAAGGATAAAAAACAACAGTTACAGGAAGGTCAGCGATCGCCGGCAACCAGAAATGCTGAGAATGAAGCGCTGAAAGTGCGTCAACGGCAACAAGAGGATAAACAGTTTAAGAAGGAAACAGAGATTCTTTATAAATCAGCGATTGAATTTTATAGAAAGAGCCTTTTTGTCCCGGCAAAAGAAAAATTTGAAGAGGTAGAGTCTCGGGTATCTAATTATAAAGATACGGAAGCCTATTTGGCCCGCATTGATAAAAATCTTCCGAATGCTGAAAAGAAACAGGCGCAGCTTGCGAAAGACCACCAATTAAACTTGGAACAAAAAGCACAAACTGTGAAAGTTTCAGAATCCCCCGAAATCCAGTCGGATGTCGTTAAAAAAGCTGAAGAAGAACGGCGGCAACGGTTCTCCAATGAAGCGGAAGCCAAATACAAAGAAGCAATGGCCTTTTATAAGGGAAAGAACTTCCGTGAGGCAAAATTAAAGTTTATTCAGGTTGAAGCGTTGTATCCCGGCTATAAAGACACTCAGAATTATTTAAACCGTATTGACGATGATATTGATAAAGAGTCAAAAACAAAATCACCGGCAACCAGGAACCTCAAAGAAAATAAAGTAAATAAAGCTGTCTCAAAAGAAATGCAGCCCTCTGCCTCCGAAGGAAAGGGAACTTGTGCGGATATGATTTCTGTTAGCGATTGCATGAAACTTTTAGGGTATAAAGCGGACCGTGTTTTTAAACAGGCCGTAACATTGTATAAGGAGCGCAAGTATATCCGCGCTAAAGAAATTTTTCTGGAAGTTCAAAAATTAGACCCTAAATATCCGGGCCTTGAAAAATATTTAGCGCGCACCGAACAAAAAATTAAAGAACAATTGGGCGAGGAAAAATCAAAACAGCAGAAGAACGAAAACGCCGATCAGGCAGCCCAGGATCAACTCCGTAAGAAAAGAGAGTCTTTTGTCGAAGAGGGAAAACAGTTTGATTGGCAAAAAGAACGTGATGCGCGCATAGCCGTGTTGAAAGCCAAAGAACAACAATTGGATGAGATGAAAGGTGAACAATATAAAGAATTTCGTAAGAAGCTCGATGAAGAATACAAAGAGTTGAAGATAGCTGACCAAGAGCGGCAACGCGGTGCTCAGCAAAGAGCCAAAGATCTAAAACGCCGCATGCAGCAAGAAGAGACAGCGAAGCGCCGGGAAGAAGAACGATTAAATAGATTAGAAGCACAAAAGCAAAAGGAGTTGGAGGATAAACAAAAACAAGAGGAGCTGGCAAAAGAAAAAAATAAAGAACTGGAAGCAAAATTAGAACAGCAAAAGCAAAAAGAGTTTGACCAGAAAGAAAAACAAGAAGACATAAAGAAACAGGCGCAAGCAGCGGCTCAGCAAGAAGAAGATGTGAAAATAAAAGAAATTGAAGAGCTTAAACGTAAAGAATTGGAACATAAAAAACAAGCCCAGGCGTTAACGGATCTTATTGCCGATGAGCAAAATAAACTTAACGAACGCATCGCATTGCGTTTTAAGCAACTGGAATCAGAATATATGACCGAGGGCAAGATTCAAGAAGAGCGTGAAAAGTTGGAAGAACAACAAAAACAATTGCATGCCGAACAGGAACAAGTAAAACAAGACCAACAAAAGCTTCAGTCTGAAAAAGAAACTATTGAGAAAGATTTGAATGTTATCAAACAAGTGGTTGAGAAACCCCAATCAATGGATGCTGTGGAATATCAAAAACTTAAAGATGAAGTTTTAAAAGAACAGGAAGTTACAGAATACCGAACGAAGATACAGGCACAACAAGAGTCCGAAGAGAAACAGCGCCAGGAAGTGCGGCGTTACCAAAAACAAATTGAATCAATCTTGGTAAATAAAGATAGTGCAGAGCGCAAGAAGTGGAAAGGCGGGGTCGAGGAGTTATATCTCGAAGCCGAAGAGGCTTATAGGTATAAACGTTATAAGGAAGCAAAGGCAAAATTTTCAATGGTGGAAGGAATGTATCCCGGATACCGTTTGGCCAGGGTTTATGTTAGAAAATTGGAAACTTATCTTGAGGGTCAGGACGCGAAACAGGAAAAATTAATTCAGCGTAAACACACAGAACTTGAACAGCAAAAAGAAAAAGAGCAGCAAAAACAAAAGCAGGAAGAAACCAAGAAGGCCCAGGATGAATTAAAGGCTTTGCAGGAAGAAGTTGATGCGGAAAGTGCGAAATATCTTGATCTTTATAAGGCGGATAAAATGCCCGAAGCTGAGGAACAGTTTAAGAAGGTTGAAGAATTGTTGACGCACGAAGGGTTGACTCAGGATTTTATCAAAGGGACTCATCAAAAGATAGATATACAAAAGGCAAAGTTGGATAAAGATAGAGAAGGTAACCGTCAACGGCAAAAGCAGGAAGAGGCGAAGAAATCACAGAATGAACTAAAAACTTTGCAACAGCAAATTGATACAGAAAGCGCGAAATATTTTGATCTTTATAAAACGGATCAAATGCCACAAGCTGATGAACAGTTTAATAAAGTTGAGCAATTGTTGGTTCACCCGGGGTTAACCGAAGATTTTGTTAAAAATGTTCATCAGAAGATTGATACACAGAAAGCGAAGCTGGACAAGGAGCGAGAGAAAGCTCATCAGCGGAAACAGCATGAGGAAGAATTGGCGAAGAAGAAAGCTGATCAGGAAAAAGAGCAAGCTTTTCAAAAGGTTAAGAAACAGATCGATTCGCTTTATGCAGAATCGCTGAATTTGTATGAACAGGGTAAAGAGGATCTTTCGCAGAAAAAATTTCAGGAAGTGGAAGAATTGTTGCGCCATAATGAGATCCCAGAAGATTATGCAAAGAATTTCAGGGAGCGCATTAATACGGACCGAGAAGGATTGGATAAAAAGCGGATCGAAAGACAAAAACAGCTGGCGGAAGAGAAAGACAAAGAAATGAAGAAGCAAAAAGAGCGAGAAGCGTTGGCTCTTAAAAAAGATTTAGATAAATTATATAATGATAGCGTAAAGTTGTATAAGTCGGATCAAAGGCTGTTGGCGCAAGGAAAATTGTCTGATTATGAAAAAATGATCGACAACCCTGCGCTAACCCCCAGCGACCATGAAGATATGCTTAAACGTTTAAATAGTATGCGGGAAAAGATTAAGAAAGACGAAGAACAAGAGCGCATTGAGCAGGACCGTCTGGCCCATTTAGAAGAGGAAAAGTCAAACCGTGAAAAAGAACGGGTGGAATTAGAGAATAAAAAAGAATTGGAGCTCCTTCAACGCAAGGTTGCCCTGGGAGAAGAGCAGTTAGAGCGGGAACGTAAAAAAGAAGAGGTGAGAAAGAAAGAGGACGAAGATCGTCTTGAGGCTGAAAAAAGTAAAGAGGAAGAGAAAAAGCAGCAAGAGCAAGCTCATTTAGAGAAAATGCGGCAAGAAGAAGAGGGTCAAAAAAAGGACACTTTAGCGCAATTAGAAGAGCAAGCGCCAGAATTAAATGAAGCGGTGAAGGAAAAAGGGGGAGTAACTCATAAAAAATTAGAAGTTAAGGAAAAAAAATCGACCCCCGAGACGACAATACGTGAACAGCTTGCAGCAGAGCGGGAAAAACGTAAACAATTAGAGGAGTTGCTTAAAGAGCGAAAGAATCAAATTAAAGAAGAGCGAAAGCAGATACAGCAGGAATTTGCTGAACATCTCGAACAATTATATACTCAAGCCGTTCATTTTTATGAGGCGGGGTCGAATCAGCAGGCTGCTAATTTGTTTGGGGAAATTGATAAAATTAACCCGGGATATAAGAAAACACAAGCTTATCGAGTAAAGGTTAACAAACTTCTTGTGGCAAGCGCAGACTCGCAACCAACTGCCCTTCCGGCAAAATTGCAGCCACAAGAACAATCAAAAGTGACTGCTCAAGATAAAGTGCACCAAGCAGCGGTCACATCGGCTTTAAATGAACTTGAGGAAGGTTTGTAACTTTGTGCTTTCTAGTAACTGCCGCATAAACACGGTACTAACCTAAAATACTCAACAAAGACGAAGGATGAATTAAAGATTGTATGAAAGTGCTTAAGTCAATACTCATTAGCATTTTGGTTTTGTTCCTTGTTGTATCAGCCGTATTGGTGATTGCGATAAAAAAGTTTGATGTTAATTCTTACAAAACGCAAATTACAGAAAAAATTAGTACGGCGATTGACCGAGAAGTTACTATTGGTAATATTGAACTTAATTTCTCCCTGCAACAAGGTTTATCTCTAGATGTCCTTAATTTGGTTATTGCCGATGATCCGGATTTTAGCCCGGAACATTTTTTACGCGTTGGGCTTATCCGCGCCAATTTGGATATTCTCGCTTTATTGAAAACTAAACAACTTTCTATTACCGATGTCGAATTCATTAAGCCGCAGGTGAATTTAGTGCGTAAAAAAAATGGGCTTATGAATATTCCTACACCGGTTTCAGCATCTCATGACAATTCCGCAAGAATTTATGAGCGGTTTAAAAACATTTTGTCGCCAGAGGCCGAAGCTGCCGATGAAAATCAAAATACGGCAGCAAAGAAAAATGTTCCTTTTGACTTTTCCCATTTTGTTATTCAGTCGTTGAAGATCAAACAAGGAAAGCTGCAGTTTACTGATCAACAAGAGGGGGCAACGCATAAGATTGTTTTAGAGGCTATTGAAGGGCAACTTACCAACTTTTCCTTTGGGCGTACGTCGCCATTTGGATTATCTTTCCAGGTTTTCAGTGACAATCCGAACGTATTTTTTAATGGTTCGTTGGAAATTGATGGTACCTCACAGGAAATACATTTGACGGGTGTCAAAATAAAAACAGATTTAGCCAAAATTTCGTTTACCCGCCTTTTTGATAGCTTGCCGGAAACGAAGAATATGGGGTTGGAAGATTCTATGCAAGGACAGCTGGATGCTACTGTTGATACTCTGACAGCTGGGGCAACCGGCCTGCGTACTTTGACTGCCCACGGGCAACTGGCGGACGCACGCGTAAAAATAAGAAGCCTTCTGTATCCGATTGAAAATATTGATGCTGATTTTGAGGCAACGGAAAAGGTCATTACTTTTAAGGACTTATCTTTGAATGTGGCCAATGGAAAGGTTTCGGCCCAAGGTAGTGTCCAGGATTACCTGCAAAATCCCCAGATCGCTTTGAAGGCGCAGATTGAAAGTTTGCAGTTATCTGAAGTTGCTGCAATTAAGCAATTGCCCGTGGAGATTGTCGGTAAATTATTTGGGCACGTAGAAGCGTCAGGCTTGGGAAAAAATCCGGATGACTTGATGCATAGCTTAAAAGGGACAGCCTTGTTTGAACTTAAAGAAGGGCAGTTGCGTAATGTTAATATTCTCAAGCAAGTTTTGGGCAAAATAACGATCATTCCCAATCTTTATGAGGATGTCCTCTCTAACTTGCCCGATCAGTACAAAGATAAACTCATTCGACCCAACACTATTTTAAATAAAGCCGTTGCCGATGCGGTATTTCAAAACGGGACAGCACAATTGCAAAACGCAGAAATTGATGCTGATGGATTTTTGATAAAAACAATGGGAACCATGGATTTGAATTCAAATATGTCTTTTGATATGGCGTTATATATCCCGGAGGATATTTCTCAAATGATGATTAAGTCCGTCAACGCGCTTTCTTCTTTGGTTGATGAACAAAAAAGAGTTTATATTCCGTTTCGCAGGTACCAGGGGCCATTAATGGCTTTTCGGCTTTATCCTGACCTGGAAACGATAGGAAAGAAGGTTGTTGCTTCGCAAGGAAAGTCAGAATTGCAAAAGGCAATTTATAAGGCGTTGGATATTAAGGAAGAAGGGCAGAATCCTGATGGGAAGACGGACTCTTCCGGTCAGCCAGCAGCCGAACCACAACAGAAATCTAAACCTGAAAAAGTTTTAATCGACAGCATCCTAAATTCAATTTTAAAATAAATATTTTTTCCCGCCGAATTTGCTAGTTTTGTATCAATGAGGCAAATTATCAATAACATCAAGAGATTCTTTATTGCGGACCCTTTGCGGGCGCTGTTTTTATTGGCGTTTGTTTTGTGGTACGTTGCCTTTCACGGGTTTCTAACCGGTAAATTGAGCCTTTCCGGCGATGCAGTTCCCTATTATGAACATTTTAAGTTTTTTGTCGATTCCATTGGCCGCGGGACTTATCCGATGTGGGATCCGACGCGCGACATGGGTGTCCCAACTGAATTTTTTGCCCGCCGGATTGGTTCGTATAATCCTTTTTTCTGCTTAATATTTATTTTCTATAAGATTGGCTTACCGTACACTATTGTTTATATGTTATTCCTTATGTTTTACTATTTTTTAGGGATGTTGGGTTTTTATTTATTAGCAAAGTTAATTTTCCATAATAGCAACGCGGCCCTTGTTTCTGCAATTCTTCTGATGTTTTCCTCTTTAGCAACTATTCTTTTTGATTCGTTTCTTATGTTTCAATATACGCCTATTATCTGGTTTTTTTATTTTGTCATCGCCTTTGGCCAGCGACCGGAAAAGCCGTTTCTGCTGGGGATAATATTTTCATTAATGCTGATTGTGACAACATACTTGCCGTTTTATTTCTTGAGTATGGTTATTGGAATAGGCGGATGTTTTATTATTTTTTATTTCAAAACGTTTTGTCAATTTCTACAGAATTGTTTTTTGTTTGTTCGAAAAAATAAGTTATTTGTATTTTTTTGCGCTCTTTTATTGGCAGTATCTCTGCTTCCGGGTATTTTCTTTCAGCAAGAGGCAAAAAGAGGTGATATTGTTATGCCCATCCGCCACCAGAAAGTTGAAAGCCTCAATGCTGTTGAAGTCGCCTTGCAGACTTATGAGGAGGGAGGCATAATCGTGCCAACGTTGCGGAACGAATTGTTTGCCAATTTAAAGGATATTCGTGTGGGCGCTTTTTATATTCCATTTTTTGTGCACATATTGTTTTTGTTGGGGTTAGTTGTTCCGGTGAATCGTTTAATTTTGACATTGTCTGTTTTTGGCTGCTTTTTTTATTTGTTGGGCCTTTATGAGGCGACACCGTTGTACAAATTCTTTTATGAGCATGTTTTCTATTTTAAATATATGAGGAATTTCCAGTATTTTTTATGGTTGGTTGTTCTCCCTGTTTATATTTTGGTGTGCGCGCAGCATTTTAAGTGTGTTACGGGTTTGGCGCTTCCCAAAGGCCGCCAGCGTGCATGGTGGATCGTATTTATTAGTGTGATCCATGTGGGATTTGCGGTTTTCATATTCCTTCAGCAAGGAATGATTGTTACCGGTTACTTAACAGTTGTTTTAAGTTATGTCATTGCTATTTGCTATACATTAGATCTCTTTCATGAAAATAAATTTCTGCTGCCGGCTTTTTGTTTTATAGCCATTATCATTCAGCCAATGGAAGTTTATTTTTATTTGAATCATAATGCCCCGAAGCACGAGGGGTTTTACAATTATGAGCGCCCTCGGCGTTACTTGTACCTTCAAAACTTGGTTCCTTATCAGCAAGACATAAAAAAGATTGTGGAAATACCTAAAAAGGACAATGAGAAATCCTCAAAAATAGCCGTGGAGTTATACAATTTTTGGTTTGGCGTAAGGTCATCGTATTTTTTTATTCAACGCCTTGAGCCTGTGGTTTGGCAAAAATATTTGCAAACAAAGTTTATGGTGTACGATCATATTTTTTCAATTCCTGAAAAGGATCCGCCCTTGAAATTAGTTGAACGGACCATCGCAGAAAATACGAATGTGGCATTTGTTTCAAGCCCGGAGAAAAATTCTTCCGAAAAGGAAGAGGAAAATCAATGGATGGGAGAGCAGGCAGAAATTATAACCCAGGAAAATAAAAACTTTTCTGTTGTTGGGTATGAGCCGAACCAGGTGAAATTAAAAGTACATTTTGACGCCCGCAAGTTCCTTGTTTATAACGACAGTTATTACCGGGGCTGGAAGGCGTACGTCAATGGACAAGAGGTCCCTATTTATAAGAGCAATCTTGCATTTAAAGGCATCTGGGTTCCTGCTGGCGAGAATACGATTGTATTTAGTTTCGGTGCCATGTGGCGTAAATGCTTCGATGTTTTTATGATAGGGCTTTTTTATGGAACATTTGTTTATTTGATTTATTTGTTTAGAAGATTTTATAAGGTAAAGGCTGTTTAAAAGGGATGGCTGTCTTGAAAAAAACAAAGGTGGGCGTGCGGGAGAATAAAGGTACAAAGTTTATTCTCATGGTTGTGACCCGAGCCGTGACGCTGTATCTTTTGCTTTTTCTTGTCATTCACTTTTCGGTTGATTATGACAAAATAATTCTCGGATTAAAGGTCAGGACGTTAAACCATCTTTTACCGGCATCGTTTGAGTCGTTGTTAGAGGTTGGAAATTCTCCGCAGTCTGTGTCCTCCAGGAATGAACTGAATCATTATCGGGATTTCTTTGAAAAAGTGGTTACCTATATGCCTGAACGATGGGATGCCCCGGCGCTTTTGGCCTATTGCCTTTATTATTCAGGTGACATCGCGCATTCTCAAACCCTTTACGAGAAATCAATTGGTATAAACAAGAATTTCTTTTGGTCTTATTACAATTTGGGGCTCATTTATTTTCAAAAAGGAGATTGTCGGAAGGCGGCAGAAGCGTTAACCCAGGGGTTGTCATTACGGGTAGAAAACACTTTGAGTTACATTCAATATTCGGCTACGCTTTATAATCGTATTTTAGTCACTTCGCCACAACTGAATCAAGTTACTGTTCAGAACCATCTTAATATGGGTTATTATCAGGCTTATTATCTTTTGGGGTTAAGTTATCAGAGTTTAAATGAAACTGAAAAACTAGCCCCTATTTTGAAAAAAATACAAGACATTCAAAGCCATTTTGGCTTCCCAGACCCGGCAAAAATTCCGTATCGGGTGTATATTTTTTAAAAAAGAGTTTGTTTATTGACCTATTCTTTATATAATATTTATATATATAAATATCTATATTAATATAATCACATGGAGGTGGACAATATGGATAATTCTCAATTAAACCTTTCAAAAGATGCGCGCGGGGATTTTCGTATTAAAGAAAATAAGCGAGTATTGTGGAGTATTGCCGGCAATGGCCATAGCGGGCAGGGCCGCATCCGCAACATCAGTGCGACGGGAATGTTAGTTGAGTTGGACAAAAATTTTGAACCACACGACACATGCGTATTAAAATTTAATTCTCAGCTTGGCTCTGGAAATTTTATTCCGGAAGCCGGGCGGCTAGTGTGGTTTAGGAAAACAGATCCTGCAAAAGAAAAATATCTGTGCGGTGTTAATTTTGTCGAGCCATCCGAGTATATTTCGGAGCAATTGAAGAAAAGGCTCGATAAAGAAAAATTTCGATCGGCGAAAATTAAACGCTTTGAACCGTTTTTAAAATATTCTTTTGTTGCTATTTTTATTGCGCTCAATGGGGTCATGATTTGGTTTTCACATGGATTTAGAAAGGACATGACCGTGTTTAAGGTGAACATGGACGGCGTGACTAATCAGCAGGCAACGCTTGCCTTTGGTTTAAACCAAGAATTGGTGCATGTCAAGACACAGTTGGAGGCAACCCGAGCTTTGTATATTGAAAATGAAGCTTTGCTTCATGATGTAAAACATGAACTGGAAGCAACAAAAGTGCTTTTAGATCAATCCGAGGTATTACTTGCCGACGCTAATAATCAAAACTCTAAACTTAAACAGGAAGTTCAAGATACTAAAGACACCGCACAGAAGCAACTTGCTGAAATAGCCGAAGCAAAATTAAAACTGGAAAATACGATTGCCCTTTTGGAAGAAAAGAATACCCAATTCGCCAAGGAAGTCGGTTCGCTTCAATCAAAATTGGACTATTATTCTGGGAACGTTAAGGATATGCAAGAAGCCCGCTCATGGTTGACGAGTTATCGTGAAAATCTGAAACTTGTAAAAGGTAAAATGCAGGGCTTCCGGATCGATGCGCAGAGGGCACATGCAGAAGTTTTAAAAGAGCAAGACCGCGTTCGTTTGATTTTGGGTAATAACGGTTATTTTATAAAAAACGGAGAAGTTGTTAAAGTCGACATGAAGAAATATCAGGATGCCCAAGGCGAGTCTCATGAACAGACGACAGCCACGCCACAATCGAAGGAACCAGTTAAGATTAATGTGACCTTCGTTGATTAAAAAAGGTTTTTTCCTGTCGAAAGCACCATCGGGAAAATGAAAAATCCCCAAAGGATTATCCAGGAAAATTGTTCCCTTCTCACCAAGGAGGGAACAATTTTTTATTTGCTGAGGCGGTCGCCATCAAGGCGAAGCCAGGAGATTCAAGTCAATCGGAAGGGGCAGGTTAAAGTTTCAGTCCCGCTTAATGCCAAGGAAGATATGATTCACCGTTTCATTAATGATAAAGCACGATGGATTATAGAAAAAGTTGCGCAGATGCGACGAGAACAAGAGGTTTTAAATCAAAAGAAATTCGCCCATGGGCATGAATTTTTATTTTTGGGGCAGAAGCATAAAGTAGTTGTCCATCAGCATGATCGTGTGCGGCCACAGATTGATTTTGATGGGCAAAATTGGCATGTTTACCTTCGGGGAGGTTTAGAAGCAGAGAATCCCCAGGCTGCGATTAAGAAATTGCTGATAAAGTGGTATAAAACTCAGTCGCAGGAGATTCTGGGGGGGCGGATCTTTCATTATGCGCGGCAAGTAGGTGTTACACCCAAAAAGATTGCCGTGCGTACACAGAAACGTGTTTGGGGTAATTGTTATTACCACACCAAGACAATAAATTTAAATTGGCAAATAATTCTCTCGCCGTTAAAGGTAATTGATTATGTCGTTGTTCATGAGCTATGCCATTTAATTTTCCCGAATCATTCCCGACGATTCTGGCAGAAAGTTCAAAAAGTATTTCCCGATTTTAAGGAAGCGAAGCGTTGGTTAAGGGTTAATGCGCTGGATATGATTTTGCCATCGGTATGAAGCTGGAAGTTAAGGTTATCCCCCATGCGAAGAAGGATTTGATTATTCAAGACGGAGAGATATATAAAGTGTACGTCACTGCACCGGCAGTTGACGGTAAGGCTAATAAAGCGGTAATTGGTTTACTGGCTGAACATTTTCAGACGCGTAAAATGAATATTGAAATTGTCAGAGGGTTAAATTCTCGGCACAAAATTATTAATGTAACATAACCGTTTATTCAAGGGAGATAAAATGTTAGAGGAAAAAATCAATCAGGATTATGTTTTAGCAATGAAAGCCAGGGATTCCCTGCGCTCATCCACTTTGAATTTTTTACGGGCGCAGATAAAAAATGTGCGTATTGAAAAAAAGGTCGATAAAGTTGAAGATACCGATGTGATTGCTGCAATAAAGAAACAGGTCAAGCAAAGACAGGAGTCCATTGCCCAATATGAGCAAGGCGGGCGCAAGGATTTAGCCGACAAAGAAACAGCTGAGCTGGCTATTCTTAAGAGTTATCTGCCTCAAGAAATTTCCCAAGAAGAATTATCCAAGATCGTTAAGGAAGCGGTCAAAGAATCCGGCGCTCAATCAATGAAGGATATGGGCACGGTGATGAAAGTGTTAATGCCGAAAGTTTCCGGCAAAGCGGACAATAAGTTAGTCAGCGATCTTGTTAAACAAGCATTGTCTTCATTGTAGAATGAATAAAATTCAGAGATTTTTCGTAGTTTTGGGATGCGCCTTTGCGCTGTTGACAAGTTCTTTCATGGCGTGGCTTTCGGGGCAATATACGGTTCCGATCCTCATGTACCATAATGTTGAGGCGGTTACCCCCGCGCAGCTTAATTGGGTTTCCCCGCAAAAATTTCAGTGGCAGATGGATTTCTTAAAGAAACATAATTATGAGATTATCAGTTTAAATCAACTTGTTGATGCCAGTATCCATAATCAACCTGTTTCTCATAAAAGTGTTGTGATTACCTTTGATGATGGTTATGCCAATAATTATATGAATGCATTCCCGGTACTTGCGAAGTATCATTTCCCGGCGACGATTTTTATTCCTCCGGGGAAACTTGATAAGGAAGGGTATTTAACATGGGCTCAACTGCGGGAGATGGCAGCAAATGGTTTTGACGTTGGGAGCCATACGATACATCATGTGTATTTACCAAGTTTGGATAAAGAAGTACAGAAAGATGAAATTGAAAACAGTAAACTGATTCTGGAGAAATTGTTAGGTGCGAAGGTTGCCCTTTTTTGTTATCCTATCGGTGGATTCAGTGATTTAACGAAGCAGCTTTTGAAAGAGGCCGGTTATACGGCAGCGTGTACAACTAACCGGGGCACTGATCGCTTGAACAAAGATCTTTATGAATTAAAACGGGTCCGGTTAAACGACAAAGATGACCGTGAGGATTATCTTTTTGCAAAATTTTCGGGCTATTACAATGTTTTTAGAAAATTAAGGCCATCGAATTTACCTTCAGATTATGGGAAAGACGAAAATAAAATCTCCGATTAGCTACACGCTCGACCGCCAAGGTAAATTCGTCATCGACAATTATAACCAGGCGAAGTCATTTAGCAGTTTCTTCCCCGGGATTGCCGGAATATGGGGAACGCCGATGTGGGTTTTTTATGTTAACCGCGGGCAGTGTATTGCCAGTTTCGGCGTTGAATCTAAAGATAAAGCTTTGATGGAATTTCAGCCCGCTAATAAAGCCTACCGCTTAACGTCCTTGCAAGGCTTTCGTACGTTTATCAAAGTACATATGGGCAGTAAGGTAATTTATTGGGAACCTTTTCAAACCCATTTAAAAGGCACCGATTTTAAAAAAAACCAGCGCATGGTTATTACGGCTGAGGACCTTACTTTGGAAGAAGTAAATGAAGACCTCGGCTTGTCGGTAGAAGTAAACTATTTTACGCTTCCGGAAGAGCCGTATGCCGCTTTAATCCGGCGGGTTACGATAAAGAACCTTAAGAAAAAAAATGTCTCCTTTGAAATCATTGATGGTATGCCGGTCATGGTTCCCTATGGCTTTACCGACGGGTTATTAAAGAATCTTTCGCGGACAATCGAGGCGTGGGTTAACGTGCGCAACTGCGAAAATCGGGCACCGTATTATCAATTAAAGGTTGAAGTGGCCGATACTTCGCAGGTCAAACATATTAAGGAAGGCAATTTCTTTTTTAGCTTTAATCCATCCTCCACGGGTGATCGGTTATTGACTACAATTATTGATCCAGCAGTTATATTTGGTGAAATATCTGATTTCACGGCCCCAGAAAATTTTCTTAAAGCTGATTTTAAATTGCCGCCTACACAGTCAGCGCAAAACAGAACTCCGTCAGCATTTAGCTATTCGCAAGCAACTATTAAGTCCCATGAAAAATATGAGTTAGTTTCACTCTTTGGGTATGCTTTAAGCATTGAGCAACTTAATACGATAGTTGCCGAAGTAAGCCGAGGTAAATTTGTTGCGCAAAAAGAACAGAGAAACCGTGAGCTCATTCGGGAAATACGCAATTTTGCTTTTACCAACAGTTCTTCGGAGAGTTTTAATTTATACGCCGGGTATACATTTTTGGATAATATTTTGCGCGGCGGGTTGCCGATTTCTGTTAAAGCAAAAGAAGGCGTCGCCTCACTAAATGTCTTTAGCCGCAAGCATGGTGATTTGGAACGGGATTACAATTATTTCTTGCTTAGCCCGACCTTTTATTCACAAGGTAACGGGAATTACCGCGACGTAAATCAAAATCGTCGCAATGATGCTTTCTTTAACGCGGACGTCAAGGATGGCCATATTACCAGTTTCCTTAACCTTATCCAAGCCGATGGATATAATCCACTTATTGTTCAAGGGATGGCATTTAATACCGGAGCGACAAAAGAATTAGAGAGTATCCTTCGAGAAAACGTTGATGAGAAAAGCCGTGAGCAGTTAAAGGGATTTTTTAAGAAATCTTTCTTGCCGGGAGAGCTCTTAAAGTTTATTCAGCAAAATCAGTTGAAAATCAAAACATCTCTAAAAGATTTTCTTGGGCAGATCCTCGGGGTGAGCCAGAAACAGGAGATGGCCAGCCACGGCGAAGGCTTTTGGAGCGACCATTGGACGTATAATTTAGATCTTCTTGAGAGCTATTTGGCGCTGTACCCGGAAGATTTACGTGGATTGCTTATTGAACGCGAGACATTTACGTTTTATCACAATGCACATTATGTTTTACCTCGGGACCAAAGGTACGTTTTAACCGAAAAAGGAGTTCGTCAATATATTTCTGTCTGTGATGGGAGCGCGCAAATCAACATTAATAAAGCATCACCGGTGTTAAAATCAAAAAAAGGTGAAGGCACTGTTTACCAGACAACCCTTTTGTGTAAGCTTCTTTGCGTCGTCGCTAATAAAGCTGCTTCGCTTGACCCCAGTGGTATCGGAATCGAAATGGAGGCTGACAAACCTAATTGGTACGACGCGTTAAATGGGTTGCCTGGCCTTTTGGGGTCGTCTTTATCCGAGACATTGGAGTTAAAAAGGCTATGCCTTTTTCTTATTGAATCTTTTAAAAAATTGAATGTCGAGGATAACAGCACCATTATGGTTTTTGAGGAATTAGCAACCTTCATATCTGGTTTAAGCAACATATTATCTTTGGAAGCGGATCCTTCTGCTTGCTGGATGAAGGCCAACGACATTAAAGAGCACTACCGTCAACGAATCCGCCAAGGAGTTGAAGGCGAGGAAAAGCAAATTAGTATCAGTGAAATAAAAAGTTTTCTGGAAAGTGTTATTAATAAAACTAACGGAGCTATATCAAAAGCACGTAACCCGCAAGGTTTTTTGGTAACCTATTTTTATCACTCGGTAAAGAAATTTCAGGTTATTGATAAACCCTCTTCGGAGCCTAAGCCTTATGTACGGCCGAAGGAATTTGAACGAGTTAATTTGCCACTATTTTTGGAAGGGTATGTCCATGCGCTACGCGTGGCTTCCAGTCCCGAAGAGGCGCAGTCATATTATAGGGAAGTGAGAAAAAGTCCTTTGTATGACCAGAAACTTAAAATGTATAAAGTAAACGCCGACTTGGCCAATGAATCGGAAGAAATCGGGCGCTGCCATATTTTTCCACCCGGTTGGCTGGAAAATGAATCGATTTGGCTGCATATGGAGTACAAATTCCTTCTTGAGCTGTTGCGCAGCGGTTTATATGAAGACTTTTTTGAGAATTTTAAGAATGTGCTCATCCCTTTTCAAAACACCGAGCGTTATGGACGCAGTATTTTAGAAAACAGTTCTTTTATCGTCAGTAGCGCCCATAGTGATGAATCGCTTCACGGGCGGGGATTTGTTGCCAGATTGTCGGGAAGTACCGCTGAGTTTTTGCATATATGGCTTTTAATGAGCATCGGCCAGAACCCTTTTACCCTTAGTGCCCAAGGAGAACTTATTTTAAATTTTCGTCCCACGTTACCCGGCTGGTTATTTACTCAAAAAGAAACGACAATTGATTTCTTGAATCAAGCGGGCCGTTGGGGTAAAATTACTTTGCCGTCAAAGACGTACGCTTTTAATTTTTTGGGAAAGACTCTTGTTGTTTATCATAATCCCAAAGGAAAAGATATTTTCGGGCAAGCAAAACCAGTTATCAAGGAGGTTTCTATAACCTATCCCAACCTTAAACGGCCTGTCATTATCCCCGGGTCGTCCATTACACCACCTTACTCGACTGACATCCGTGACCGCAAAGTTGAACGCATTGATGTTTATTTTAGCTGAGGCTAAAATAAAATTTTTGTGTTTGCCGGCGTGCTCATACGATTCAGTTGAAATTGTTATCCGTAAATTATAATATTATCTACAGTAAAATTATCACACATCAGCTTTTTACAAGATGAAGGAGGCTAAAGATGATGAGTAGCGATATTTCTTTAATTAATGAAAAAGTAAAAAAGGAAAGTGCATTTACGGAAGCTATTTTCATGGAAGTGCAAAAGGTAATTGTCGGCCAGAAATATCTTTTGGAGCGGTTGATGGTGGGGCTTTTGGCAAACGGCCATATTCTGTTGGAAGGGGTCCCAGGTTTGGCAAAGACCACAGCTGTTAAGGTCCTCTCATCAACGATTGCGACAAAGTTTCAACGCTTGCAGTTTACACCGGATATGTTGCCGGCTGATT
>CAZVZR010000027.1:0-30829 GCA_964630825.1 uncultured Planctomycetales bacterium | reverse complement strand
GTCCGTTGATAGGTTAAAAATTGCGGCAAAACTCTCAGGTCCATTCCCTTGGCTAATTTTTCCAGCGCTTTTTTGACAATAGCCCCAGGATTGGCAATACTGTACTCTTCTCCCTGTAATGTCACAAACCACTTATGTAAAAGCCCTGCATAGTCTGTGTGCTGAGCGGGCTTGGCCAAAAGCGCATTAATAAGCGCAGCAGAATAATCTCTGGCCTCTTGATCCTTAGCTGGATCGTGACTGTCCAAAAGTTTATCCAGATGTTTCATATATCCCGATAAGGCAATGGGGATCAACTCGGCATCAATCAAATCATTTTCTAAGGTAAGTTGACTGCGTAGATGCGCACCTAAAAACATCGACAATAATGCTGAGCCGCGTGGGGATCGTTGCGCTAAGACCTTTGCCATACGTGTAAGCTCGTCCTCACTATAACTTCCCGTAATCGTGAATGCTAACAAGTCATCGACAAAAGGAAAGGCCGTTGCCGTTAATCGGGGAGTACTAATGATTTCCTCTTTGTGTTTACTCATCAAATCAATTAACACCTCAGCACGTTTGGTAAATGCCGTAAAATCTTTATCAGATATTTCCGTATCTAACATTGTCCTCAACGCGGTTTTCAATCGCTCAAAGCCGTTCCTACTTTTCCAAACAATTATGCTATTCTCTTCTTTAAACCTAGAAATGAAATTATCAATTATTTTATTCGCGTTGATCACTTTCTCTGCTGGGCTCTCTCCCATCATCGCTGAGTCAACATCAGGGTTGAAACCCACCCGCTGCATGAGATACGCCAAAGGTATTTTAATTTTTTCTAAATTGCCGCCCTGAAATAACTTCAAATAGTTTCGGGCATGAGAAGATCCGGAAAGAAGGTCAAAATATGATATGGGCGGATTATGAAACCTCTTGTCATTATTAGCAATCATGAGGCTTTGTATTACCTCTTCGGGCCTTGCTTTGGTGTAAGCTAAAAAGTCCGGCCTTGGTTTTTCCAAATTATCACTCTCCGCAAAATTATAATCTTCCGCAAGAAGCTCAAGCGATTTTAAAATAATCTCTTCAATATTACTTTGTTTCTTTTTAAGCCGTGCGATCCAACTGTTCAACCGTTTTTGATAAGCCTCTGCACTTAATTCTTCTTTCGGCACCGCCAGTAACGCGCTAATCAGCACGCCGGCGTAAGCTTTGGCTTCCTCTTTTTTGCCTGAATCAGCGAAAATTTTATCTAGATACCCGGCATAGCCGGAAATTGCCTTAACCAACACATTAAAATCAACTGCACCTTTATCGGCGCGTGGTAAAGCCCTGGCTTTTTGAGCAAGGATTGCAGAATACAAAGCGGAAGCCCGGGGTGATATCCCTTCAATAAAATTAAGGCCGTGGTATATTTCTTTTTTTGCCCGAAATGAGGTAAGTATATAAGCTAAATTATCATCCGGATCAGTGAATATTTGTTTAAACAAAAACTTTTCTTCTTCGGGTAAAATGGGAAATAATTCCGCTTCCACCCTGTTTTGCAAATTGGCAATCTGTTTACGGGAAAGTTCATTGCCGTTTCTCGCTAATGCTTCCGCAAAAACATCAAAAACAATCCTGTAATATCTTAATGGTTTGCCTGCTGAAGTACGTGCCGCATATTCCTTTTCTAGCTTTGGTATCCTTCGGTTAATTCTATCGTAACTTGGCCGATAACCCATCATCGCCCGGTCTTCTTTGGCACCTTTTATCCCCAGGCTCAAGGCATCGATGTGATTGAGGAGGGCGTCCATGTCATAAATACTGCGGGGCGCGCTTTGAATGTACTTTTCAAGATATTTGATAATCTCGTCGGCAACGGCATCGGCAGGCTGGTTCAAACGGAAACGGCCGTTCACCGTAGTTGTCGCTGTAACCTTCTGCCCTGTCCTTTGCACAGTCACTTTCACATCATCAATTACCCTGGGATTGTTCTCTTCGTATGCTTTCTTCACTGAAAGAGTTAACTGGCCATTGGCAAATGTCCGTGTGGCTAACATGGCGCCGTCTTTGCCTTTAGGTTCAGCATGCGTATCCCTACGCTTAATCAATTCTATAAATTTATCTGCTATCCCTTCGGCACGCTCTTCGGGAGTAAGTAATTTATTCTGGGGCTGATTATCTTGTACTTTTTGTTTTTGACCTTCAGACCCGCCCAAATTGCCCTGAATCCCAACTCCAAAAATTTTCCCTCTGAACAAAAATTTTACACGGGCCCCACCCACCTTACCGAATTCCTTCATATCACCGTCCCGAAATGCCCTCCAGTTGCGTTCTAAAACCCCCGGCCCTTTAGCTTGCCCTGGTTGATCACTATAAAGAATTTTTCTAGTTTGAGAATCCTGTATCTTTAACGGACCCTCTTCCGCAAGAATTATCCCCGGCAACATCGAAGCCAAACTGAATACCGCTACTAATGCCTTTTTAACGCCAAGCATCGCTTCATCGGATTGGCCACCATCCTTGTAGGCACGGATGATGACCTCATTATTTCCGCTTCTTGAAATAGCTGCATGTAAAGCGTCGGTGCCATACGTATCTTTACCTGTACCAATATCCGTAAAAACCAATATAAATTTAAAATTAGGGCCTAAAAGTTTGCCGATGGTTGTTCCTTCCCTGAGTGCTTGCGGTAATGAAACTGCGGCACTTTCATTTATTTCACCACCCGGATTAACAACAATTTTATTATCCGCCTTCCTGCGGACGTATTTTATATACCTTTTTTCATAGTCATTTTCATATCCATGCGGCGTAAATTCCTTTAAAAATTCCTGGCGGGTTAAGCCATCAAGACCGGTATGCCATTCAACATGCGCGCCCTGCGGTAGTAAATCAAATATATATTTCAAAAGCTCTCTTTCTAGATCCTCGGCAAGTGGGGTTGGCGGTTCTTTCTTTTCGACTTTGCCGAAAGATAAGCCGTGATACTGTGGTGTTTTGACAACGCCAACTATGTTGTTACCACTTTCATCGCTTTCATCCCCAATAAACATCTCTAAGACGTAATTTGAGAGCGTTCCGTCTTTTCTTTTTAGAGCGATACTAAATAACCATTGGCCGTATCGTTGCTCAGAATGGGAAACCACTTCATACTCTTCCCCAGCGACATTGAACGTTTTGTTATCTTTTTTAATACTTTTTCCTAAAGCTCCTGCTATCTGCTTAGCCAACATGGCGGAGTCGATATTCTTATCCATCCTCCCCCCGGCCTCTTTTAAATCGTATAAGTAAGAGAGCATAATTGAAACTTTCTGTAAAAGAGGATATTTTTGCCAATCGGGAAATTCGGAAAAGTCGATCATCCCGTATTGGTCGGCTAAAATTGCAATTAGTCCATCCAATTCACTATCAGTGTATGGCCCGCTAATTTCGGTATCTTTTCTTCTCTCCACAAATTTGTCAGCCGCCTCATTCAACATACTGATGGCATCATCAATAGTGTTTACATCTACCGCCACATCACCCATCATCGCTTTATCCGGCCGGCGCAAAAAACCTAAATTTTCCAACAAATCTCTTCTAGCCTCTTCCTTATTTTCAAAGTAACCAATAAGAGCAATCCGATTAGCTATGTTGTTAATTTCTTGTGGCCGCTCGACTATATGCCTTGGCCTATTTCCATGAGCCTGTTTGAGGCTGGAAATAATCTGCTCCATGCGCGGCACTGCCCGCGAGGCGGCAAACAAATCTAATTGCGGCCTTGAACCGTAAATAGCATTGTAAAAAGCATCCAAATCCGTACCGACAAGTTGTTTATCTACCATAACGTATAACAAACGCAAGGCTTCCAAAGCCTCATTAACATTCTTACTTTGTAATAAAATTTTTAATATCAGTCCCCCGCTTAAAGTATTCCGATATTGGCGTAAAGTTTCGTCTCGGCTGTGTGCGGCATGATATCTTTCCATTGCACCCGTAGTAAACGTAAGCGCTCTCATGAGCCTATTAAAATCACCTTCATTGTCTTTGGTCATGCGGTAAACCCGAAATAGTGTGCCGGCAATCTGGCGGCGCGTATCATCTCCTAATTGAAACCCTTGCCGCCACCACTCAATATTTCTCAATAAAAATGCCAACTGTTGTTGCCGGACATCCGGTTGGGTATAAACTTGGTTTCGAAAGGCAAGAAAATCTATTTTAAACGGTGAGTCGTCTTTATAAGTTCTAACTTTATCCCACATCATCCTCACATAACTCTGCAATTCAGCAACAGCCACTGTGCCCAGCATGGCCTCGTCAGGATCCGCGCCTTTGTAGGCCACCATCGTTACAGGGGCAGACAACCTTGTTTTGTTATCGGCGAACTGGCGTGCTATACGCAAGGCATTAACACCAGAAACATACGCGTTTCCATTGGGATGTTTTAAATAGAGACCAGAAACACAATATTCATCAGTAAAAATCTTTGCTATCTTTATTTTCATATCAAGTGCTGTCTGTAGATCAACCGTTGCCCCCGGCACCAATCCAGGTTCTTGTGGATCTACAACAATACGTCCATCTTCTCTGAGTTTGACATATCCGTCAGAAGGTAAGACTTCTGTAGAGTTTTCCGGAACCGGGACCGCTGGCACAAACTCAAACTCTTTATAAATATTCTCAAGGGTCTGGGGGTCGGCTTCGTCTTCTGTTTCTTCATACTCTAGTCTTGATACATAAGGCGGCAGGGCTCTTAATATACGTCGCAACATGTCTTCGGCAAATTCATTGTTGAGTGGACTTACGATGTCATAGATCGCCGGAAAATTATCCGAATCATTTAAAAACTTTTTTGTTTCTTCAGCATCTCCACTAAAAAAGACAAGATCCTGGGCTGTTGGTTTCCCAAAGAATATCGGATCGATAACAGCGTCCTCGATTGTTGAAAATTCAAAGATCGGTTTGGAAACTTCAACCCTATTCCCATTGCGCATAAGCCGGACAAGGACCGTCGGTTGATTAGGCTTAGTTTCAAACTTTAATTCGTATGGAACTTCCTGGCCACCGCGTTCAATGGTAATGGGATGATTGATAAGTCTTTCTTTAAGTTTTTCCATTACATAATTCTTTACCTCTTCCGCCGTCATGGCAAAATCAGAATGGTTGCCGATTTTCTCTTCGATGATTCCCAGGAATGAAGATTTTGCCTTATCATCGCCCACGACTTCCAATTTATCAAATACACCTACAACTTCGGGGAATTGCTCTTGAAGTTTCTGACGTTCAGAAGCATTATCCGCGGTTAAAATCATAACCGGGAGAGAAGGAAATTCTTCCTTAACATTTTTTAAGAGCATTTCAACGTCTCTTTCACTGCCACCCATACGCCGATCACTAATGACAAAATCGATTCGCCCGGTTCTAATAGCCTCTAAAGCTTGCAGGCCATCAGCAGCTTCCACAACTTCATATTTCCCTTTTGGCAATGTACTTTTAATAAGAAGTATTAAATCTTCTTCATCATCAACAATGAGGATTTTCTTTTTTTTTGCCAGCATGGCGGAGTCGCGCGCTGCTGGGGCACCTTGATTAAATTTCGGTATCCTATTTAACAAATAGTCTAGTGTCTTATCCGATGGGGAATCCCCGCGCATAATCAGAGGTAACTGTTCTGTGGCAGAAATAATTTCATCGTCGTTAATTTTCTTCCACCGCTTAACCTCAGCGACAAACTCCTGGATCTCCAAACCAGCGTTACGAGCTAGGTCTTTTAACGATTCTTCAGCTGCCTGCTGAATCTCTTCTGTAGTACCGTAAAGCCTCTCCCCGTCTAGATAGTCAACAAAGTCATACAGCTCATTAACTCCTACCCTTGGATTTCGGCTTCGGACAGCTTCCCATTTATCCCATTTCGTTTTCATAGTGCGAGAAAAATCATCAAGGCTTTGCGCTAACTTGATATTGACCTCTTCAACGATTGGATTATCAACATCCGGCCGTTGCAAAATATTTGCCACATCATCGATGACAAAAGCCACTTCTTCATCGGTTAGCTGAGCATCTTTCTTAAAATTTGCAAGGATCTTAAATATGGGTTGGATATTTGCCTGTAGCTGATTGAGGTCTAGTTTTTTATTTCTCTGTAAATTAAAAGTCTTGATAATTTCTTCAATTGAGGCTTCCTTTTGTTTGCCAATATAATCCAAGAGGTCCTCAACAACCGCCTGGCGGACAACTTCCACTTCTTCCTCTTTATTAAGTTCTTGAAAATATTCCTCCGCCCGCTTTTTCAAGCCATCCGCCAGCATCGCCCGATCTTTTTGTTTTTGTGCCTGGCTTTTTGAGGCGGCTTCTTTTCCCTTGGCCAAGGCCGAATCATAAGATTCCAATCCATTACCCAATGTGTCCTTGATCGCCTGAAAGCCTGTTTTGTTGGCATAAAAATTACGTGCATAAGAAGCAGTGGCTTCATACTCTGTCAATATCTGCAAATATTCATTGGTTTCCATAAAGGGAATAGGTGGAATCGCATCATTTTTCTGGCGCAGCTGTTGAACAGCTTCTCTATCTAATTTAAAACTATCCTCCGCACCAATCGTATTGACAAAATCAATGTTGTCACGGATGAATTCCTGCACATTGATCTTGCCTGCGCTAACTACATTTAATTCTTCTGCCATAGCTTTGGTGCGTTCCAGGACATCGCCAAAATCATCCATCATTTGGCCACTACCTTTATCGGCATATTCCGTAAAATAGGCTGCTTCTTCAATCGCAAATTGCAGACCTTTTGCTCCAGCTACCTTATAAATTTCTTCAAGTGTTTTAAGGTATTCAGCTAGATCATCTTCTTTAAACGGATGATTGCTTCTCTTGATAACCGCTTCGGCAATCAACTTTTCCCGCGGGGTCCATTGGAAACTATCGCTAAATTTAGAAAGAAGTTTAAGCGTGTCCGAAACTCTTGCCGGAGAACCGGGTGTTCTATCCGGATCGTAATCATGAACAATACCTATTTGGTAGAGTAATATCGCATCGTCCAATGAACGGCCTCTGGCTAAGGCATTCCAGTAAGCCTTTTGCGCCACATCCAAAGAATGAGCGGCATTGTGGAACCCGCCGACCACATCCGTTTTATGCCCGTCCAGAAACCACGGGGCATTGGCAACCAAGCTCAATTGCTCGAACATCTGCTGTTCAGTTTTTGTCTTCGGCCTGGCCGCCAGCTTCTCCATTTTAGGTGAATAATAATACTTTAAATTCTTACCAGAGCCTTTTGTGTGGTAACGATCAGGAATTTTACTCACAAAATCTTTCAACGCCTTTTCAACATCTTTCACGCTTAATTGCAATTTTTGAGCTATGTCCGAAGGTGACATCGCCATTTCTTTGCCGTTAACAGAACGTTGAAAATAATCAGCAATCTGAAAATATGTTTTCTCACGCGGATCATCAGAACCGAGACCAAATAAAGACGCCATCATCGCTCGGTCAGCTTTATTCTCATTCTGCTTTTCCCGCCACTGTTTCACCCGCGCGACCATGATTTCAGAAAATGTTTTATCAAGTATATTGTTAAAATCCAACGCCCTAAAAATATCCATGCGCTCTTTCATATCAAACAAAATTCCCGTCATAGCTTGAAGATGGTAAAACCTTGCATTTTTGGTAGTGGCATTAAGAGTCGATTTTGTTAAAGGAACTGCCTCTTTAATTTTTTCTTCCAGTTTCTGCTCGGTTATCCTACTCTTGATTTCATCATCTGTTAGTTCTGCCAACGCAGGCAGAATTTCAGGATCAAATATATCCTGCAAACGGAGCCTGACTGCTTCTAATTTATCTATAGAAATACTATCTTGTGGCCCTATCTCATTTAAACCCTTTAATACCTCCTGTATCTTCCCGCTATTATTCCTGGCAATAGAGGATAATGCGTAGGATTCACCGCCTTTGTCCGTTTTTGTGCTTAAGACAAGCCCCAGTTTTCTTAAAATCAAAAGATAATTTCGATGAAAACCTGTAAATTGTTGGTTCAAATCATTCATTGATACCGATTCACCTTGAAGCAGTGCAGCAAAGACCTTAGTTACAGTCACAACTTTGCGTTCCTGCCCTGGTTGGGAATCAGCCTTGGGCAACAGGGGTTCTTCTTTTACTTCGCTCGCGACCTCATCTTCGGCCTGGTTTTTTTCAATTTCGTCATATGTGTAATAATATTTAGTGTTACTTCCAGAGCCTGTCCGGCCATAATTAATACCCTTACTTGTAACAAATTCACTCTCTCCCTCAAATAAATTTTTCAAAGCTTCATTAACATTATCTTCGACAAATCCAAAATCACGTATTAATTGCGCATCTTGTTCATTGAAATCTTTATCCCCCAGTTTCTTACCAACTAATAGCTCGTTCATTTCTTCCGTTATTACTGAGAGAGGCTTCGCGTTTTCTTTGCCAACAGCGTATCGTTGAAGATATTTGATCACGCGCTGGGTCCGGGAACCCCGGCCAAAATAAGGCTTCACCCGTTTCGGGTCAGCCCGGCTGGTCTCTTGTGATGTCATATCAAATGCCTCCTGGATAATCTTCAGCGCTTCCTTTCCATCCACGGAATTAACCAGTTGACTTGATTTGATCCTTTCTAAATCATTACTATCAACAAACTTCCTTGAT
This sequence comes from uncultured Planctomycetales bacterium, assembly GCA_964630825.1. Lineage (GTDB taxonomy): Bacteria > Omnitrophota > Gorgyraeia > Zapsychrales > Zapsychraceae > CAZVZR01. Next base: position 22,216 of record CAZVZR010000027.1, on the reverse strand, counting down.
GCATCCCCTCGAATATCATTTATTAATGAATCGATTGCCGTAGATACTGGATCCTGAGAATCCATTTTCTTATCACTTATCAAGGTAACCACTTCCCCGTCAAAATCTTCATAGGGCGCCCAGCGTTTGGCATCGCCTGACGCCAGCATCGCCCCATCAGGCCTTTGTGTCTCTGCTACTAAGCCGGCGGTTTCATTGTCTTTACCAAACACGCCGAAAATTCGATGCACACGGTCAAAGGAAGGAATGTAAACGCGCCCATCCAGTTCGTTCTTAATTTGTTTGCCGGAGAGATGCAGCCATGGGTCCGTAGCTGTAATTACAAATGACTTGGTGCTTCCTGTTTTTAGCTGTAAATAATTAGTGAGAATGTTCTCGGTATATTCTTCAAAAGTACTATATTTTTTATCTCTGGCTGCTTTGACGGCCTGCCACAACACGCGCCAATTAAAATCCCCATCAACCAATGAAACCTTCTTTAACAATTGTCGTGCGGCCTCATGCCGATTATAGAGATTGGTTGTTTTTAATTCTGTCTCACTTGTCAAATTAGAACATCCATGACAACTATCTTTATTAAAAAAATACACAGTTGACGGATTAACGTAGGCCATGGCGCCTATATCCGCAACAAATTCACTGATAGCAGAATTTTGAGCAAGGTGGTCGATTTCATTAAAGATTTTTGCATTATGCACTGCTTCGTGGGCGAGATACGTCAATAATTCTTCCATTCCGGATACAGAATAGATCATTGCTTCGCCTACTTCCCCACTTGAATAAGCATCGCCTTCAAACTTCGCTACGTGTACATCACGTAACCACTTTTTAACTAAGTCGCCAAAATCATTCCTGCCATAAGGAGCGATATCCGCCTGCATTGCTATCGCCACAGCTAAAGAATAGTTGAGCAAGTTTAAGTCGCGCACTGGCGCAAAGGGCAGATACAACTGCTCTTGAACCCTATCACGACCCTTGGCTCGCTCCTCATCAATAAACCGTTGAGCCGCCCGCGCCGAAGTTAGAAATTCATCACTCTGCAGATCAATTGCCGAACTGTCATACCCTTTAAGTTTGACAATCCCTTTAATAAATCGAAAATCAACGTCGGAAAAGCTAGCTTCAAGAAGATTCATTATTTCATCGGGAAGCTGCGGAATTAAACTGCGGATAGCCATCAGAGAATATGTGTCAACCACCTCGTTTTCACCTAACAATTTCTCACCAACTGCATCTATCACCGCATTTCTATCTACTTCCACTAGGCTTTGAAGGAAAGAACTTGCCAGCTCAACTTGATCCTTGTTGGTAGGACGGGAAATGATGCTTTTTATAAATGTTGCCGGCAATGCTTTTAGCGTCCCGGTGCTTTTACCATTTCTCGCTAAAGCGATCAAAGTGTCTCTAGCCCCGAACCTGATATTAAAATCCCCTGAAAGGACGTCGCTCTCTCGAAAAGCCATGTCACTTAACCATTTAAACATAGTGGCATATTCTTGCTCTGTTGAGAAATAGGCTTTATCAAGCTCATCTAAGGCTTTTAACTTGTCTTGTTGATCTGAAGATGCGAATCGTTTATAAAAAGAATCTGCTTCGGTTAACTTAGCATGTGATAGGACATCCACAGCTCCACCTTTAATATTCTCAATCACCGAAACTGATCCTTGTATCGGTGCAGAATAATCTTTGAAGTAATCTTCGACCAATGATGGCAATGCCAATATGCCCCCTAATGCAAATATACTTCCGATGACAACCCCGGTGTTACGCCCCAGCATCGCCCGGTCAGGCGCCTGTAATTGGGTAATAGCATCTTGCAAAATTTCCTTAGGTTGATTTGATGAAGATAAAATGAGGCTTCCATCCACGCGGCGCACAACACTCCTGACATCATCAGCTGTACTCACAGTCCTAAACCTTCCCCAATTTTCCAAGACCGACTGTAAAAATGCGGCTTTAAATTGTTTTTTGATATGCCCCATTTCCTCAGGCAGGCTTTCGACAAATGACTTGTTCGTCGAAGGTAAAATCATCTCAAAAAATTCATATAATGTCCCTTTTCTATCTTGCGTACCTAAAAGATAGCGTTCCACAAATTGATCATTTATCTGATTTCTAACTAAGGCGTTGCTGTCCATTATATTGTAAAGCCTATCGGCCAACTTAATGGCCATGACGACGGCACCTGCCTGGACGATGCCATCAAAATAAGCCTTTGCGTTAAAAGCTTGCCCGGAATTGCTCTTTTTGGTAAGTACTTCAACCCAACGGAGAACTTTTTCGACATCATAACTCACGCCAGCAAGCCGCCGCCTTAAATCCTCTTTAACTTGTCCGTATTCCTCTTCGGTGATCACTTTATCTTCTAATTCTATTCGACGATCTTGCGGAAATAAAGGCAACGTCTCCCCTATAGAGAAGTGGAGGATAGAATCTTCTAGGGTGTCATGCAACATGGCGGTGGGAATGCCTTCTGCATTTTGAATCTTAAATAAAGATTCTACAATCAAGGCCACGCCCAAGACATGCTTGAGATGCGGGGCTACGCCGTCATCACGCAGTTGGCCCTGATGATGATACTTTGCCGCCTCTACGGTAATCTCCAAACTGTGCCGGTCTAATCCGGGAATCGAACGCCCTTCTTCGGTAATTTGGTCTGGATCCACAACGGTATTACCGCTGAGCGAGCGGATCATTTCTTTTAAAACAGATCTTGGTGTTGCCAGCATGGCGGCGTCAGGCCCTTTCTTTGCCAACTTTGCAAGCTCTGCTTCCATTCCCTCAGTAGTACCTTGTGCACCAAATCCCCTATCGAGTAAATTCACAAGGACACTAGCCGTCATAGCTTTATCACTGTGCGGCTTTAAATTATCCCACTCTTTAGCCGTCAACGTCGCCGGATCACCTGATTTCTCTTTCAATACTTCATCAATCCTCTCGAAGCCTGCCCCACCGGAAAAATACTTACGGGAAACAACCTGTTGTGTGTCGGTATCATAATCATCACGAATATAGTCATAGACACCTTTTTTAAACGCCTCGATGTACTGCTGATAAATTTTTTCTTTAATTTGCGGATCATTGACATCCACACCTTTGACTTTCCCTTTGTTCATGTACACCTGGCCCAAAAGGCTGTCTTTCAAATTCTTTTTGTACCACGTGGCGAGAATCATTGAATTGTAAACTTGGCGCAAGTTGGCAAAATTCTTGCCAGTATTAACTTCCTTCTCAATTTCAGGAAGCAAAACCGCACGGACAATATCCGAGGTTAGTCCGCTGACGACCTTGACATCAAGCTTATCCATCTTGTCCTTGGCCAAATCTTCTTTATTAATATTTTTTTCCAGCGCCAGATAGTCCTCCTCCAACATTACTTTAAGGTGGCTCTCAATCACAAACGCGCTTTTCTCGTGCTCATACACAACCGCCTTATCCGGCACAACCCAAATTTTATTAAATGTATTCATCGGGATCTCGGATGAGCCGTAAAGTTCTTTTGCCTTTTTATGCACGCGGTCCCAAAATTCACTGCCAAGTTGTTCTTCTGGGTACATTAAAGTTGCGGTCAATTGTTTTAAAATATAATCCTGCGCCAAAAGGTCTCGGCCCATTTCCGTCTGGCCAAATTTATCGGTGATAACACGATTTTTCTCGTAAGGCGAAAGGTTGACCCAAAGCTCGTCTTCAGGAATAGTCAACGTGGCGAGAAAATATTTGACGAGTTTACTGGCTTCTTTCTTAAGGTCTTCACCGTTAAGGCCGCTGTCACCGGTATCAACAATGAAATCAAACTGTAATGGGTTTTCAGGATGAATGGTAATTCCTTTAACGAGGGTAGGGTAATACACCGGGCTTAACGGCACCATTGTCCCCGGCATGGGTAAATTGGGGACAGCTGAAGCAAACACCTGCGCCTGGACTGTTTGGGGTGGGATAATACTTGTGGTAAGAAAACTAAAAAGGACAAAAACTGAGATTATACGGTAACAAATATTATTTTTATTAAGATAAATTTTCATCTTCGTATATACAGTAATTATATAATTCTACTATTAAAGTATATACTATTATTACCGATAAAATAAGGGTGTGGAGAAAGCGCTTTCGTTTCGGGGAGGGGAATAATCCCGATATTTTGCTTACGCAAAGTACGGGATTTTTTCGTACAGTGACTTATGTTCACTTTGTTCCATAAGTCACGTACTCAAAAAAAATCCTCTATCGTAATTTCGATAGAGGATTATAATTTTAGAAGAAGAGCCGCAAAGGTGAGGTGTCAACCCTCACTCGCGCTTCGGCAACCCAGCCACCGTATTGCCACTCGACCACCTTTTTCGTTTCGTCCTATATGCCCTGTCATCCCACGGGAGACTAGCGGGCCTTTCCGGTCATGAGCAATTTAGGCCTGTCGGCTTTGTGTCCCCGGGTTTCCCCGGGTTTACCTTTGTCGGCTCAGTTTTAACTATAGCATATGAAAATGAATTTGACAAGGGCATGTAATTTAACTTATTGATATTAAATGATTTAAAATTTTAAAGTCAAATTAGTTTATGAGCAAATGCTTATTAACGTGGCCCGCAACATGCGACACGTAACATGTCACTTGTCACGTGTTACTTGTCACGAAGTTCAAAGTTCACGACATCAATAAACGTTTTAAGCTTTCGGTGATCCTTAATTCCTGGTGAGGCTTCCACTCCGCTTGAAACATCCACCGCGAAAGGTTTGAGCTTATCAATTCCCGCGCGGACATTCTCAGCAGTTAACCCGCCTGAGAGAATAAACGGTTTGTCAAAAGTGTACGCGCCGACCACATCCCAATTAAAAGTCTTCCCAGTTCCGCCAAAAGCATCGTCCTGATAAGTGTCAAACAGGTAAGCATCAACTTGGTAAGGTTTGACTTTTTTCAAATCAAAATTTTCATCCACCCGAAAAGCTTTAATGATTTTAAAATTGGCCAACCGCCGGCAAAGGTTCGGGTCTTCATCTCCATGCAATTGGATCGTGTGGATACCTGTGAAACGGCAGATATCGCGCAGCGCCCCTTCCTTGGGGTCAACGAAAACACCGACGCTGGTGACAAACGGCGGCAGCTGTTCAATGATTTTTTTGACTTTACTCGGAGAAATATACCGCGGTGATTTTCTATAAAAAACAAAACCCAGCGCCCAGGCGCCGCACTTAACGGCCAGCTGAGCGTCTTCTAAATTGGTTATGCCGCAAATTTTTATCCTAGTCATTTATTCCTCCATTATCTCGTCTATTTTCTTTCCAATATCCGTCGCCCTCATAAATGTTTCGCCGATAAGAACCGCATGCGCACCAAGGGCTTTTAATTCTTCAACTTCTTTATGCGACGTAATTCCGCTTTCAGCAACAATCGTCTTACTTTTAGGAATTTTTGGAATCAATTCATGCGCGGTTTTGATATTAACTTCGAAGGTCTGTAAATTGCGATTATTAATCCCGATGATCTCGGCGCCATTATTCAAAGCACGAGTAAGTTCTTCCTCATCGTGCACTTCCACCAGGCAATCCAAATCCAGCTGATGGGCAATATTCTGCAGCTGTTTTAATTTCTTATCGGTTAAAATTGCCATAATAAGCAAAATCGCGCTGGCGCCGTTAACACGGGCCTCATAAATTTGTCCTTCATCAATAAAAAAATCTTTGGCTAATACGGGAACATTAAAATGATCGGCCACTTTTTTTACATACAAAGGCTTACCCAGAAAATATTTATCTTCAGTTAAAACGGAAATAGCTGCCGCTTTATGGTTAACATACGTTTGAGCAACCACCAACGGGTCAAAATCCTCGCGCAACAACCCTTTCGACGGAGAAGCCTTTTTAATTTCGGCAATAAGCTGAATAGCATCGGGCTTGGTAATGACATTTTTAAAAAGAAAGTACCGCGTATAAGAGTCCTTGCCAATTTTATTAATTAGCGTCTTGTAATAAGCCTTCTTTAATTTATTGACTTCTTTTTTATAGGCGACGATTTCTTTTAGAAAATTTCTTTTCATTGATTTGTAAACTTTCGTAATTCTTCCAGCTTTTCTTTTGCCTTGCCAGAGTCTATCGCATCTTTTGCCAAGTCAATCGCCCGCGGAAGCGTGGGCGACCGCTGGCAGGTATATAACGAATACGCCGCATTAAGGACAACGATGTCTCGTTTGGGCCCTTGCTCTCCATCGAGAATACTATTGACGATGCTCACATTTTGATTAATATCGCCGCCTTCTAAATCCTTTAGCTCAGCTTTCTTGAACCCCAACTCTTCGGGGTCGATGTCATAGGAAATAATCTCGTGGCCGTTGTATTCACTGACAAAAGTAATATCCGTCGTGGTGACCTCATCGAGCCCGTCATTGCCGTGAACAACGAGCGCGCGGGTTAAATTTAAATTCTTCAAAACATGCGCCAGCGGTTCAACATAATCGCGGTGATAAACGCCCATCACCTGGTGCGTGGCGTTGGCGGGGTTAGTGAGCGGCCCTAGAATATTAAAAATTGTTTCTACTCCCAATTCCTTTCTGATCGCAGCAACATTTTTCATCGCTGGATGGAGTTTTTGCGCAAACAAAAAAGCTATGCCGACTTGATCCAAACATTCACCCAACTGTTTTTCGTTGAGATGAAGATTGATTCCGAGCGCCTCAAGGACATCCGCGCTGCCACATTTGCTGGACACTGAACGGTTGCCGTGTTTGGCAACGATCATACCTGCCCCGGCAACGACAAAAGCAGCGACTGTAGAAATATTAAAAGTATTTTTCTTATCGCCGCCGGTCCCGCAGGTATCCAAAATATGTTTGTGGCGGGATTTGACCGGGACAACAAACTCACGCATGATTTTCGCCGCGCCGGTGATTTCCTCAACCGTCGGCTTTTTCTCGCGCAACATCAAAAGAAAAATGGCGATATCTTCTTTGAGCGCGGCACCAGACATAATCTGATGCATGACTCTTCTAATCTCTTCTTCTTTTAGGTTTTGTTTATCTTGTAATTTTTTTAAATATTCTTTCATTGGCTTTATCGCGAAGTTCTGTTGCTCGTTTCTAGTCGCTGGTTTCTCGTTCGTTCGAGCAACAAGCAACGAATGGCGAGCAACGAAAACCTGTTCATTTCTTAAGTTTTAAGAAGTTCCGAAGAATATCTTTCCCAGCGTGGGTAAGGATTGACTCCGGATGAAATTGCACGCCCCACAGAGGATATTGTTTATGCTGGACTCCCATAATTTCATGGTCGGAAGTTTCCGCGGTTATCACCAAACATTCGGGGAGGGATTTTTTTTCAATAACCAACGAATGATACCGTGTCGCCTCAAAGGGATTTTCAATTCCCTTAAACAAATTTTTATTGTCATGTTTAATCATGGACGTTTTACCGTGCATAAGTTTTTTGGCTTGAATAATTTTTCCGCCATAGGCGTAACCGATGCATTGATGGCCCAAGCACACGCCGAGAATCGGTATTTTGCCGGTAAATTTTTTAATGATATCGACGGAAATACCAGCGGACTCGGGGCGGCCCGGGCCCGGGGAAATAACGATCCGCTGCGGCTTCAAGCGCTTGATGTCTTCAAGAGTTAAAGCGTCATTACGGTACACCTCTAGCTCCGTCCCCAATTCGCCGAAATACTGGACGAGGTTGTAGGTGAAGGAATCGTAATTGTCGATCATTAAAATCATGCTGAACAGCTCTTCCTAGTGGTATTGCAGAAAAAAAATCAATCTTAGTGGTATAGAAGATAATAAAAGCTTGTGGTAAGTGGTATGTAAAACTTTTTAAGGTTCCGTTTGTTTACCACTAAGCTTCTTTAGTTAGAAGCTATACCACTTACCGCTTACCACTAAAGTCATTCTTTCTCTCTCCAAACCTTTGCCCCAATTCCTTTAAGCTTCGCGTCAATGTTCTCATAGCCACGGTCTAAGTGATACATGCGGCTGATATCCGTTCGGCCCTTAGCCATGAGCCCGGCAATAAATAATCCGGCCGAGGCGCGTAAATCGGAAGCCATGACCGGCGCGCCATAAAGTTTTTTTACCCCCTGGATAATCGCGACGGTGCCTTCCTTCCTTATATTAGCGCCCATGCGGTTTAGCTCGGAGACATGAATAAACCTGTCCGGGTAAACTTTTTCGCTGACAATGCTTACGCCCGGGACCATCGACATGAGCGCCATGAACTGGGCCTGCAGATCCGTTGGGAAACCCGGATAAGGATAGGTCGTGACACTGACGGGCTTGATGATCTGATTCACTTTAACTTTGATCACCCCATTATCGTCAATAACACGAATGCCGGCTTCGGCCAGTTTATCCACCAAAGCAATGAGATGAGAATAATCAGCACCTTTGATCTCAATGGGGCTGCGTGTAGCCGCAGCAAGTAAAATGTATGTTCCCGCTTCAATGCGGTCGGGAATTATTTTATGGTGCGCCCCGTGAAGTTCTTTGACACCTTCAATCGTTAGTTTCGGTGAGCCGACGCCTTTTATCTTCGCTCCCATGGAAATGAGAAAATTGGTGAGTTCTTCGATTTCCGGTTCACACGCGGCCGAGTCGACGATCGTTTCTCCCGGCGTTAATGTGGCGGCCATCATGACATTAGCTGTGGCTAAAACAGAGGAACCAAAGTTTCCACCTAAATAAACATGCGCGCCTTTTAAACGTTCGCCTTTGGCAATGATGTACCCGCCTTCGATCTCGATCTTGGCTCCCAAGGCGCTGATTCCTTTTAAATGCAAATCAACCGGACGAACACCGATCACGCAGCCGCCGGGAAGAGAGACTTGCGCCTTCCTCAATTTTCCCAAGAGCGGGCCCAATACGCAAAATGATCCGCGCATCGTCGAAACCAATTTATGTTCGGCAATGTGATTGAGCTTGCCGTTGGCCAAGATGGTCAAACGTCCGTCGGTGTATTCAACATTTTTTCCTAACGATTTGAGGATTTTAATCATCGTCAAGGTGTCGCGCAAATTCGGGACGTTGCGGATGATGCACGGCTCATCAGTCAGAAGCGTCGCTGCCATGATCGGCAGGACGGTATTCTTTGATCCGGAAATTTTGATTTCCCCTTTTAAGGGCTTGCCGCCTTCGATGACTAATTTTTCCATTGATTGTGCCTCACAGATAGATTCTCGTGACAGGTAACACGTAACAAGTAACATGTTACGTGTCACGTGTTGCGTGTTACTTGACGCTTAATTTCACCACGCGTTCTATTTTATTGTAATCTTTAATAAAATCAAAGCCCTTTAAATTTAAATTGCAAAACACTTCTTCAAGAAGCGGCCGCTGCCCGTCACCGATTTCACAGAAAATTAATCCTTCGGGTTTCAGTAGTGGTTGCCCGAGCGTAAAAATCTGCCGAAAATATTTTAAGCCATCTTCGCCACCGTCTAACGCGATCCGGGGTTCCTGTTGGACATCTTTCGGCAAACGCGCCAACTGCGCCGAGGGAATGTACGGCGGGTTAGAAATAACCGCGTGAAATGTCCCTGGCGCGGTACCAGCTAAAAAAGCTTCCAGCTCCCGGCAAACAAAAGTAATCTTGTCTTCGACTCCGTTATTTTTTGCGTTGGCCCGCGCGACCTCAAGGGCATCGGGCGAAATGTCGACGGCGGTGACGTGGCAATTTTCTAATTCCTTCGCCAGAACAATCGCAATGTTTCCCGATCCAGTGCCTAAATCCAGGACGTTGACGTGCTCTGTGCCGAAATCCTCACGGACATTACGAATGCACTGCTCTACCAACTGCTCTGTTTCCGGGCGGGGAACAAGGACGCGCCTGTCCACGAAGAGCTTAATTCCCCTAAATTCGCAGTGGCCCAGAACGTACTGCAGCGGTTCTCCGGCGCTGCGGCGCTCCTGCATTTCCAAATATCTTTTACTCTCTTCATCCGTCAGGTTCTTCGGCTCGGTGTAAAGGTCAACTCTCCGGCAATTCAAAAGGGACGTTAAGATTTGTTCGTCTTCAGTCATTATTTTTCTGGCGCCTCTTCGCTAAACCTTTTGTCCTCATCTGCCTTGATCAATCCGTCAAAGAGTTCCTGCAGGTCCCCATTCATAATCTGGTCTAATTTATACAAGGATAATCCAATCCGGTGATCGGTCACGCGGCGGTCCGGAAAATTGTACGTACGTATTTTCTCACTGCGGTCGCCGGAACCGATCTTGGACTTGCGGTCTTTGGAGGTCCGTTCAAAATCTTCCTGCTGTATTTTGTCCATGATCCGTGCCCGCAAAACCCGCATTGCCTTGGCACGATTTTTAAGCTGCGAGCGTTCGTCCTGGCAGACGACTACGGTTCCCGTAGGAAGATGGGTAATGCGCACGGCCGAGTCGGTCGTGTTAACGCTCTGCCCGCCGGGCCCAGAAGAACGAAACACGTCAATGTTTAAATCTTTCGGCTCGATTTTAATATCAACTTCCTCCGGTTCTAACATGACCGCCACCGTTGCCGCGGAAGTGTGGATCCGGCCCGAGGCCTCTGTCGAGGGAACGCGCTGGACACGGTGTGCCCCGCTCTCCCATTGCAAATGATGGGCGGCGCCTCTGCCACTGACGCTAAAGATAACTTCCTTAAACCCACCGGTTTCCGAAGGAGCGCTGCTCATCGACTCCACCTTCCACCCTTTGGAGTCGGCATATTTCGTGTACATCCGGTACAAATCCGCCGCGAACAAACTTGCTTCTTCGCCGCCGGTGCCGGCCCGGATTTCGATAATCAGATTGCGGTCTTCCTGTTCCTTTTTGGGAAATAAGAGGTCCTCTAATTTTTTGTGAAGCGCGCCTCTGGCCTGTTCCAATTCAACCAGCTCGCTCTGCGCCAACGCAACAAGATCCTTATCTTTACTCTCAACAATAATCTGCTGGGCCTCTTCCAATTGTCCGGTACACCGCGCATACTCTTTGGCAGTATTAACGATAGGCAGAAGTTCGGAGTATTCCCGGGCGAATTCCTGGTATTTTCCTTTATCCGCAATAACGGCTTGATCAGCCAAAAACCCTTCGAGCTCGGCAAAACGCTTTAAGGTGGAATCTAGTTTTTTCTCGATGTGATCCATAAGTGAACTCCAAACTTACAAAGGACGTTAGGACGAACGTAAGTTTGTTGAGTGAACTTACCCCCACGTTTCGTTTTGTTAATGTGTAAGAACGAAACAAAACGGTGGGGGTGCAATACATTAAAAAACGCAGATTATGACCCTAAAAAAAATAAAAGGAACGGCTGCACGTTGTTAAACTGCTACAACAGCCAAACTCCCTTTATCCGTTTAACCTTGGTCATTGTCTGCGTTTGATTTGCTACTTTGGTGGCGACACGTAACAAGCAACACGTTACATGTCACTTGTCTCTTGTCACGTGAAACAAACTTATGTTTTTTTGTAACGCTTAGAGAAACGCTCAATACGCCCTGCAGTGTCGACGAACTTTTTGTCACCGGTAAAAAACGGATGGCATTGCGAACAGATTTCCACACGGACATTCTTTTTAGTTGAACGGGTGTGAATCACGCTGCCACAGGCGCAGGTAATGGTCGTTTCTTCGTATGTGGGGTGTAGATTATCTTTCATTTCTTCTTCTCCCTTATTTTTTGAAAAGGTGACAGGTAACACGAGACAGATGACATGTCACGTGTAGCGTGTAACTTGTCACGCAGTAAGGGTCAAATCATATCACATATTATTTAAATTTTCCAAGAATTCTTTGTTGCTCTTATATTTGCTGATTTTGGTGATCAATAACTCCATTGCCTCGGCTGAATTAAGGTCGTTGATCGCTTTGCGCAAAAGCCAAATGCGCTGAAGGTCTTTCTCAGGCATCAGAAGCTCTTCGTGGCGCGTATTGGAGCGCTTAATGTCAATGGCCGGGTAAATCCGCCGTTGGAAAAGGTTGCGGTCAAGTTGTAATTCCATATTGCCGGTCCCTTTAAACTCCTCAAAAATAACTTCATCCATACGGCTGCCGGTATCAACTAAAGCGGTGGCGATGATCGTAAGACTGCCGCCTTCATCAACCGCACGGGCGGAACCAAAAAAACGCTTCGGCTTATGCAAAGCATTGGAATCCACACCGCCGGAGAGAATCTTCCCGCTGTGGGGGACAACCGTGTTATACGCCCGGGCCAAACGCGTGATACTGTCTAAAAGAATGACCACATCGCGGCCGTGTTCAACCAACCGCTTGGCTTTCTCCAGTACAATTTCTGCAATCTGGACGTGGCGGTCGGCCGGTTCGTCAAATGTTGAAGCAATCACTTCGCCTTTGACGTGGCGCTGCATGTCGGTAACTTCTTCCGGGCGCTCGTCGATAAGTAAAACCATCAGGATTATATCCGGCTGGTTAATCATCATCGAATTGGCAATTTTCTGCAACAAAACTGTTTTACCGCTGTACGGCTGGGCGACAATCAATGCCCGCTGCCCTTTGCCGAGCGGCGTCAACATATCCATAACCCGCATGGAAACCTCATCCTGCGTTGTCTCCAAAATGATCCGTTCTTTCGGATACAACGGTGTAAGGTTATCAAAGAAAATCTTCTCCTTACATTTTTCCGGGTTTTCAAAATTAACGGCTTCCACCTTTAATAAAGCGAAATACTTTTCGCCTTCTTTCGGCGGGCGGATGTGGCCGCTCACGGTATCACCCGTTTTAAGGTCAAAACGCCTGATTTGTGACGGAGAAATATAAATATCATCCGGGCAAGGAAGATAATTATATTTGGCGCTGCGTAAAAACCCGAAGCCCTCGGAAAGGATTTCCAATGTCCCCTCGCCGAACATGAGCCCTTGTTTTTCAGCTTGTCCCTGGAGGATTTTGAAAATCAATTCCTGTTTCTTCATCGTACTGGCGCCGCTTATCCCCATGTCCCTCGCCAGTTTCCCAAGCTCGGAAACTTTCATGTCCTTAAGCTTGGTAATGTCCATCTGTTCCGAGTCACTGCCTTCCGACGGTTTAGCATCTTTTTTAGCCGCCTCGGGTTGTTTCTCGTTAACAACCTTTTCGTTTTCTTTTTCTGCGTCGTTTACTTTCTTGTCTTTTGCTGTAATTTTTCCCATATCTCCTTCACCTGCTTTTTTGTTCTTGCTTTTGTTAATCCATTATCTATAACTATATCCGCCATACGGATTTTTCTATGTAAGGGCATCTGCGCTTTGATCCGCTGCATAGCCTGTTGTGAGGTTATCTTAAGATTTTTTCGCGCCCGTCTAATCTGCTCACGCCGAGGCGCTTTGACTACAACCGTATAATCCATCAAATCTTGAAAGCCCGCCTCAAATAAAAGCGGTACTTCCACCACAACTACCGAATTTTTACCTCCTTTTCCATAGCGCTTTAATTCCCGGCTGATTTCTCTTTTAACAAGAGGATGGATAATATCCGTCAGGCGCTTTCGTTTTTGTTCATTATGAAAAACTATCAAACCCAATTTTCTTCTGTCGACTGCTTTTCCCTTTAAAATACCTTTCCCGAATTTCTGGCTGACCGCCTCAATACACCGACGGTCTTTTTGCAACAATTGATGGACAATTCTGTCGGCATCAATCAACTTTGCGCCAAAGTCTTTAAACATCGCTGCGGCTGTCGATTTCCCCGTGGCCAGTGATCCGGTTAAGCCGACAACAAGCATCGATAAAGTCTTTCATAATCTCGGGCAGAATGATCCCAAGAAAAGTCCTTCTTAAACCCATTTTGAATTAAACGGCCGAAAACCTTTTTCTCATGATAAAGGTCAACCGCTTCTTTGACGCTCTTGATAAAATCTTCCTTCGTATAACGTTTAAACACAAAACCGTAACCCGTCGCCCGACGATCATCGTATTGTGTAACAGTATCAGCCAGCCCGCCCGTACGAAAAACAACCGGCGGCGTCCCATAACGCAGGCTGATCATCTGGCTCAAACCACAGGGCTCAAAGCGCGACGGCATTAAAAAAATATCGCTGCCCGCATAAATTTGATGCGCCATTTTCTCCGAAAACTCAAAATGATACGCCACCTGCTGGGGGTATTGTTTTGCCATTTGCACCAATTGTTGTGAAAATTTCTTGTCGCCCATACCTTGAAAAATAAATTGTACGCCGTAAGACAACAACTCATCCATGGCTTCAAGGATCAAATCAATCCCTTTCTGTTCCGTCAGCCGGCTCACATAACTTAGCAAAGGCCGATGCGGATCGCGCGATAAACCAAATTTTTTCTGCAAAAAATCCTTATTCTCCCTTTTCCCCGCTGCAAAACTGCTGGCGGAATATTGACGGGCAATGAACGGGTCACTGCGCGGGTTCCAGTAAATAACGTCAATACCGTTAACAATACCTTTGAGTTTTTTTCGTCTTTTACGTAAAACCTTTTCCAGCCCGCAACCGAACGCCTTTTGCTGAATTTCTTTAGCGTATTGCTGGCTAACGGTAGTAATCATATCGCTCTGGCAAATCCCGGCTTTCAATAAATTGATCGCACCGTCATGCTCAAAACCTCTCAACCGGAAATCCTTGACCTCCAGGGTGGTCATCGGCCATTGCCCTTTTGGAAAAATGCCTTGAAACGCCAGATTATGAATAGTCAAAACGGTTTTCGTCCGTGCATAAAAAGGGTCTTTCCGAAAACGTTCTTTCAAATAAACCGGGATAAGCGCTGTATGCCAATCATGACAATGAACAATATCAAACTTTTTCTTCAACCGTTTAAACGCGTATAAAAGCTCCAAAGAAAAATATTGGAAGCGTTCTAAGTTATCGGCATAATCGCCGTAAGCGCCGCCGTAGATTTCCTTACGGCCAAACAAAGGTTCATTGTCGAGAAAATAGACATTGACCCCTCGTGAAATCTTCGATAAATAAAGGTATTCATCAATGCGCTTAAGGCCATATTTCTTTTCGTCAATAAAACCGTACTTCGGTAAAAAAATATCGACGTCAATTCCGTGTTTTTGAAGCGCTACGGGAAGCGTCCCGGCGACATCCGCCAAGCCGCCTGTCTTGGCAAAAGGAAAAACCTCAGCGGCACAAAACGCAACTTTCACTTGATCTCTTTCATGTCCAGCCAGTTTTCCCCGGCTTTCAAAGTTACTTTAACGGGTACATCCAAAGCCATCGCGTGCTCCATCAAATCCTTGACCAACCCGGCCATAATGGATTTTTCTTTTTGCGGCACATCAAAAACCAACTCATCATGGACCGTCATAATCATCCGTGAATCCAAATTTCTTTTTTCCATTTCATTTTGAATATGAATCATCGCCAATTTAATCAAATCCGCCGCCGATCCCTGAACCGGTGTGTTAATCGCCTGGCGCTGGGCAAACTGCCTGACGGCATTATCTTTACTATTAATCTCCGGCAAATACCGGCGCCGTTTAAGCAAAGTCACCACATAACCATTCTTTTCGCAATCATGGATACATTTATCCATAAAAATTTTTACTCCCGGATAACGCAGGAAATATTTATCAATAAACGCCTGTGCTTCTTCTTGCGAAATATCTAAATCTTTGGCCAGGCCAAAGGCGCTCATGCCGTAAATGATCCCGAAATTCACCCGTTTAGTCGCGTAACGCATTTCGTCGGTCACTTTGCTTTCGTCCACATCAAAAATTAATGACCCGGTATAACGATGAATGTCGACATCGTCCTCAAACGCTTTCTTTAAAGTTTTGTCTTTGGATAAATGCGCCAGGACCCTTAACTCAATTTGAGAATAATCCGCGGCCAGCAAAATATTTTCTTTCGTGGAAGGGATAATCGCCCGGCGGATTTGCTTGCCCATTTCCGTACGAATTGGAATATTCTGCAGGTTGGGATTATTTGAACTCAAACGGCCTGTCTCTGTCCCGGCCTGGTTAAACTGGGCATGGATGCGCCCTGTTTTGGGATTCACCATCGTTGGTAAAGCATCGATGTACGTTGAAGTTAACTTCGCTAAATGCCTGTATTCCAAAATAAGCGCCGGAACATCATGGTTCTTAGCCAATACGGTTAACACCCCTTCGTCCGTCGAAAAACCCGTCTTTGTCCTTTTAACGACCGGCAGTTTTAATTTTTCAAATAATACACTGCTCAGCTGTTTAGGCGAATTTAAATTGAATTCCTCTCCGGCAATTTTATAAATCTGTGATTCCAACTCTTGAATGCGCTGGGCACAGGTTTGGGAAAGTTTTGCCAAAAACGGCTGGTCAAGGTTAACACCTTGTGTTTCCATCTTAAATAAGACATTCGCTAGCGGGATTTCAATTTCATCCAGTAAATTCAACAATGATCTTTCCTCTAACCCTTTGAGCATAACCTTCATGAGTTTCTCTATAATAACCACACCGCTGGCTAATTTATTATCTTCCGACAATGATTCGTTTAAAAAATCCCACGCCAAATCACCGAGTTTCACCGCTGATGGCTTAGGGCTCAAAAGATATCCGGCGAGCATCGTGTCAAAAATTTTACCGGCGAATTCGATATTTTCCGGCGCTAATATTTTTAACGCCTCTTTAATATTATGCGTCACTTTTAAAATGTCTTTATTCTTAAATACCTCTTTTAACTCCTTGAGCCACTTTCGCGGTAGGTAATAAACTTCCGTGCCAGCCAAAATAACCATCCCTTCCAAACTAAATCCGTCATTTTGTTCGCTTAAATCCAAAAGAAACGTAAACTTCTTATCACGCTCAACATTTTCGATTAATTTCTGGGCTGATGGCGCACTGTCGAT
Organism: uncultured Planctomycetales bacterium; assembly: GCA_964630825.1. GTDB lineage: Bacteria > Omnitrophota > Gorgyraeia > Zapsychrales > Zapsychraceae > CAZVZR01. The sequence goes on along the minus strand of CAZVZR010000027.1, from coordinate 5,495 downwards.
GAGTTTGGCCTCGGCGGTTTTTTTTCCACCTTCTGCCTGCGCCGGAGAAAACTCCTCGGATAACCGCCTGAATTCTAAATCTTTAAACATCGTATAAAGTTTTGCCGTATCCGGGCTCTGTACCTTTAATTCATCCAATGTCAAATTGATCGGAACGTTCGCATCCAACGACGCCAAATCTTTGCATAAAACTGCCATTTCTTTTTGCGCCGTAATTTTCTCACGGACTTTTGCCGATTTAATCTTTTCCATATTGCTTAAAATATTTTCCAAGCTGCCGAACTCATTGATGAGATCCCTGGCCGTCACTTCGCCGACGCCTTTGACGCCCGGGATATTGTCAACACTGTCGCCGGCTAAGCCGATAAAATCCTGAATACGATTGGGTTGAAAACCAAGCTTCTCTTGCAGGTCTTTCTCCTCAATAAGGTTTTCATTTTTTGCGCTTAAAAATTTTACTTTACTGTTTTGAGCTAACTGATACATATCTTTGTCTTCACTGACAATCACCACGTCCCAGTCCCTTTGGACCGCCTTGTGGGTTAAAGTGGCGATAATGTCGTCGGCTTCAAAGCCGGGGGCTTCAATCAAAGAAACCTGAAACGCTTTAATGACTTCTTTAATGATGGGGATCTGGCTGATCAAATCTTCCGGCATTGACGGGCGTTGAATTTTATATTCCGCGAATTTTGCCTCGCGGTGTGTCTTTCCTTTTGAATCAAAACAAACAGCCATATATTCCGGCTGGTAATCTTTCAAAATCTTCTTTAATGTATTAGCAAAACCGTAAACCGCGTTCGTTGCCTGCCCTTTGGAAGTTGCCAAAGTTTTTATGGCATAAAAAGAACGATAACAAAGCGCATGCGCATCAAGCAAAAACAACCGCATCTTTGACATTACTAACCTCTGAAATTCAATTTCTGACAATTATTGACCTTCCTTCTATTAATAAAAATGACAAATCTCCCGATGTCATCAACACGAGAGGCAGGAGATTTGTCATTGAAAAGGAAAAGGTCAATAATCATTTAGGAATAACGGTGAGCATCTTCTGGATTTCCTGCCGGGCCGAATCGGGATCCTCCATCTCAACCATACGCTTGGCTTGGTCTGCCTGCTTTTGAATATTTTCTTTGGTAAGTTCTATCAAGGCTTTCTTGCGCGCTTCCAGGAACTTGGGCAACCGCGGCGTCAATAAAAGCGCCGCATCATATTCCCTGACTGCTTCTTGATAATGTCCTTCACCGGATAATTTTTCGCCCATGGCATAATGTTCCTGGGCCTTTAACATATTTTCGTAAAATTCTTCCTGCCGGCGCTTTTGCGTCTCCTGGCTTAACTGCCTGGCCTCTTCCTTCATAAAAAATTGTGCGTAAGAAGGATCCAGGGTTTTAAGCTCTTGCTCAATTTTCTCAAGCCAAGGGTCGCCGGGCTGCGCTTTGTTGTAACGGGCGACAAAATATTCAGCCGCTTTTTCTCTTTTGCCTTGAGCTTTATAAAAATAAGCCAGGTTTGTATATGCGGGTAAATAATTTACGTCGTGGCTAATGGCGTTAAGATAATACTGCTCGGCCAAATCAATCCGGCCTAATTGTTCGTAGATAACACCAAGATCGTTGTAGATTGTGGGGGAATCCAGCCCTAACGCAACGGCTTTTGAATAATACGTTAAAGCCCCCTGCAAATTACCTTTTTGCTGCTCCGCGTAGCCTTGGGAACGGTATACTTCGGCATTGTTTGCTAAATCCGGTTCTTTTTGTGCGGAAACTTTCGAATGAAAGGTTACAACAGATATGAAGATCAGAAAAGAAACTGCTCGGTAGACCGATATACTTCTTTTATTTCTGGACGTAAGCATAATATATTTTTGAAGGTTTGGCAAGAAAAAATTCATGGCAAAGGAATTCAGCTTCCCGCCGCTTCTGTAGATGAAATATTATCGGCGCATTGTGCTGGTTGCCGTTGGAAATTTTCCTGCAGCCAAGCACTGATGTCCTCGCGGCTGGCTTGTCTTTCTACAAGTTCCCGGCATTTACTTTCTTGGCTTTCGGCATTAATAAGGACCGCCCCGCTGACTTTTGAATCTTGAAAGAATATTTTCACGCTCTGAAAAGGTTCTTCCGTCACAATTTCCAACCGGTCTGTCTCATCCTGCCGTCTGAGGATGTGGCCTAAAACGCTAATACGTACGCCTTCAAAACTAAAACTACCTTGCGGAAATGGAAAGTTGACTGCTTGCTGTTGCCCTTTAATTGTCATGCCGACGGCATCGCCCTGTTGTTCTAAGAAAGCAACCGTACCATTGTACGTATTACTGTCTACTCGCGAGCCATTTTGAACAAAAAACGCCGTCAAATCCAAAGCAAAAACATTTTCTAGATTTGTCCGGCAGTTTTCATTTACCATGATTTTTCCATCAATAGTTAGGGATGATTCCTGAAAAATGTTGAAATCATAAAGAATATCACCAAAGACAATCATCTCTGTGGCAAACACTTTTCCGGATTGCAGTCTTACAGCCTTAGCGTCACCATCGCCTAAAATTTCCGCAATATTATTATCAAGAATAAGGCGCAGGCCCTTTTCCTCAAACTTTTTTACCAAATAGATGGACACCCTATCATCAAATACCGTTTTCAAAAAACTTTTGGGCGGGACAATAAAAAGCGCCTCTTTCTTGCGCGTCGTAACTGCCGCCGCGATGCTCAAAGCCTCGAGGCTGTCAGCCTGAAAAATAACGGCATCGGTAAAAGCCAAATCCTGCAAAATCCGGTCAATGTGATCCAGACGCTGCAGGCTCAAGACGCCATTTTTGTTGGTCCCCTTAATGTCAGGGTATTCCAGATTCGGTAAACCGGTAATAAGAAGCACATCATAATCGACCTGCGATTTTTCCTCGGACTTTTCGTCTTCTAAAAATATTTTTTGCCGTTTGCAATTAATCCGTGTTAACAATTTTTTTGAAATAAGCTGAATCCGGTTTTTCTCATAAAAATCCTGCGAACGGTAAAAAAGCTCATTGGTCTGCACTTCTTTGGTAATGAGTTTGGCAAACAATTCCCGTTTATACGGATAATGCCCGTCGAAAGTGATAATAGTCATTTCAGCTTCGGGATCGTCTTGGCGAATGAGTTCTAAAGCACGGACAGCGGCAAGCGAATTACCCAAGACAACAATCTTTTTCATTTAAACTAACTCCCCTTTATAGTACTTTGTGTTTTATATCCCTCAATGCAGTTGCGCATCAGCATAACAACCGTGACCGGCCCTACGCCGCCGGGCACCGGTGTAATAAACTGTGCTCTTTCTTTTGCCGTTTCGAATTCAACATCACCGACTATTTTCCCGTCAACGCTGTTAATGCCCACATCAATAACGATCGCGCCTTTTTTAATCCATTCGCCTTTGACAAAAAATGGTTTTCCAATCGCGGCGACCAAAATATCTGCTCTTCCAATATGTTCCTCAAGTTTACCGGCTTTGCTTGTTCCCGAATGACAAACGGTAACGGTCGCATCTTCTTTAAGCAACAAAAGGCTCATTGGCTTACCGACAATTTCACTGCGGCCGACCACCACTGCCTCTTTTCCCTTTAAACTCACTCCCGTTGATTTGATAAGTTCCATCGCTGCTGCCGGTGTGCAAGGAATAATCTTTGTTTCCCCGGAAATCAGTTTTCCAAAATTAGTGACATTAAGCCCTTCCAAATCCTTGGAAGGATTAATCGCATTCACCGCCATTGTATAATCAATCTGGGCGGGAATTGGTTTATGCACCATCATTCCGCTTACCTTGGAATCATTATTGAGCCTGTGAATCGTGCGGAGCAAATCTTCCTGAGTGACATTCAGTGCCAGAGTTTCAAGCGCATACTCAATACCGACGTATTCGGCTACTTTTTTTTGCGAATTGGCATAAGCGCAGGCGCTGGCGTCTTCCCCGATGAGGATGTTCACCATCCGCGGGGCGCGTGAAGTTTTAGCTTTTAGCTGCGCGACTTCCAATTTTAATGCATCTTTAATTTTCTGCGCTAACGCTTTGCCGTCTAACATTGTTGCCATTGTTTCCAACTCCATAGCCATTTATTGTTCTCTGGAAATAATCAGTGCGCCGTTAAACCCGGCCAATAAAATTTCCACGCCGACTTCGACATCAGAAACCAAATACTGATTGCCATGCTTAACCAAATATGGCGCGAATTGGACCGCCTTGTAACACCGGCGGCAGACGTTTAGGGAAACTTCCCGGGCTTCGATCGCGGCTTTGGTTTTTGCTTGCGCTGACTTTTTCCTCGCCGCAACGACCTTTAGATAGGCCTCGGCATCTTTGTCAATAAGCCTAAGCAATTCCAGCCGTATTTTCTTTAACTCCTGAATGATTTGGGCAATCTTTTTGTTAACCTGACGGTCAGGGCTTCTTCCCTTCGAATAATTCGCGGCCATTGTTAACAGCGCCACGCCCAACGCGCCGGCCAAAGCCGCCGCCGAACCGCCACCGGGTGTCGGTTGTTTTAAGGAAAGAACCTCTAAATATTCTTTGAGGGAAAAATCTTTAAATTTCTTCACTGTAATATCTTAACTGCACTTTGCGTTTGTCGGGAAGGAAGAAAGCGAAATATTAGTATTAATTTTATATTAACGTAAAAAAATCTCTTTTCAATAAACTTCTTTAATATTTAAGAAGGCAATTCTATTTCAAAAGCGTTCTTAACTATTTGAATTTGTGGGTGTTGCGGATCATGCGGATCGATGGCCACGACATCAAATCGGGCCGCTACGTCTAAAAGATTATTTTTTTCAAGATATCCCAGGGCCAAACGTACAAGCTTCTTTTGCTTCTGCGGTGTTACCGATTCAAACGCGTTGCCGTGCGAAGGCGTGGTGCGGGTTTTAACCTCAACAAAACAAATAACATCCTTCTCTTTGGCAATAATATCAATCTCGCCAAAACGTGTCCGGTAATTTGATTCTAAAATCTGGTAACCCCGCCTCTCTAAAAAATGGGCAGCTGTGTTTTCACCGTATTGGCCTAAATCGATGCGTTGTTGTGTCATATCTTAATAATATTAATAAGAGAAACTCTTGCGGTGGATCAAAGACGGCCCAAAACGCTTAAGCGCCGATACATGCTGGCGTGTGGCGTAACCTTTATGCCGCTCAAACCCGTATTGAGGAAAAACCCTACCGTAGAGAAGTAAAATCCGATCCCGCGTCACTTTCGCCACCACGGAAGCGCACATAATTGAAGCTTCCTTCTGATCCCCGCGAGTGATCGTCTGGTAAGGATACTTTAAGTCCGTATCAAAACGATTGCCGTCAACCAAAAGCATTGCTTGCTGTTGCGAAGTTTCTTCTTCCGGAAGGCGTTCAAATAATTGCCGCACAGCATTGGCCATCGCGAAAAACGTGGCCCGCAAAATATTGTGCTCATCAATCACCGATTCATTGATGATGCCCACGCCAACATAAGCTTTCTGGTAAATTTCTTCACAAAGA
>CAZVZR010000026.1:0-31762 GCA_964630825.1 uncultured Planctomycetales bacterium | reverse complement strand
TCCCGCGCTTGATCATGGACTGATCCATGAACCGCTCAAACATTTCGGGGAAGATTGTAATAATATCAAAGCGCATAGTTATATTTTAGTTTTCTACAGGTCGAGATACTTTTATTCCGGGATGGTTCCTTATATACATTAAGTCTTGAACTAATTTCTTCCCTTTTGATGTAAGATAAGCGTTTGAAGACACGTAAGCCCCCCCATCCAATTCTTTTTTACTCATTTTTGTTTTCTCAAAAATTCCCCTGTCAACTAAATCCTGCAAATCGCGTGAAAAATTAGACGGGTTAAAGTTTGGATCTTGAATAATTTTACCCATTTCACCTTGATTAAGATATTTCATTAGTTCATCACTGTTGTTCTTTTTTGAAAGCTTATAAGCTTTTTCCGGATCATACTTGGCAAAATCAATAAGAAATGCTTCTTGCAATTTAGTCGTCTTGGCTAATTCTACTTCATCGATATTAGATTCTAATTGTATTTTTGCACATCCCCGACTGAAGATTGCTGTTCCCATAAGTGTTGAGACAGCAAGTCCCGCAATAAAGAAATTACGAAGTATCCCAAGTTTTATAGAATCTTTCTTCTGTAACAGTACCGCAGTTCCTGCAACCATCAACAAACCCAGTACAATTTGCACTTTGGAATTCATATTAAAAACAAATAATTAATGTCAGACACCGGCAACTTAAACCAGTGACAATTTGTCACCAGTTACAGCGGATTAAGTATATCCTTACCGCCGGGAAATGCAAAATAATTGTTATACCCTAATCGCCGGCGCGCGCCACCCATTAAGGTTAATTTTCCTTCACCACTCCACCTGTTTCGATTGAAACTTTACGCCAATCCCGTGCCCGGGGAGCATCTGGCTTTACGTTGGTAAGAAGCATATACCCTTGGGGAGTAAAATAGCATTCATACGTGTAATAAAAATCCTCCAACGTACCACTCTTGCCGCAGACATCGGTAAACGCTTGTGGCTGGTCGGACTTTAATGTTTCTATATTGGGAGGATATTGCCCACCGTGGTTTTTAGCATACCCTTCCAACGCCGAAGATATCGACTGTAAATTCTCTTTCGCCTTTTTAAAGCCGGCCGCCCTTTTCGCACTCAACATCCCGGGCATAGCAATGGCGGCGAGCAAGGCAAAAATAGCTAGCCACGAACAAATATCAACAACCCGCCGGTATTTACCTACACTGGCCATGCTAAGCGCAACAAACCATCCCACGATGGTCCAACCCAAAAATAAATTAATGAGGAATATTTTTATCTTATTAGGAAGATTTCGTTTAAAAGCGATAATCGTTGGTAAAAAACAAAGAACAGCACTAACTAAAAGCCAGAACAATTCGCCAATTGAGCCCATAATTATCTTCCTATCCTTTCTTTTCTTTTGCTTCCTCTTTTTTATTTAACTTATTCATTCCTTTAATAACCAGGAACATCGAAAAAGCGACAACGATAAAATTGATAATTTTATTGATGAACAACCCGTATTTAATAGCCACGGCGGGAGTTGTGCCCACGGCATCCTTAAGGACTATCTGCAAACTGCCAAAATCAACTCCACCGATCAAATACCCGATCGGCGGCATAATCACATCGTTGACCATCGAGTTGACAATGTTGCCAAACGCAGCACCGATGATAATCCCGACGGCCATATCAACAACATTTCCTTTGACGGCAAATTCCTGAAATTCTTTGATGATTTTCATTTGCTCTCCCTATTTGGTTTGTATTAATTCCGAATTATACGTTCTTAAGAAATCTTCCTGAAACTCACCGTAGCGGCCGTCGGCAATGGCTTTGCGGATTTTACGCATCAGATTAATGTAAAAATAAACATTATGGTAAGTAGTTAATTTCAGGCCCGTCATTTCGCGGCTATTGGTCAAATGGCGTAAGTAACTACGTGAATAATTTTTGCAGACAACGCAGTCACACGTTTCATCGAGCGGCCCCTGGTCTTTGGTAAATTCCTGATTGCTGATATTGATGCGCCCGCGGCTGGTAAACGCGGATGCGTGGCGGCCCAACCGCGTCGGCAGGCACGTATCAAACATATCGATCCCTTCACCCACCGCCTTGACGATTTGGTCGGGGAAGCCGATGCCCATAAAATAACGCGGCTTGTCTTGTGGCATTATGGGAATTAGCCATTCGAGGGTTTGAAACATTTCTTTAACCGTTTCCCCGACGCTGACTCCACCAATGGCATAGCCGTCAAAACCAATATCCAAAATCTCCTTCGCCGAACGCAGCCGCAAATCTTCGTACACCGCGCCTTGAATAATACCGAAAAGAAATTGCTTTCTTTCATCGGAGAACTTTTTTAGGTAATATTTTTTTGACCGCTCGGCCCACAACGTTGTATGTTTGACTGAATGCTCCGCTTCTTTACGGTCGCACGGATACGGCGCACAAATATCCAACGGCATCATCATGTCTGAACCCAATACCTGCTGGATATCCAAAACCATTTCCGGCGTAAAAAAATGTGTTGAACCGTCGATATGCGAACGGAATTCAACGCCGTCATCTTTTAATTTCCGTAATTTTGTTAAACTAAAGACCTGATACCCACCGCTATCGGTCAAGATCGGTTTCGTCCAATTCATAAATCGATGCAGCCCGCCGGCTTCCTTAATAACGTCCATTCCCGGCCGCATATAAAGATGGTATGTGTTGGACAAAACCAACTGCGCGCCGATTCCTTTAATATCCTCGAAATCAAGCGCCTTCACCACTCCGTTGGTTCCTACCGGCATAAAAAATGGCGACTCAATCGTTCCGTGCGCGGTCTCGATTTTGCCTAAGCGCGCCTTAGTAGTTTTGTCAGTCTTTAATAAAGTGAACATAAAAGTGGTTACACGTGACACGTAACACGAGAAATTTTTATGTCACGTGTCGCATGTCGCGTGTCACTAGAGAATAATCATCCCATCCCCATAACTATAGAAACGATATTCTTGCTTTATAGCCTCAGCATACGCCCCCTGCATGAGTTCTTTGCCGCCGAAAGCGTAAACGAGCATCAAAAGCGTCGTCAAAGGCTGATGAAAGTTGGTAATCAAAATATCCACCGTACGGAACTGGCATCCCGGGTAAATAAATAAATCCGTTTCACCGGTTAATTTTCCTGATTGGGCGACCGTTTCTAAGACGCGGCAGCTGGTCGTGCCAACCGCTACAACTGGCTGCCCCTTTTCTTTCGCTTCTTGAAGCGCTTTATAAGCCTTCGGCGAAATAGAATATTCTTCCGTATGCATTTTATGCTGGCGGATATCCTCGACTTCAACCGCCTTAAATGTCGCGTAGTTTACGTGCAATGTCACTTCATGAAACGTATGCCCTTCTTTCTTCAACTTACTTATTAACCCTTTCGTAAAATGCAATCCTGCCGTCGGTGAAGCGACCGAACCTTTATTCTTGGCGTAAACAGTTTGATAATTTTTCTTATCGGAGATTTCATCCGGCCGTTTGATATACGGCGGCAGCGGCATATGGCCGATCTTATCCAGATAACTTTCCACATTGCGTTTATTAAACCGGACGGTCCGTGTTTTCCAATCCAAAATTTCGGCGACCAGCGCGCCGCCGTTAAAAATAATTTGGTCATGATTATTGAGCCGGCGTAGTGGGCGTAACAATGTTTTGTAAGCGCCGTCGTCGGATAAGCGTTTCAATAAAAAAATTTCGACTTCGCCTTCTTTATTTTTTCTTCTGCCCAGAAGCCTGGCCGGAATTACCTTGCTGTTGTTGAGGACAATCTGCGAATCAGGCGGCAGATACTCGCCGATATTGGCAAAAATATCATGCGAAATTTTATTGTTCTTGCGGTCAACAATCATTAACCGCGCCTGATCCCGTTTCTTTAAAGGATACTGAGCGATCAAATGCTCAGGGACCGAATAATTAAATTCATCGAGTTTCATATTTTGTTATATTAACGCCGGGGTAATAAAATTTTAAAATGTCCTGATACAAATACCGCTGCCAGCCCATTTCATGCGCGCCCCACTGGCACATGCCCACCCCGTGGCCCCAGCCGAGGCCGCTTAAGTCAAAATAGTAGCCTTGCATTTCGATCTCGTATTTATTGCTGCGGATCACATTGGGCCCGATGATATCCCTGAATCTCTTCCCCGCAATAATGACCTTTCTGCCGTCGCGCGTTTCAATCTCGAGATTGCGGATACGCCCACTTTCGTTACGCTCAAGCACTTTAATGTCTTTGATCGAATCTATTTTATAGCCGTGCTGGATAAGTTTATCGGCAACTTCCTGGGCACGAAAATTTTTCTTCCATGTGTAAGCCTTGCCTGTTCGACAATAATCACATTCTACCCCTTTAAGATACGGCCAATTCCCCTGCCAAAGTTCTGACGCATCTTCCGTATGCCCGCCGCAATTGGCGTGAAAATATGCCGGGATAATTTCGCCATGATAAGTCAACACTTCCCCCATTGTTTTGTTTACCGCCAGGTTGGTCCGGTAGCGCTCGGCGCTGCGGCCGCCGAAAACCTGGGAATAAATATCACCGGTCACATCATAAGGCTGCGTTTCATTTTTTTTCATCTGATATAAAGCATACGTGCGCGCAGCCACGGCCTGCGCTTTCATTGACTCCATCGGCCACTCGTCTGTCACTTCATGATAAACAACACCCTTCACATAAGACTCAACATCAAGCTCATTGATAATCAAGAGTTCATTATTATCCTGGTTAATGACGTCAATCTTCCCCTCGTAACGAAAAACACCTTTAGGCAAATACAAAGACACGTCTCTCTCCGGAACAATGGTTATCTGTTTGGCGGCATAAAAATTCTTGCCAATATATATCCCGTTATTTTTAGGCAACACCCTGGCTTTCTCGCGTCGGTGCCCTTCTTCCAAAAGAGTTTTGGTTTTACTGTCTAAAATTGTATAACGCCCGCGTATTGACATAACAGCGTCGGGAGTATCTTTTAAAATAGCCACACGGATATCCGTCCGCTCAAGAGCAAAAGCCGAAGGAGCTGATAAAATACCGGTTAACCAAATGATAAAAAATCCGCGAATGGATTTCTTCATCTGTGCCATAGTTTGAGGATGAGGCTTAAGAGCAAACTGAGAAGAATGCAGGTGGTGAGAGGGAAATAGAAAGTAAAGTTTTCTTTTTTGATCAAAATATCACCGGGCAGTTTGCCGGCACCGGGAATTTTACCGATAAGATATAAACCTAAGCCGCAGGCAACTAATGCCAACCCGATGAGAATAAGAATTTTGGCAAAGCCGGTCATCATGGCAAAGAATCAATATAACTCTTGTTGAGCGGTTTTTCGCGCTGAAAGTATTCCCTGGAAGTGTTTAAAGGAAGAATCGGTCAATTCGCGGCCGCGGGATGTCCGGCGCAAGAAACCGATTTTCAATAAATACGGCTCGATGACATCTTCAATGGTGTCAATTTCTTCGTTGAGGGTTGCCGCCAAGGCCTCGATGCCGACGGGCCCGCCTTTATAACTTTCGCCGATGACCCGGATCAGGCGCCGGTCAATTTCATCCAAACCTTTGTCATCAATGCCTAAGGTTTTCATCGATTCTTCCACCAATTCTTTGGCAATTTTATTCTTTTTAGTTTTAACTTGGGCAAAATCACGGACGCGGCGTAACAATCTATTGGCGACACGCGGTGTACCGCGGGAACGCTCGGCGATGGCCAAGGCCGCTTCTGCGTCAACATCCACATTTAATTTCTTGGCGGAATGCCCGATGATCTGGCGTAAATCTTCCGGCGCATAAAATTCCAGGTGATGAAAAATACCAAAACGATCCCGCAGCGGAGAAGCTAACAGGCCGCTTCTTGTCGTTGCTCCGATGAGCGTGAAAGGTTTTAAATTAAAATTGACGGTCTTCGCGAACGGCCCTTTATCAACGACAAAATCAATCTTGAAATTCTCCATCGCGGGGTACAAAAATTCTTCGATGACTTTCGAAAGCCGGTGAATCTCATCAATAAAAAGAACATCGCCCGCGCCCAGGTTCGTCAGGATGCCGATCAAATCACCGGCACGTTCGATCGCCGGACCAGAGGTTACCGTAATGTGCGCACCCATTTCGTGGGCGACAATATTCGCTAACGACGTTTTTCCCAATCCCGGCGGGCCGGAAAAAAGCATATGCTCAATGGGTTCGCCGCGCCCTTTGGCCGCTTCAATGGCCACGCGCAGGTTCTCAACCAATTCTTTCTGGCCGACAAAATCATCCAGGCGTTCGGGCCGCAAAGACAGACTGTAAACCCTGTCTTCTTCAGTTTCCTGGTGTAAAAGGACTTTTCGCTCGTCGCTCATTTATTTTCTGGATTCCCTGAAATATCAGGGGTTACTGAATCAACGGGGCTGCCGGCAGCGCCCTCACCTTCGGAAGGAACCGGTTCGATATTTTCTTTATTGCGTAGGACTTCGATTTCACCAAAAAGATTTTTCTGAACAACTTTTATCTCTTTCAAGCGGATAAGTTCAAGGACGGCCAGGAAAGTGACAATCGCTTCCACTTTAGTCTTGGCTTTCTGAAAAAGGTCGGTCAGCAACACCCGCGGGGTGTTAAGCATCAAATGTAAAATATGGTGTATCTTCTGATCGATTGTATATTCTTCTTTAATAATCTCGTGAATGACTTCTTCCGGAAGTTTCTTAAGCGCCTCTGACAAAGCGGTGATAAGGTCAAATAAATTTGCCTCGTAATAAATCTCTTTGGCTTCATCTTTAATTTGATTGATGGCGGTTTCATCCAATCCGCGCGGAAAAAAATCTTTACGGACGGCTTCTTTAATCTGCAGCTCATCGGCGATTTCTTTAAAGCGTTTATACTCGCTTAACCGCCGGATCAAATCCTCGCGCGGGTCTCCGGCTTCCAGAATCTCCGACGGATCAGGCGGAAGCAGCATGCGGGATTTGATCTGCAAAAGTGTTGCCGCCATGACCAGGAAATCACCGACTAATTCCAAGTCGAGCATTTGCATCATTTCAATGTACTGCATGTACTGCTCGGTGATTTTGGCAATCGGGATATCCCTGATATCGACGTCGTTCTTCTTAATTAAATACAACAGCAGGTCCAGCGGGCCTTCAAAAATTTCCAATCGTAACCGGTAGCTCATTAGAAAATAATCTCCCTGATTTCTTTCATTGTTTGTTGGGCAATTTTCCGCGCTTTCTTTTCGCCTTCCAGAAGAATCTCTTCCACACGATTTTTATTTTTAAGCAACTCTTCGCGCTTCTCACGGATGGGGTTAAGAAAATTCTTATCTAAATTTTCTGCTAAAATAGTCTTGCAGTCAATACATCCTTTCTTTGCCCCTGTACACCAATCATAAACCTCTTTGGCCTTATCGGCAACAAAAGTCTCATAATAACTGTAAACATTACATTCATGCGGATGGCCCGGGTCAGCGAGCTTAATACGCCGAGGATCAGTGAACATCGATTTAACTTTCTTTACCACCTGTTCATGGGTATCGGCAAAGTTAATGGCATTGTCATAACTCTTGCTCATTTTGCGGCCATCGGTGCCCAACAAACGAGGTGTCGGCGTTAAAATCGGCTCGCAATCGGCAAAATAATCTGTTTTAAAAATGTGATTAAACCGGCGAGAAATTTCACGGGTTAATTCCAAATGCGGCAGTTGGTCTTCACCGATGGGGACTGCATTGGCTTTGTAAAGTAAAATATCGGCTGCTTGTAAAACTGGATAACCCAGGAAACCATAAGTCTGTAAATCGCGCGCCTTAATCTCACGCAATTGTTCTTTGTAGGTTGGGTTACGCTCCAGCCATCCGAGCGGAGTAATGCATGATAAGATCATCTGTAGCTCGAGGTGTTCGGGGACGTGTGATTGGATAAATAAAATCGATTTGTCCGGATCAATGCCATAGGCCATCCAGTCAACGGCCATATCAATAATATATTCACTGATGGGTTTGCTGTCGGCATATTCGCCCATCAAGGCATGCCAATCGACAATAGAAAAAATGCACGTATGTTTTTCCTGGAGGTCAATCCAATTGGTGAGGGCGCCGACGGCATGCCCCAAATGCAACTTTCCCGTCGGACGCATGGCACTGAAGACAACTTTTTTCATCATTATAATGTCTGAGCGACTTTTTCCACGTCGTAGGCTTCAACCATATCGCCAGCCTGGTATTGATCAAATCCCTCAATCGTAAGGCCGCATTCCATGCCCTCATTGACATCCCTGACATCGTCCTTAAAACGCTTCAACGAGGACAGTACGCCCGTAAAGACAACTTTACCATCGCGGACAACGTCGACATGCGCTTTGCGGTTAACTTTCCCTTTCACAACGTAGCAACCCGCGATTGTTCCCTTGGAAAGCTGGAATACCTGGCGGATTTCAATGCGGCTTAAGAAATTTTTCTTGAGTTTTGCTTCCAGCATCCCTTCCAATGCTTTCTTCATGTCGTTAACGGCATCATAAATGATACGGTATTGGCGGACATCCACCGGCTCTTTCTCAAGCTCTTCTTTCGCGCGCGGCTCAATCCCAACATGAAAGGCAATAATAATCGCCTTGGAAACAAAAGCCAACAAAACATCAGAGGCATTCACGTCGCCTACGCCTAAATGAATAAAGCGTAATTTGATTTTATCATTGGGAATCTTTCCTAATGAATCTTTCAAAGCCTCTACGGAGCCTTGCACATCGCCTTTAAGGACAACATTAAGTTCTTTGACGGTTCCGCTTTGAATCTGCGAATACAAATCCTCTAAGGTAATTTTTTGATACGCGTTTAGTTTTTTATCCTTTAAATATTCTTTGCGCTTCGAGGTAATTTCCCTGGCCCGGTATTCGTTCTCAACAACGTAAAATTTCTCGCCGGCTTCGGGCACTTCAGGCAAACCCAAAATTTCAACCGGCACAGACGGTTCAGCTTCTTTAATGGCGCGGTCATGATCGTCGTGCATGGCTTTAACTTTTCCGTAATGCGGCCCGACAATGACAAAATCCCCTTCCTTTAATGTTCCGCTTTGTACAATGAGGGTCGCGACAACCCCTTTGCCCCGGCTTAAATGCGCCTCAACAACAATTCCTGAAGCATTCTTATCGTAATTGGCCTTTAATTCCAAAAGTTCCGCTTCCAACAGAATCATTTCGAGTAAAGTATCAATGCCTTGGCCGGTGACCGCCGAAACACCGACACAAACGGTTTTCCCGCCCCAATCTTCGGGGTTTAAATCTTCTTCGGCAAGCTGCTTTTTTACTTTATCAATGTTCGCATTGCTGCGGTCCATCTTTGTTATGGCGACAACCATCGGGACGTTGGCGGCCCGGGCGTGATTGATAGCTTCCATCGTCTGCGGCATTAATCCTTCATCCGCCGCAACAACTAAAATAACCACGTCGGTAATATGCACGCCGCGTGCCCGCATAGCAGTAAAAGCCTCGTGGCCGGGCGTATCGAGGAAAGTAATCCTGCCCTTGGGAATGGCAACGGAATAAGCACCGATATGTTGGGTAATCCCGCCGTGTTCTGAGTCAGCGACTTTTGTCTTGCGGATATAATCCAATAAAGATGTCTTTCCGTGGTCGACGTGCCCCATTAGAGTAACAACCGGAGCCCGCGGTTTTAACGAAGCTCCCATTTCATCTTCCTGTTTATGCAGTTCAATTAACGACTCTTCCTGCGTTTTGATTTTTGATATCTTAAAACCAAATTCACGGGCAACATCTTTGACGATTTCTTCCGATAAACTTTGGTTAATATGCGCGAGGATTCCCCGTTTCATTAATGATTTAAGGATGACGCTTGGCTTTTGCCCGACCTTGAGGGAAAAATCTTTGACGGCAATGGGGACATCCATTTCGATTTCAGTTAAAACCACTTCCGGAGTTGTTTTTGCGGAAAATTGATCAACTTGACCGGCAAGGCCAGGCGATGCCGTACCAGAAGTAGCCGAAGGCGGCATTGTTGTCGACGATTGCTGCTGTTGATCAAAAGGCCTTGATTCCCTTGATCCTGCATCTTCTTGACCGGGCCCCATGGTTCTCTTGCGCTTACGGGCCAATGGTTTAAGTGTAATAACCGGGGCGGTGCTGATTCTTGATTTAGGTTTCGCTGCCGGCCTTTCTTTTTCTCTACCAGCCTTGGCTTTGACCGGTTCTTTCTGAGAAATTTTCTCCTTCACGATCTCTTTCGGTTTTGGCGCTACTTCTTTTTTTACATCTTCCTTCTCAACCTTTACTTCCTTAGGAGCTTCTTTCTTTTCTTCTTTCACAGGCGCGGGACTCGCCTTTGCCTTTTTGAGCGCACTGCGGACGACAGAAGCGACTGCATCGCTTATATCCTGTTTGGCGTCTTTCGCCTTCAACTTCAAAGATTTAAGTGTTTCTAAAACACTGTCTGATGTTACGCCTAATTCTTTGGCTAATTCCGAAACTTTCATTAAGGTTTATCCTTCCGAAGATTTCTCAGCACCACCTAATAAAGCCTTGGCGGCATCGATTATTTTCTGCGCTTTGACTTTGCCTAAGCCCTTTGTCTTGACCATTTCGTCAATGTCCGCTTGCGCAACCTTCTCGAGAGTATCAAAACCGCTCTCTTTTAATTCTGCGACGAGCTTGGGGCCAACACCGGCAATATTGGCAATCGTGGGAGATTCCTGATTATTATTTTGTTTGCCTTCTGTTTCTTGCGCTTCTTGTTTTTTTTCTTTTTCCTCGTCTTGCGTGGCTTCTTTTTGCAGCTGTTCCCATTGTTCGAAAGAAAACAAATCCAATTCCCAGCCAACCAATTGGCTGGCTAAGCGCACGTTTTGGCCGTGTTTTCCTATCGCCAATGATAATTGGTCATCAGCTACAATAATATTTGCTTTCTTCTCATCAAAACTTAACTGGATTTGAGAGATTTCCGCGGGCGAAAGTGCCGCCTGTATGTACTCTTTAATATCATCAGCATAACGGACAATGTCAATCTTTTCTCCCTGAAGTTCCGAAACGATATTTTTTACCCGCGAACCGCGCATACCTACACAAGCGCCCACGCAATCCACTTTCTCATCTTTAGAATAAACCGATATCTTGGTCCTTTCGCCCACATCCCGTGAAATAGATTTGATCTCGACAATCCCTTCGTAAATTTCCGGGACCTCCAGTTCAAAAAGGCGTTTCACAAAACTCGGGTGAGCACGGGATAAAATAATTTGCGGCCCTTTAGTATCGCGTTTAACATCCAACACATACGCACGGATACGGTCGCCTTGCCGGAATTCTTCTTTAGGTGATTGCTCTTTGTGCGGAATAAACGCTTCTGTTTTCCCTAAATCGACAATGATACTGCCACGTTCAAACCGGTAAACCCCGCCGCTGATGATTTCACCAACGCGCGTTTTGTATTCATCGAAAACGACATCTTTTTCCGCTTCACGGATTTTCTGAATAACAACTTGTTTGGCGGTTTGCGCGGCGATACGCCCGAATTCGCTGGAACGAATCTGCTGTTTGCCGGCATACGCTATTATTTTACCGGTCTTTAAATCAAACTTTGCGGTAATATCCTCTGTCTTGTCGACCGTCCAGAGCTTTTTCGCCGCTGAGGTGACGGCTGCCTCTACCGCTTCAATGAGGACTTCTTTTTTTATGCCTTTATCTCGCTCCAACTGTTCGAGAATTCCCAACAATTCAGTATTTTCCATTGTTCACCTTTCCTAATTTTTATATCTCTTGCACTGCCTTATTGATTTTATCCAACGGCAATGCTAAAGAACGAACTTTAGTTTCTACCATAACGGTATTATCCATAACTTCCTTAACTACACCGACGTGTTCAAATTTATTTTCAACAAGTTCGCGCAGATAAAAACGTACCAGCCGGCCGATAACCCGTCTAAAATCTTCTTTCGTTTTTAATGGCCGGTCCAACCCTGGTGAAGATACCTCAATGGTATAATCGCCGAAAATCATTTGTTGCTCATCAATTATCGCCACAAGTTTTCTGTTAATCGCGATACATTCATCAATCGTTATGCCGCCAGCAGGCTTATCAGTCAAAACAGTGATAGTGGTTATCTTTCCTTGCCGTTTAATGATCAAATCAACGAGCTGTAATTCCCTTTCCGCCAAAAGGCCCATCAGGCATTCCAAAATTTTCTCTCTGGCATCAAAAAACATGGTTTATGCCGCCGCCAACTCCGCCAGGCTACCTTTCACGTTATCTGGACTGACCAAACTCACCTTATTGTCGTGCCGTGATTTAATTTCGACTTTGCCTTCGCTTAATGTGCGTTTACCGATAGTGATCCGTAAAGGAATTCCGATTAAATCCGCATCATTAAATTTTCTTCCGGCTGATTCTTCCCGGTCATCAACTAAAACTTCGAATCCGGCATCGGTCAAGTCCTTATAATAACTGGTCGTCAATTCTTTAATTTTTCCGTCATCCCCCGTGCCTCCGATCGGAAGGATTTCAACATCGAACGGCGCGACTTCACGTGGCCAAATAATACCCTTATCATCATTATGTTTCTCGATAATAGCGGCAATGACGCGGCTAACCCCGATCCCATAACAGCCCATGATCATGGTTTTTTGTTTGCCGTCCTCATCTGAAAAAATAGCTCCTTGTGCCTGGCTGTATTTTGTCCCGAGTTGAAAAATATGCCCCAATTCAATTGTGACCTGCTTCTGCAATTTTGATTTATGACAAGCTGGGCAAGTTTTTCCTTCATCCTGCTCGGCCTTAACTGCGCCATGGAAATTGCACGTCGGGCATTTCACGACAAAATCCTCACCAATGTCCGCCGGGACCATGAATTCATGCGAAATATCCCCGCCCATCGCCCCCGAATCCGCTTCCAGAATAATTGTTTCTAAGCCGAAACGGTTAAAAATCTTTTTGTAAGCTCCGTACATCAAATCATAATTCTTCTGCAACCCTTCTTTGTCTTTATCAAAACTGTACGCATCCTTCATAATAAATTCACAGGCCCGGACAATGCCGAAACGTGTCCGAATTTCATCGCGGAATTTTGTCTGAATTTGGTACAAAGTTACCGGCAACTGGCGGTAGGACTGCACAAAATTCTTTACCAAGTCCGTTATGACCTCTTCGTGCGTTGGGCCCAGGCACATCATCCGCCCGCGCTTATCTTCAAATTTAATCATGACCTCGGCCAAAGTTTTGTCACGGCCAGTCTGTTTCCAAAGTTCAATGGGCTGCAGGCACGGCAAGAAAAGTTCCCGCGCACCGACCGATTCCATTTCCTCACGGATAATATTTTCAACTTTCCTTAATACCTTAAGTCCCAACGGCAAATAAGAATATACTCCCGAGGTGAGCATATGCACCAAGCCTGCACGCAACGAAAGCTTGTGGCTTACCGCTTCCGCACCCACGGGATCTTCTTTTGTTGTCGGGATAAAATATTTTGACCAATACATACTTAATTTCTTTCCTTTATTTGCTTACTTTTTAGTTACTGAATATTCCGAAGTCCCACCTTTTTCCTCAAAAAATCCGGCCGGGAGCTCGACTCTTCTTTTAATGATCTTGTGCATAAACGAAGGCCTGGTTTTGTTCATTACCCAATGGCCCTGAATAACGCCCTTGTCATCCATTCCTGTTTCTTTAAAGGTAAAAATATTGCGCAAGGTTACTTTGTTCGTCTGCGGATTATGCTCCAAATCGGTTACATAACTAAACCGCCTCAAGCCGTCCATATACAACTCAATATGAACAATCAAATCAATTGCCTTGGCGATCTGTTTCTGCAACTCTTCAGTGCTTAACCCGATACCGGCCATCAGCATCATCGTCAACATACGGTCAAAGCAATCTTCCGGGCTTTCCGCGTGGACAATCGCCAGCGAACCGCTGTGCCCGCTGGAAATCGACATAATCAGATCAAGCATTTCCAGGCCACGGACTTCGCCGATGATAATCCTATCCGGGCGCATGCGCAGTGAATTGATAAAAAGCTCTCTCATTAAAATCTCACCACGGCCTTCGATGTTCGCCGGTTTGGACAACAAAGGAACAACGTGCTGCTGCTTTAAGCGCAACTCCTGCGTATCTTCAATTGTAATAATACGCTCATGATGAGGAATATGCTGGGAAAAAACGTTCAACGCGGTCGTTTTACCAGCGCCGGTGGAACCGCAAAAAACTACATTCAATTTAGCCTGCATGGCGGCCGTGAGCAATGTCGCGATGTTTTGGTCAATCATCCTTAACTTAACCAAATCTTCGACCGTGGCAATATCATCGCGAAATTTTCGTATCGTCATAATCGGCCCAATAACCGAACACGGCGGAATAATAACATTAACACGGGACCCGTCCGGAAGCGAAAAATCCACGAAAGGAGATGATTCATCCACGCGTTTATTTGTTCCCGACCCGGCAACAATTTTTTGGATTGTATGCAGCAAGTGGCGGTTATCATCAAATTTGATTTCCGAGAGGACGATCCGGCCGTCGCGCTGAATATAAATTTTATTTGCCCCGTTAATCATGATTTCGGTAATCGATTTATCTTCCATTAGGGGGCGCAATGGGCCCAAACTGACGACGGCACTGACAATATTACGCACGATCATTGCGCGCTCATTGATGTCAAGCTTCGTATGGCGAAGGGTGCAAAACTCTTCCAAAGACTTAAAAATAAACTCCCGCAATTCCTCTTCCGACATCTTGTCTTTAAGTTTAATGAAGTCGGTCTGCTGCAGCAAATAACGCTGTATTTCTTGTTTAAGTTCTTCGCTAATCATAGATCTTTTCCTTTTCTATCTTTGCTTTTTAAACACTAAAAGATTTTAGTGAAAAATATTCCGTATCTTATCGATAAGCCCGACCCGTTCAAAATCCGAATAAAAAATAAATACTGCCAACAATATAATTAGACTAAAACCGACTCGGGAAATGTATTCATCAACCTTTGGCGACAACGCCTTGCCCCGAATTTTTTCGATCCCGAACAACAACAGATGGCCACCATCGAGAGGAATAACCGGAAGTAAATTGAAAATTGCCAAACTCGCACTGACGACACCTAAAATAAAAAGCCAATGGGTCAACCCTTCTTGCGCAGCCGCCTGAAAAGCAGTAAAAATTAAGATCGGCCCACCGACGTTATTTCTTGCCGAAACCGTTCCCGTAGCCATTCCCCACAAAACCTGATAAGTCTTTTGAGTGATATAGGCCAATTCCTCAAACCCATAATACAGCGAATCAATCAAATTAAAACGAAAGGCATCAAATTCAAAAATCGGCGCAATGCCCATAATACGGATCTGCTTTTTCTTTCCCGCTGAATCTTTGACCGATTCCGTGGAAAGCTCTATTGTCTTGACAATCTCCTGCCCTTGGCGCACCAGCGTAACACTAACCTTGTTATTGGTTGTGTTTTTTATCGTATCCTGGATATCTTCCCACGTTAAAATTTTGGTTCCGTCAATGGCAACAACCCGGTCACCTTTTTCAATGCCCGCTTTTTGTGCCGGCCTTCCCTCGAGAACATCTCCAATCTCGTTAGAATATGAAAACGGCTGCAACCCAAGGTCACGGTGTTCAGCCAAAAGTCCAAAATGATTCGCTTCGCGTTTTACGATCGGCACAATGGTTTTAGTTATATTCTGATTATCGCGCGAAACAGTAATTTCCAACGGATTTGGACTATTGCCCTCTAAGCGATATTCCAAATTTTCCCAACCGTAAACTTTCTTGGAATTAATGGCGATAACTTTATCCCCGATATGAAGCCCGGCCTGCGCTGCGGGCCCACCCTCCTTAAGATACCCGATTTTCGTCGACAAACCAGGAAACCCTAAAAGAAAGACGACGATAAAACACACATAAGCTAAAATAAAATTTACCACTGGGCCATTTAAAACAATCAAGGACCTATGCCCTGGTGATTTTGAAAAAAACTCATCAGGATTACCTTTAGAATGCGCCCGTTCATCCCCGGCCATTTTCACATACCCGCCCAAGGGAATAAGGCAAAGAAGAAATTCTGTCCCATCATGAACCTTGGAAAAAATTTTTGGACCAAACCCGAGAGAAAACCGTTCAATTTTTACTCCAAGTTTTTTCGCGGTTATAAAATGCCCCCACTCATGAACGACTACCAGAATGCTTAAGGCAACAGCAAACTCAGAAGTATCCTTTAAAAATGAAATTAAATGTTCAAACATAATTTTATAGGTACAAAGACTGGTTATTTAATAATTTCCCGCAAAGCTTCTTGGCGGGCCCATTGATCAGCGTCAAAGATATCGTTCAGCGAAGGATTTTGTACTATTTTATGCTTCCGTGTGACTTTTTCAACTACTTTATAGATCGACGAAAAATTAATTTTACCCGTCAAAAAAGCATCTACAGCAACTTCATCAGCGGCATTTAAAACACACGGCAAACTTCCACCATCCTTGGCGGCCTGAATAGCTAATGTTAAAGAAGGGAATTTAATAAAATCCGGTTTATGGAAATGCAGTTGTTTCAACTGAAAAAAATCCATGCCTTTAAGGCCGGAATCCAGCCTTTGTGGATACGTGAGCGCATACTGAATCGGCAGGCGCATATCGGTTATTCCCAATTGTGCCATAATTGACCCGTCGTGAAACTCTACCATCGAATGGATAATCGCTTCGGGGTGAATCACCACCTCAATCTGATCAACATTAAGCGAAAACAAATGCTTGGCCTCCATTATCTCAAAACCTTTATTCATTAAAGTCGCTGAATCCACTGTAATTTTCTTGCCCATCTTCCAACGCGGATGGTCCAGGATTTCTTTTACCGTCAGGCGGTTGAACTGGGAACGGGGAACATTCCACAAGGCGCCTCCCGAGGCTGTCAAAAAAACTTTTTTGAGATCGCTGCGGCTTCTCCCTTCTAAACACTGAAAAATTGCGCTTTGTTCGCTATCAATGGGAATAATTTTTGCCTTATATTTTTTTGCCTCACGCATAAGAATATCTCCCGCGATCACCAGTGCCTCTTTATTGGCCGGAGCCACGGTTTTACCCAATCGCACGGCAGCCAAAAAAGGTTTTAACGCCGCACTGCCACGCATCCCGATGACGATCGTCTCAACATCTTTCCCGGCAACCAATTCATCCAAATCATTCTCTACATCTAATATTCGACAGGCAGAACCGTTTAAATGACTCTTTAAAGACAAACGTTTGCGCGGATTCACCGCAACACACCGCGGCTTAAACTTATAAATCTGTTTCTCAAGCAAATCAATATTGTCATAAGCACTCAATCCCACAATATTAAATAAAGAAGGATACCGTTCAATAACTTTCAGGGTGTTAACTCCAATAGTTCCGGTTGACCCTAAAATGACAATATTCTTTCGCTTCATTCTTAAACGACCCTTCCTAAAGCAGAACTCATAAAGAAATAAAATGCTGGCGCCGAGAAAAGCAGGCTATCAATTACATCCAAAACTCCACCCATCTGCGGAAAAAGTTTTCCCGAGTCTTTTACAAGGCAGTCACGTTTAATAAGAGATTCGGACATATCTCCCAACTGGCCTAATCCACCCAACGCAAATCCGATCAAACCAATTTGCCAAGGCGCATAATTTAATTCTGCGGGAATAAATGATTTCGCCAATATTGCTGCTGTTATGCTAAAAAGAAAACTACCAAACGATCCTTCGACCGTTTTATTGGGGCTTATCCGAGGTAAAAGCGGCTTTTTGCCAAATTTACTGCCAATCAAAAGCGCCCCGATATCTCCAGATTTTGTTACCAAAATAACAAATCCTAATAATTTGACTCCATCCGTTCCCGGCAAAAGATAACGGACTTTAATTAAAAAACTAAAAAACCATGAAACATAAAGGACACCAAAAAGCGTTGTTGATATCCCAATAATCGCATTGTTATTATCCTTGCGAACAAATTGCAGAAAAAATATCATTGTTAAAACCAAGACAATGAAAAGCAATTCCCAGCCCTTCGTCGGCTCGAAGCGAATAAAAATAGATAAAGGAATCAAGACACCAATGGCGATTCCCGTATAACTGTAAATGGGAATGCCTTTTTTCTGGATGAGGTAGAAAAATTCATAAAGGCCACCGATAATTAACGCCAATAATACAATAATAAAAAACCACTTATTGATTACCGCACAGGTAGCAATCAAGATGGCAATAATGGAACTGATTAAACGTTCTTTAGTCATATTTTCTTTTGCTGACGTTAAACATGTCCGTAACGCCGGCTGCGCTTTTGATAATCTAAAATGGCCTTCTTAAATTCCTCTTCATCAAAATCCGGCCAATACGTCTTGGTAAAATAAAGTTCGGAATAAGAAAGCTGCCAAAGCAAAAAATTGCTAATTCTCTGTTCTCCAGAAGTGCGAATCAATAAATCCGGATCGGGCAAATTATGAGTATACAAAGACTGCCCAATCATCTCTTCCGAAATTTCACTAAGTTTTATCTTCCCCTCGCCAAAGTTCTTCGCCACCTTACGGACAGCATCAATAATTTCCATGCGTGCTCCGTAATTAAAAGCAAAATTCACAATAAGGCCCGTATTATCTTTTGTTTCTTTCACTGATCTATCCATCGCATTTAAAACAATATTGGGCAAAGGTTCCCTGCGCCCGATGAATTGCACCCGCCCATTTTTATTTTTTATTTTTACCAATTTTTTATCCAAAAAATATGCCATGCGATTCATAATCAAAGACACTTCGGCCTTCGGGCGGTTCCAATTCTCTGTTGAAAAAGCAAATAGGGTTAAAACTTTAATACCTAAATTATTCGCCGAATCTATTATTTCCTCAACCCGCTTGGCCCCTTCCAAATGACCTTGGGTCCTGTCGAGGTTGCGCTCTTTGGCCCATCGGCCGTTACCATCCATAATAATGGCGATGTGCCCGGGTAAATTATCTTTTTCAATTTCCATAATCATTAAGTGTCCCCCGATTCGTAAGATATGGCGAAATTTTCTTTGATAATTTCGCCATACTCATCGGGGTTATCTGCCTAAGCCATCTACGGCGGATAATAAATAAAATGGGGGATCATCAATCCCCCACACAAAAACCCCTGCCGCAACAGACTACGCTAAAAAAGAAAACCTATCGTTTATTCATGGCTTCCATTTATTGGGTAGCTCCGGAAAGCTTTAACAGTTCCTGAACCTTAGCATCCATATTCTTCATAATTTCAGCATCCTTATCTAAACGCGCTTTTAAATCACCGTTAATAGCCTTCAGTTGCTCTGTGGATTTTTCCAAAACCTGAATCTTACTATCTCGTTTCGCCAAATCTGCCTGCAAAGATGTCACTTGTGCCTTAAATTTTTCTAAACTTTCCTCGGCGACCATTCTCTGATAACGCTCTTGAATAAGGTCTTTTTGGGCGCGGCTTGTCTTGTGGCTATAACGATAAGCAATCCCCAAACTCAAGAATAACGAAATCAAAGCCAGAATGATAATTGTAGTCGACCGCAATCTTGCCTCCCTTAGAAAAGTCGCTATTGCCGGCCTTCTTTAGTTGTTTTAGGAAGAATTACAATTTCGACTCGACGATTCTTTTGTTTTCCCTCAGCCGTATCATTTGATGCCACCGGTTTATATTCCCCATGGCCTATCGCTGCTAAACGCTGCGGGTCAACGCCGGCCTTGTCGATCATGTAATGCAAAACCCCTAAAGCCCGATGAGCCGATAACTCCCAGTTTGACTTCCATCCGGAATACTTAATCGGGTCGTTATCCGTGTGCCCCTCAATACCGACGTCCAAGTCACGAACCGTTGTCTGTAAAACCGAGGCGACTTTATCTAACTTTCCTAACGAGTCTTCCCGCAAATCCGCTTTACCCGAATCAAAAAGAACTTCCGCCACAAAAGTAACCACCAAGCCTTTCTCTAGCATTTCAACCTTGACCTGCTTATCATCAATCTCGTTTTTAAGGCGGTCTTCCAACTCTTTTTTTGCCTTTTCTAAATCCGTCAATTCGGTTTTTAGGCTGGAAATTTTTTCCACGTCAACCCGGCGGCCTTTTTGAAATATAACCGTACAGCCGCTGGAGATTAATACCATTATTAATAAAATAACTAATGAAAAATATCTTTTATACATAAATTCCTCCTTAAAATATTTTACCCAAGTTAACATAGGGCCAAATTAAAGTCAAGTATTTGTTTTGCCCAAAACTGATTCAAATGATGATATTTCAACAAGATACGAAACTACCTAACAATAATTTCGTCCCGTTTTGTACCAATAGAAATGTATTTTACCTTGACCTTCAAAAGTTCCTCCAAGCGCTCAATATAGGCCCTAGCATTCTTAGGCAAGTGGCGATATTCCCGTATCCCTCTAGTTGAACTCTGCCACCCAGCCATCGTTTCGTAAATAGGCTTTACCTCTTTAACAACTTCCGTATCCATAGGAAATTCCCGGTACACTTTTGACCTGTGGCGGTATCCTACGCAAATTTTAATTTCGGGTAAATCATCCAATACGTCCAATTTCATGATCGCCAATTCCGAAATACCGTTAATAATAACAGAGTAACGCACCAAGATACTGTCAAACCACCCGCAACGGCGCGGACGGCCTGTTGTGGCCCCGAATTCCTTGCCCTTGGACCGTATCACTTCCATCAATCCCGTTGAAAATTCCGTCGGAAAAGGCCCTTCGCCAACCCGCGTGGTATATGCTTTAACACACGCAATGATTTTATCTATTTTGGTCGGCGGGACACCTGTTCCTGCGGAAACACCGCCAACAATTGAGTTAGAACTGGTGACAAACGGGTAGGTACCAAAATCTAAATCCAGAAAGGTCCCTTGCGCACCTTCAAAAAGGACGGCATATCTTTTTTCAATAGCTTCGTTAAGATATATCGCAGTATCACAAACAAAAGGACGAATCTTGCGGCCATAAGCAAGGTACTGCTTATAAGTTTCCTGCAGCCGGTAACCTTTGACACCGAAAACCTTGCGGAAAATTTCATTTTTTTCTTTTAGATTATCTTCCAATTTAAGTTTTAAAACGCGCGGATTCAACAAATCGATAACACGGATACCGCAACGCGCCACTTTATCGGCATAACAAGGGCCAATTCCGCGCCCGGTTGTCCCGATTTTACTACGGCGTTTCGACTCGCGTAAACCATCGAGAATTTTGTGATACGGCAGGATGATATGCGCCCGGCCGGAAATTTTTAACCTCTTTGAGGTGATCCTAAAGCCTCTTTTCTCCAAACCTGTAATTTCCTTCAAAAGTATTTCCGGGTCAATAACCACCCCGTTCCCAATCACGCATACTTTGTCTTTATGCAAAATCCCCGATGGTAAAAGGTGAAAAATGTACTCCTCCTTACCCACGACAACGGTATGCCCGGCGTTATTTCCACCCTGGTAACGTACCGTGATATCCGTATCCTGGGAAAGGATATCGATAAGTTTGCCTTTCCCTTCATCTCCCCATTGAGCACCAACGACAACAAGATTCATCTGATTTTAAAACCTCGTATTGATTAATGTAACGACAACACTTGCGCCAACGGATAAAAATACCGCAGAAGCCACAATTGTTATTAAAGAATTCCTTTTTTGCCTGAATATATTCATCGACGGCTGGGAAAAAGCCAAAGCTCCCAACCAAACTAAAATTAGCGGCATAGCCAGCCCCAAAGCATATAAATAAAATGATAAAACCGCTGCTCCCATCAAATTCCCTTGCATAAGAAAATAATAATTCAAGTAAAGGCTAAAATTTTCCGGCCAAAACGATGCCAATAACGCCATAACACTTCCGGCAATAATACATAAAAATACAAAACTAAAAAATCTTCTCAACCCAACAAGTTTGCTAACCTTAGGATCAGCCGGTGAGGATTTCCCTTCAGAAAAAGAAAAACGAAGAAACCCATACTTCGGTTGTTTACCCGCTTTAAGAGAGCACCAGTCGATAAAACTTAAAATCCCCATACAAATAAGCCCTGCCGCTAATAACCAGTAAACTATTCGAAACCCACCAACAACAACTTTAAAGCTTAGCCACTTGTCATACGCACCAAAGAATGTGCTGGCCTTATTCCAACAAAAAATCAACAAAATAAGCACCCCGCCGTAAAGAAATCTTTTTCGTGTTACACTTATTTTGATCAAGAAGAATAAAAACAACAAAACAACAGTCAACAAAAAAGGGTTGAGGCTATCATTCAACCCTATTGAAAAAGCAGGACCAGCTGAGAATAAACTATTATCGAGGTTAATAAAAATTCCTCCCGGCGTTTTCTAAAATAAAATTCATGCTACACGTTTAAAGACTTAACAAACAAAACATCCGTCGTTTCTTTAAGTTTCTTGATAACTGCGTCGGAAACTTCACTGTCAACATTAACTACACTCACCGCCACGCCTTTGGGGGCCTGACGTCCCAGTGATATTCCGGCAATATTGATCTTGGCCTTGGCCAAAATTGTCCCAATTGCCCCAACCAAACCCGGTTTGTCATTATTGCTGATATATAAAATATTACCTTCGGGAGAAGCCTCGAGATACACCTCGTTAATCCTTACTACCCGCGGCTTAAGGTTGCCCGAAAGTGTTCCCCAGATGGAAAATAGCTCTTTGTCAGTTTTAATATTTACTTTAACACAATTGACGAATTCCTCTTCCTTACTTGATTTAATTTCCTTAACATCGATAGCGCGTTCTTTGGCCACATCCACCGCATTAATAAAATTAACGCTCTCTTTGAGGATGGGCTTAAGCAGGCCGTTAATGATCGATAGCGTAATCGGTGCCACTTTATAATTATTCACAACTCCGCTATAAACAATTTCGACGCCGCTGATACGCCCTTGTATAAGCTGCCCGGCAAATTTTCCCACACGGAATCCCAAATTTATATATGGCCCTAAAATTTTGTAAGCTTCCGCGTCTACCGAAGGGAAATTCGCGGCATTGACAATGCCTTTCCCTAATAAAGCATTCCGGATGGTCTCGGCAATCTCAATGGCGACATTAACCTGCGCTTCCGAGGTCGATGCCCCCAAATGGGGCGTAGTGATACAATTCTCGAATTTTAATAACGGTGAATCCGACGGCAACGGTTCCTGTTCATAAACATCCAGCGCACAGCCGGCAATTTTTCCTTCCTTCAAAGCCCGCGCCAACGCCTCTTCATTAATGATTCCTCCACGGGCACAATTAACGACGCGAACTTTTTTCTTCATCAAATCGAATTCTTTATCGGATATTAAATTTTTGGTCTCATCCGTCATCGGGATATGAATAGTGACATAATCCGCTTTTTTAAGCAAAACTTTTAGCTCAACCATGTCCACGTCTTTTTGCTTGGCAACTTCCATTGATAAAAATGGATCATAAACTATAACTTCCATGCCGAAAGCTTTAGCAAATTTTGCCACCGTCGATCCAATACGGCCCAACCCGATAACCCCTAACGTTTTGCCATACAATTCCACGCCGCTGAATTTGGAGCGTTCCCATTTGCCCGACTTAAGCGAGGCTACGGCTTGCGGGATATTGCGCGCTAACGCCAAAATCATGCTCATCGTATGCTCAGCAGTCGACGTCGTATTGCCGGCGGGCGTATTCATTGCCACAATGCCTTTTTGCGTCGCCGCTTTTAAATCAACGTTATCTAATCCCACACCGGCGCGGCCGATGAATTTAAGTTTCGCTGCGGCTTCAATTATATCCGCCGTGACTTTCGTTTCACTGCGCACAATCAAAGCATCATAATTCTTAATGATTCCCTTTAATTCCTCGGGTTTTTGGCCGAATTTGCAGTCCACCTGAAACTCCGGCACTTCCTTAAGAATCTTTAAGCCCTCTTCAGCGAGTTTATCACTGATCAATATTTTCATTGTCTTCTCCATAGATTCTTTATCTTTAACCATTAAAAACTTTTTGCGCTGCTTTTTCGCCGGTACCTTGACGGCAGGCATAACCCATTTCATTAAGCACTTTCTCTAAATGAGCAATAACCGTAAGCATATCACTTTCCTCCAAGCATCCCATATGGGCGATGCGGATAATTTTTCCCTTTAGTTCAGCTTGACCGCCGGCAATGGTTATGCCTTGAACATCGCGCATCGTCTTGACCAGCTTCTCACCATCAATCCCTTGCGGGACATTAATGGCCGTCAGAACATTAGAAGCATATTTGTCCTCGGGGAAAAGCGTTAAGCCTAATGCTTTGGCGGCTTCTCTCGTCCCTTGTGCTAACCGGGCAATATGGGCAAAATGTTTTTCCAATCCCGTTGTCTTCATAATTTTCAAACTCTCTAACAAGGCGATAACAAGCCCTATCGCCGGAGTATACGGCGTATCAACACTCTCCCAAGCTTTTTTCGATGCCCGCCAATCAAAATAATAGCGAGGTGTTTTCGAAGCTTCAACAAACTTCCATGCCTTTTTGCTGACGGAAACAAAGGCCAACCCCGGCGGTAACATAAATCCTTTGTGCGACGCGGAAACAACGACATCCACTCCCCAATTATCGGTTTGTAAATCCGTAACGCCTAAGCTGCTGATAGCATCGACAACTAAAATAGCGTCTGTTTGTTTAACAACTTCAGCGATTGCTTTAACATCGTTGGTTACACCCGTCGATGTTTCGCAATGGGTCATATAAACAACCTTGATGGCTTTGTCGGCAGCCAATGCTTTCTTAACTTGATCAGGTTCAGGGCCCCGGCCCCACTTAACTTGAACAACTGTCGGATTAATTTGATAAGCTTTGCATAACTCCGTCCAACGCTCACCAAATTTTCCACTTTCCAAAACAACTGCTTTATCGCCGGGGGATTGTAAATTGCAGACCGCTGACTCCATCGCTCCTGTCCCGCTGGCCGCGAAAAGATAAATATCGTTTTTCGTCTGAAAAACATATTTTAATCCTTCAACAGCATCTTTGAGATATTGTTGAAATTGGGGCGTGCGGTGGTGAATGATCGGACGGGCCAAAGCTTCGCGGACGCTGTCCGGGAGTTTTGTGGGCCCCGGAGTTAATAACAAATTCTCCTTCATACGACTACCTTTCTACTCTAATTAATAAGTTAATTAAAAAATTATTTTTTATCTTTCTTTAATTTCCCGGCGTCGGTGAGGACTTCATCAATAAGGCCGTAATCTGTTGCTTCTTGCGCCGACATAAAAAAATCCCGATCGGAATCTTTGGCAACCTTTTCAAATGTCTGGCCACTATGCTTCGCTAAAATCTTAGTTAATTCTTCTTTCATGCGCAGAATTTCCTTGGCGTGAATGGAAATATCGCTGGCCGTTCCTTCCATGCCGCCCCACGGCTGATGAATCATAATGCGGGAATACGGCAAGGCGTAGCGTTTGCCCTTGGCTCCGGCGGTTAAAAGGAGCGAACCCATACTCGCTGCCTGACCGATACAAAATGTACAAACATCCGGTTTCACAAACTGCATGGTGTCATAAATCGCCAATCCGGCCGTAACCGACCCGCCCGGAGAATTGATATAAACATTGATATCCTTCGTCGCATCTTCGCTTTGTAAAAATAATAACTGGGCAATGATTAAATTGGCCACATGGTCATCGATCGCAGTGCCTATAAAAATAATGCGTTCCTTTAAAAGACGGGAGTAAATGTCATAAGCTCTTTCATAATTACCGGATTTTTCAACCACCATCGGGACTAAAACCTGTGCTTTGGGTTCCATCACTTTGCCTCCTTCAATGAGCCGTGTTACTTCTGAGATAGAAGAAACGTGGCGATTAAAATCGTGTTTTCTATTTTTCCTCATTGGACCACTTTGCCTCTTTTAATAAAAATTCCATGACTTTTGCCGGAAGGTTGTCATTTTCTTTCGTTTCAATATTTTCCAGTTGAGCAATCTTTTCAAAAATAAGATAGGCACAGATATCCCGCTCAACATTTTTCTCTAATTGCCCTTTCAGTTCTTCTTCTTTCTTCTTTATATCTTCTGCCGACACTCCCTGATTTTTCAACCGGTCGCGCAATTCCCCCAGTCGGTGTTCATACTGGCGCTTCGCCAACGATTGTGGCACCACGACCTTCGTTGACTTAAGCAAATGTTCGACAACTTGATTCTCGACGTCCAAACGGTTATGCCGGTCTTTATCCAACTCCATTTGACGGGCAAGAGCTTTTTTGAATTCATCCAAACTGGGATATCCCATGCCGCGGGCAAACGCATCGTCCATAACCGCTTCCTTGCCCTGTGCCTGCCCTTGTTTAAAATACTCCAAAGTTTTATTCAATTCTTCATCTGAAACTTGTGAACTTTGGCGCTTAACTTTAATCCCTTTATAATTGCCGACCTTAATGTCAGGTTTGATATCTAATTTTGCGGTAAATTTAATTATTCCATCCTGGTAATGAACATCCTCTATCTCCGGCATGTCAATGGGGCTTAAATTTTCTTTATGTAACGCTTCGTGATAAACTTCAGGGATAAGCTTGCGGACAACTTCATCGTGCGCGGTTTTGCCGTGATGCTGTTCCAGCACTTGGCGGGGAACTTTACCCTGGCGAAAACCTTTAATCTGAGCGTGCTTCCCCAACTCTTCATAAACTTCATCCAGCTTTTTCTTCACCCGGTCCTTCGGGATTTCAATTTTTAATTCGCGTTTTGTCGCGTCGACTTTCTTTACATCAATTAACATTTTCTTTTACCTCTCCTTTTTTACCACTTACCACTTACGACTTATCACGTTTGCTTACATGTGAAAATTATCGCCTAAATAAATTTTACGGGCGGCGGGATTGTTGATAAGGTCCTCTGCCGACCCTGATATCAATATCCGGCCTTCGGCGATTAAATAGGCGCGGTCCGTAATCGCCAGGGTTTCGCGGACATTGTGATCAGTCAATAAAATGCCCAGCCCTTTGTTCCTTAATTCCTTGATAATGTCCTGCGCCTCCGCCACCACAATCGGGTCAATCCCTGAAAACGGCTCGTCCAAAAGTAAAAATGACGGATTCGTCACCAATGCCCGGGTGATCTCCAACCGACGCCGTTCTCCACCGGAGAGCGTATAAGCTTTGCTTTTGGCTAAATGGGCAATATTTAATTCTTCTAACAGTGAGTTTAAACGTTTGCGGCGTTCGCGCGGGCTTATTTTCAAAGTTTCTAAAATGGCCATAATATTTTCGGCAACCGTCAGCTTCCTGAAAATAGACGGTTCCTGCGCCAGATAACCCATCCCAAGCCGGCAACGTTCGTGAATCGGCTTACGTGTGATATCGTCATTGTCAAAAATGATTTGCCCTTCATCCGGATGGACGATTCCCACCGCCATATAAAATGTGGTGGTTTTGCCGGCCCCGTTCGGCCCCAACAACCCGACAATTTCCGAACGCCCCACGCTAATAGAACAGCCATCAACTACCCGTCGGCCGCCATACGTTTTAACCAAATTTCTAGTTTCCAGGAGCCGCAAAAGCACCTCCTGCAGTATCCATGATCAATTTGGGCCGGCCGGAAAGAATGATCTTCTGCTCCCCACGTTTATACACCGCTTTATCGGCGTAAGATTTATTTTCACCCTGGACAACGACAACATTCCCGATACAGACCATTTCTTTGATATCATTCATACCGGGGTTGAAATAAACTTCCATCCGGTCCGCTTTGAGCGACCGGTCAGATTGAGCAGCATATACATTAGTTTCAAATACTGCCATTGATTTTTCCTGATCAATGGTCATCGGCCCGTCACTAGTAATCGTTAAAAATTTATTTTTGTCGCCGGTTTTTTCCGCTTCGTTAGGCTTTGTATCGACACGCACCGTTACATCTTTATTTAACTGTGCATCTTTTTTTTCCGGATGGGCCTGCATCCCTTTGCCGGTTGCCGTAAATTGTTGATTGGTAATCACCACATCATCGGGAGTTGTCACCAAATCTTTATCCCGGTGCCAATCCAAAGAATTCGTCATCATCTGTGTCCCGTCCTCGCGCGTCACAATTACATCTTTTTCCAAATGCATATTGCCGTTTACCTGATCCACTTTCCCTGTTTCCGCGGTAACATTGACTTTCTGTGGACCATAACTATTCGCGTTGACATTGGAAAGTTCGATATCGGCCCCTTTGACATTGGCGGTATCGCCCTTCACGTCCCAGGCTTTTTCACCGGTATCGCTGTAGCCTTGCAAATTAAAACCTTGAAACTTCTGATCGATCGCACCTTCGCTGGCGAAAGCCACACCGGTCATCATCAGCGATAACAGAATATATAATGTTATATTTTTTTTCATTAGGAAAATTCCTTTATGCATTTTTGCCACTTCCCCTGAGTTTTCAAAATTAACTCCACAATCTCGCGAACAGCACCATGCCCACCGGATTTTTTCGTAATATAATGGGCGTGCTTTTTTATTTCCGCCGCGGCATGCGGGACAGCAACTTTGGCGCCAACTCTTTTTAAGACAGCTAAATCGGGAAGGTCATCACAAACGAAGCAAATCTCTTTATCGGTGAGCCGAAATTCCTTAAGCAGCCTTTGATAAACCTTCAGTTTAGGATACGCATTCTGATAGACCTTGTCAATCCGTAAATCTTTCATTCTTTTGCTTACCGCCGGCGCCGATTTTGCCGAGATAATAGCGACTTTAAAACCAGAGCGCTTGAATATAACCAGGCCAAAACCGTCCTGAACGTCGAAAAATTTCAACTCGCGGCCGTTTGAATCAAACACAATATGCCCGTCGGTCAAAACACCGTCAACATCCAGCAAAAGGAGTTTTACCTGTTTTAATCTTTTTTGAAAATCTTTTTTCACACTAAACCTGCTTTCAATAAATCCTGGACATCCAATAACCCGACAATCCGCCTTTGGCCATCAAGAACGGGAAGCTCATCAATTTTTCTTTCCTGCAAAATAGAGAGCGCTTCAACCGCCAATTTATCCTTAGAAATTGTTGTTGGCCGAGATGTCATCACTTCTTTTACTTTACGGTTTAAAATATGGAGGTCGGATTCGATATGCCGGCGCAAATCGCCGTCGGTAAATATGCCGAGCAGTTGCCCTTTATTATTTACCACACACGCCGAACCGCAGCGGGCCCGGGTAATCGCCAGTAAAACATTTTTAATTTTTGCTTCCGCTTTAACTTTAGGAAAATGCATTCCGCGGCGCATGACATCTTCTACTTTAAGGAGCAACTTTCTGCCGAGCGAGCCAGCCGGATGATAAAACGCAAATTCTTCTTTTTTAAAACCCCGCCGGACAATTAAACACGCGGCCAACGCATCGCCCATCGCCAATGTCGCGGTCGTTGACGCCATCGGCGCCAGGCCTAACGGACAACCTTCATTCTTAACCGCCACATCCAAGACCACGTCGCTGTATTGAGCTAACGAAGACTTCATATTTCCGGTCATGGCAATAATTTTTGCCTTGATTTTCTTAAGTAACGGCAACAAATGTTTTGTTTCTTCTGTCTCGCCGCTGTTGGAAATGACAATCACCACATCGTCTTTGGTCACCTGTCCCAGATCACCGTGAATGGCATCGGCGCTGTGCATCGAAATACTGGGCGTTCCGGTCGACGATAACGTCGCAGCAATCTTGCGGCCAATGATCCCGGTCTTGCCCATGCCGGTCACGACCACGCGGCCCTTGCATTTAAAGATCAAATCAATCGCCTTCAGGAAATTTTTATTGATCCTTTTCGCGACATCTTTGATCGCCTGCGCTTCGATTTCTAAAACTTCTTTAGCTTTTTGTAGGCTCATATTTACAAGTATGTAAAACGATTACCACTCTTTTTCCGTGATATTATATTTTTTAATGATCCTGTAGTATTCTTGGTTTGAAAGATCCCCTGCGCTTTTCATTTCATTAGTCTTTTTTTCAAAAGACATACCAGCTTTAGCTGCATCTAACAAAGAACCACTAACAATTTGTAAATGCATCTTCTCCCCCTCGATCATTTGTTCATACTGCTTAATGATTAATTCCTTATAGTGCTGACAACTGTCGGGTGTTTCCAACACTTCTAATTCTTTTATTGCTGTTTTAATGACTTCGATTGATTGAAGCACGGCGTTCTTTTTTTCTTCCTTAGATTGGGCACTCATATCCATCTTTGTTGTCTTGGCATATCCGGCAGAATATCTTCTACCAACATCTGCTACTTGATGAAGAAACCCTTCAATCTTTTTTACTTCGTCAGCTTCGTCGTGAACATTCTCAGATAAAACCGGCTGATTTTCTATTGGATTATCTTCCTTGCTTTTAATTTTTATGGCATCCGGGGCATTCTTCGAAGCCGTATCTTGCCCATCCATAGTTTTGATTTCATCCAAATAGTATGTTATGGCAACACCCGAACCGGAGTCTATCTTTATAGAGTCGTCATTTTTTTCTACAATTTTACCTTCTATAACTTTTCCGGATTTAAGCACAACAGTTTCTGCAAAAGAAGTAGCGGCAGAAAACAAAACCAGGATAAAAATAAATAATCCTTTTGTCGAATTCAATTCACGGCCTTTTCAATAGCTTTGAGCTCAACTAATAATTTCTCTAATCTATCTAACGGCCACATGTTGGGCCCGTCGGATAAAGCTTTCTTAGGGTTCGGATGGACTTCCATAAAAATGGCATCGCAACCGGCGGCAACGGCGCAGCGTGACAATAAAGGAATGTACTCGCTATTTCCACCAGAAGCGTGCCCCAATCCGCCCGGCTGTTGCACGCTGTGCGTCGCATCAAAGACAACCGGATAACCAAGCCCGCGCATGATCGGCAGCGACCGAAAATCAGCCACTAAATTGTTATAACCAAAACTCGTCCCGCGCTCGGTCAAAATAATTTTACTATTTCCCGTCGATTCAATCTTTTTAACCACTTGTTTCATATCCCATGGCGCCATAAACTGGCCCTTCTTCACATTGACAATTTTGCCGGTCTTTCCGGCGGCGAGCAGTAAATCCGTCTGACGGCACAAAAACGCGGGAATTTGGATAATGTCCAATACTTCCGCCGCTTCGTCAATCTCAACAACAGAATGCACGTCACTCAAAATAGGAAGATCGAGTTTTTGCTTGATCGTTTTTAAAACCTCCAACCCTTCTCTAAATCCCGGACCTCTGAAGGACTCAACCGATGTCCGGTTGGCCTTGTCATAACTTGATTTGAAAATAAAAGGAATCCTTAACTTCGTCGCAATCTTCTTTATGGCTGAAGCGGTTTTAAATGCAGCGTCCGCGCTTTCGATGACACACGGGCCGGCAACAAGCACAAAAGGATTATTGCCGCCTATTTTTATTTTTCCGATTGTGAGAGTTTTGGTCATGGGTTATTTTAATGCTGCTTCGACTTTTTTGATATCTTCGGGCGTATCCACGCCAATGGTTTCCACATCCGTCTCAACCGTCTTGATTTTATAACCGGCTTCTAACACGCGTAACTGTTCAAGCTGCTCAATCTGTTCCAGCCGCGACTTGCGCAAACCTTGGACAGTAAATAAAAAATCTTTTCGGTACGCATAAATCCCCAAATGTTTGAAATAATCAATTTCGTCCTTGCCGTCGCGATGAAACGGGATTGTCGCCCGGGAAAAATAAAGGGCATTTTTTTTATTATCAACAACGACTTTCACCACGTTCGGATTTTTTAAATCATGCTTGTCAGTGATTTTTTTTATCACCGTGGCCATCACACACGCGCTGTCATCAAGCATCACTTTAGCTAAATCATCAATGATCGATGCTGCAATAAGCGGTTCGTCGCCTTG
>CAZVZR010000025.1:0-32022 GCA_964630825.1 uncultured Planctomycetales bacterium | reverse complement strand
GGGCACAGCATGCTGTGCCCCTACATTATTTATAAGGTTAAAACATGGCCTACCAATGCAGCGTTTGTAAACAAAAAGTTGAAGGCGATTTAATTTATTTTAAGGACCATACCGAGAAGCATATCGTTGATCTGGTCAAGCATGACCATCCGGAATGGACTGAGAAAAATGGTGTTTGCAAACAATGCTATGATTACTACCGCGGTGAAATCGAAGGGAGCATTTTTAAAGATGCCCCATGTGCAATTCGGTTAAGAGGAATCAGGAATTTTTTAAATCCTATTTTGAAGTTGTTTAGAACTTCAAAAAGTTAAAAGGATTATTAAGATTGATGGCATGAAGCAGTTGTTTAGAATTTTTGGTCGATGGTTGGCCCTAACATTGTTGTTTTTAATGTTAGGGTTATTTTTTTGCCAAAAAATACAGTTTGTCACCGCCGATTTGGGCCGGCATATTAAAAACGGCGAGATTTTTTTTCGCGAGCACAAAATTCCCGCGACGAATTATTATTCCTTCACTGAACCGGAGTACCCTTTTATCAATCATCATTGGGGGGCGGGAGTCGTTTTTTATTTAATTGGGAAAAGTTTCGGTTTTTACGGTCTTTCCGTTTTTTATACTTTAATACTCCTGATCGCCTCTGGGCTGATGTTTCGCCTTGCTTGCCGCTTGGCTAATTTTGAATGGGCTTATTTTTTTACCGTTCTAACGATGCCTTTGCTGGCTTTACGTACTGAAGTGAGGCCGGAGGGTTTTAGTTACCTGTTCATTGCTGTTTTGTTAAATATCCTTTTTGCCGTCAAGGACGGCAAGGTTTCCCGTAAAATTCTATGGGTATTGCCTGTTATTGAATTGATTTGGGTTAATGTGCACATTTTCTTTATCTTCGGATTGTTTTTAACGGCAGTGTTTTGTTTAGACGCATGGCTGACAAATTTGCCGCGCGAGGTTAGAAAACAATTCCTTTTGGTTCTGGTTTTAAGTACCGCTACCTGTTTTATCAATCCGATGGGGTTAAAAGGATTCCTGGAACCTTTTATGATTTTTCGAAAGTATGGGTACGAGTTAGTCGAGAATCAGACGGTCATCTTTATGTGTAAACGGTTTCCCGATGATCCTATCTATCCGCATTTCATCGGCGCGTTTGTTGTCCTTGTCATCGGATTCATCCTCAATTTATTTAAAAAGCGGGATAAGAATTTATTTTTGCCTTTCTTGGTGATGGTGTTTAGTTCAGCTTTTGGGTGGAAGGCCATTCGCGGCATTAGTTTATTTGGCCTGTTATTAATTCCTTTCGGCGCCATTTTGTTTTTTCAGGGCGTTTCTTCACTTAAAGAAAAGCAGCGGCGTTTTATTGAGAAAGGTGTTTTGGCCATCGCAGTAGCGGTGTTGGTTTCCGGCATTATTTGGAAAAATCAGTATTATTCAGCGTATTACCAAACGCATCCGGACATGAGCATCCCTGGTTTGTATAAAGAGAAGGGATGGTTTTTAAAAACGTTGCGGAATTTACCTCAATTACCAGGGTTAAAACCAATGAGCAATGCCTCCGCGGAATTTTTTCGGCAGAATCATTTGCAGGGGCCGATTTTTAATAATTATGATATCGGCAGCTATTTGATTTTTCATTTATTTCCTCAGGAAAAGGTTTTTGTCGACAACCGCCCCGAAGCGTACAGCGTGGAATTTTTTAAGAATATTTATATCCGGATGCAAGAAGATGAAGGCGTTTGGAAAAATCTTTCAGAGAAGTATCATATTAACGTGATTTATTTTTACCGCCATGATTTAACCCCGTGGGCACAGCCATTTTTGATAAGACGTGTTCAGGACCCGGGCTGGGTTCCGGTTTTCGTTGACCTCTACACAATCATTCTTCTTAAAAATACGGCGCAAAACGCCCCGCTTATCCAAAAGTACGCTTTGCCGCTTAGCATGTTCCAGGCAATTAACACTAAGTAAACGTTTTTGTAAGAAAATCCCTAGACTAACCACCGGTGTAAAAGTTATAATATTTTTATTCAAGATTCTGAAAGAAACGCATCCCAAAGGCAATAAAAGTGAAAAGTCAGCAGCTTATCTGTTTATTTATTTTTGTCAGCATACTTATCTCCCCGATGGCTCGGGCTCAGGAAATCCGTATTGATAATCCTGAAGAGTTCAAGCGGTTTAATCCGGACGGGCAAAAGTACGCCTTTGTTAAAGATTACATCCAGAGCCTTAAGTACCTTCATGATATAGAAGAACGGCTCGATAAGATGGATCCCACCACTTTTAATATCCTCGATGGGGAAGACAAATTTAATGAATTGAAGAATATCCTTAACAAGGACAATATTAACCTGCGTATTGCGCGCAATATCATGCGCAAATACCAGACCTCGGAAAACCGCTTAATCCTTAAAGTAGTGAATATTTTTATGAACCTGTGTGATGAACAGGTTGCGTTCAATCAAAAAGAGAAGGTACTGGTCGATGATCTTTTGTCAGCCAGCCGCGCAGGGTCAATGAAGCTTTATTACCAAAATGTCAAATTTCAGGATGGGCAAAACGCTTTAGCTAATCAGCGTAAAGATTCGCTAGGGAAGCTCCTGGAATCGTCATTACTTGTTGCGAAAGTGCTGGTTAGCAATACCACCGATGAGCACGGTAAATTTATCAAGTTGGGCATTACGAAGGAAGAACGCAAGAAGCTTCTTTCCAATATTGCCGATTTTAAAGGGAAAGAATTTAAGGGACAGTTGCGGCAAGGGCAGTCTTTTTTGGGTGGGGGAATCGTTACCATCCGCAACCTTTTAGAGGATAAAACTTGGAAGTCTTTGGATAGTTGATGGAATAATTGGGCCCGGATGAAAATATTGACAGTTTTATTCTGAGCTGTTACAATTTCCTCGCCACGTAATCATATAACAATTTATTTATATATATTTTGAGGAGGCCTAAAATGGCGGTAGAAAATCAAGTAAAAGAAGAGTTGCTCAAGGACAGAAGGGTAGTTGAAGAAATCAACCGACACCTGTGGATCGAAAGCGAAAAAGCCGGCTGCAACATTGGCTTTGAGAAAGCGGCCCAGGATTGGTTGGAAAATTTTTCGAAAGCGTGGATGACGTATCATATGCCGGAAAAAACAGCTGCGCGCACCACAGCAAAGAAAAGTATTTTCTCAAAAGCACTCCGCCGTAAAGCGTAAGCTTTTAAGTAAATCTTGTTTAATTTTGAGAGTATTAAATTAGTCGACAAAGAGGTTGTAAGTGCCTCTTAATATAGCGACAGTATAAAAACAACACTCTTTGTTTAAATCTATCAGTCATTGTGCAGCTCTTGAGAATTTTTTTCCCAATCAACGTTGTTTCATCAGCAGTTTACGGCATACCAACATCCCACCAGATACCGTTAATCGAATCCATTGGTTTTAACACAATCCCATCCTTAAGGAGAACTTGAACATATGATAACGCAAAAACTTTTAGCGGTTTCATTGTTGGGGACAGAGTGGATTCTCTATTTGTTGATTGCGTTTTCGGTCATCTCTTTAGCAATTATTGTTGAAAAGTTTTTCTTTCTTTGGGGGAAGAAAGGCAATGGTGAGGCAATGGAGGAAAAAATTCAAAGCCTCCTGCTCCACGGTGATGCGGAAAAATTTCTTAAGGCGTTTAATGGTAATACAACGTCCCCCGCTTTGATCATAACGGGCTTGCTCAGATATTCGTTGAACAAGGGAAGCGATCCGCAGGAATATTTGTCGATCCTTTTATCCCAACAAAAGATTCAATTGGAAAGCCGGTTAGTGTTTTTGGGAACATTAGTCAGCATCGCTCCGTTTATTGGCCTGTTGGGGACGGTTTTGGGAATCATCAATGCTTTTCATGGGCTTTCATTGAATAAGCAGGGGAGCAATTTTGTCATGGCCGGAATTTCGGAAGCATTGGTGGCAACGGCGCTGGGACTTTTTGTGGCGATCCCGGCCGCGATCGCGTACAACTATTTTTTAAGGACAATAAAAAAGATTCTTGTATCATCGGAAAATCTTGCTCGGTCTATAATGTTGGCACTGCCAGCGGGGAAAAAATAAATGTCGATGTATTCTGCCAATGACAATGAGGACGAAATTTTGGCCCAAATTAATGTTATTCCGCTGGTTGATGTCAGCCTCGTGCTTTTGATTATTTTCATTGTAACCGTTAACCAAATTTTAACCCCATCGATAAAAATAAAATTACCGCAATCGGCGCACGCGGCCACATTAAGCGAAGTTGGCAGCATTAATGTCTCGGTGTCCAGTGAGGGTGTTATTTATTTGGATAACGCGGTTGTGACGTTAAAAGAATTGGAAGAAAAATTGACAGCGATGCATACTCAAAATCCCGATAAAGGGATA
Source organism: uncultured Planctomycetales bacterium (assembly GCA_964630825.1). Classification (GTDB taxonomy): domain Bacteria; phylum Omnitrophota; class Gorgyraeia; order Zapsychrales; family Zapsychraceae; genus CAZVZR01. The sequence goes on along the minus strand of CAZVZR010000025.1, from coordinate 27,644 downwards.
GTCCTGAGCGTCGATAAATCTGTTTATTTTCAGCGGGTTGTTGACGCCCTGGATGTTATCAATGCCACGGGATTATCTAAGATTGATATCAAGACAATCAGAAATTAATTTTTGTGGCGGCAATCAAACTACCATGAGACAAGAAGGCCGATAAAATGCAAGGTTTCGTAAAGAGAAAAAAGAGCTCCCCGAAGAAAAATCATGCCCATTACAGCGTGATTATTGAAATACCCAAAGGCAGCCGCAATAAATACGAATATGATGAAAAACTCAAAGCAATCAGGTTTGACCGGATGCTTTTTTCCGCCGTCCACTATCCCAGCGATTATGGATTTTTCCCTGAAACATTAGCCCCTGACGGCGACCCTCTTGATGCCTTGGTTCTGGTTTCTGAGCCGACTTTTCCCGGTTGCGTGATCGAAGTCAGGCCAATTGGTTTGTTTAAAATGTGGGATGAAAAAGGGCCGGATGAAAAGATACTTTGTGTTCCGGTTAAAGATCCTTTGTGGAATCATATTCATACGTTGCAAGACGTTTCGCCGCATTTATTAAAAGAAATTGAACATTTCTTTAAGATCTATAAAGATTTAGAGTACAAGAAAACAGGCGTTGAAGGTTGGCGCAATCTTAAGATGGCTATCAATGTCATTAAGGATGCGCAAAAGAAATATCAACGAAGAAAGAAATAAAAATCGCTGTTGCGGCGTTATTTTATTATGTTTTTTCTCTTTATAACCATGGGTAAGAAGTAGTATACTTATAGTAGAGGATTAAAGATGCAAGATTACCTTTATGTGATGTTCTTTCTTGTTCTGGGCATTGTATTTGTTGCCTCAGCCTTTATTGTTTCGTGGCTGATTCGCCCAAAAATTGCTGACGAAGCCGTTAAAAATTCTCCGTATGAGTGCGGAGAAACGGTGAAGGGCGATGCCCGGGTTCAGTTTAATGTGCGGTATTATTTGTTTGCCCTTATTTTTGTTGTCTTTGATGTTGAGGTACTGTTTGTCGTTCCTTGGGCGATTGTGTTTAAGCAGCTGGGTGTTTTGGCTTATATTGAAATGCTGACGTTTATCCTTGTATTGGCGGTGGGGTTGATTTACGCCTGGAAGAAAGGAGCGCTCGAATGGCAATAAATGAGAATGAAGTGAAAAACGAAAAGTTTATCCAAAAATTTCCGACTGGGGATGTTATATTGACTAAAACCGAGGACATCTTGAAATGGGCGGAAGGCTCCTCGATTTGGCCGATGACCTTCGGCCTTTCCTGTTGCGCAATTGAAATGATGTCCACGGGGGCATCAAAGTTTGATATTGACCGTTTGGGTTCGGGGGTTTTTCGTGCCAGCCCGCGCCAGTGCGATGTGATGATTGTCGCCGGTACGATTTGCGTTAAAATGGGGGAGTGCATGAAAAAACTGTATGCCCAGATGCCGTCGCCAAAATATGTAATTGCGATGGGCAACTGCGCCGTCGGCGGCGGTATTTTTTACCATGATACTTATTCGGTTGTGCAGGGAACGGAAAAGTTGGGGATCCCGGTGGATGTCCATGTTATCGGTTGCCCACCGAGGCCGGAAAACCTTATGCACGCCGTCCTTAAGCTTAAAGAAAAAATAATGACGAGTAAAAAGCAACAAGTAGAAAAGGTAGAAAGTGGAATTAGCCCAGATAGTTCAAAGCATTAACGAGAAATTCCCCGGAAGCATCACCGAAGAACCCAAAACGTTTCTGGTCATTAAGCGGGAATCCCTTTTAGAGGTTGCCAAATTTCTCAAAGAGACTTTGTCTTTTGAGAATTGCCACTGCATATCCGGTGTTGATTATAAAGATAAAATGGCGGTGGTGTACCATCTCTATTCGTTTAAGCACCATTTCATGCTCACAGTGAAAGTTTATCTCGCTTTGGACAATTTAACGGTGGAAACTCTTTCGGGACTTTGGAAATCCGCTAATTGGCTGGAGCGGGAAACGTATGACTTCTTTGGCATTAAATTTCTGAATCATCCTGATTTACGCCGGATTTTAAATCCTGATGAATGGACCGATTGGCCGTTACGCAAGAATTTTGACCGCCCCGATTTTTACCGTTTACCCGCCGTTGAGGGTTTGAAGGGAGGCGGATAATGGAACAGCAGGTTATTAAAAAAGAAGATGCTTTCTCTGCCAATTTAGGCCCGGAAGAATTTATCATGAACATGGGCCCGCAGCATCCCTCCACGCACGGCGTTTTGTATCTAGAGTTAAGGCTTAACGGGGAAACCGTCGTCGACTGCCGGCCGCATGTGGGGTATCTTCACCGGAGCATTGAGAAGATCGCTGAAAACAGGACATTTATTCAGTTTGTCCCGTTTACCGACCGTATGGATTATTTGGCTTCCATGAACAATAATCTTGGTTACGTGCTGGCTGTTGAAAAACTTTTGAACCTGCAAGTCACTGAGCGTGCACAATATATCCGCGTCATCATTGCCGAATTAAACCGCATTGCCAGCCATTTGGTTAGTATCGGAACTTTTGCCCAGGATTTGGGCGCCTATGCCACGCCGCTGTTTTACTGCTTCCGTGACCGCGAAAAAATTATTGAACTCTTTGATGAAATCTGTGGCAGCCGCCTGACTTATAATTATATGCGTATCGGCGGTGTCTCGCAGGATGTGCCCTCGGACATAGAAACCAGGTTAAAAGAATTTATCAAATACGAGCGTGAAAAGTTAGATGAGTATGATGAGCTTTTGACATATAACGCCATTTTTCTTTCCCGCTCGAAGAAGATTGGGATGCTTTCTAAAGAATTGGCCATCAATTACAGTGTGACCGGTCCGAACTTAAGGGCAACCGGGGTTAAGTGGGATATAAGGAAAGAGGAACCATATCTACTTTATAGCAAATTTGATTTTGATGTTCCTGTTGGGCAAAACGGCGATTCGTGGGACCGCTTTAAAGTCCGCTTGGAAGAGATGCGGCAAAGCCTCAGGATTGTCGAACAGGCCATTGGCGGCCTGCCCGCCGGCAACCCGACCGCTAAGGTTAATAAGATTTTTAAGCCGGCAGCGGGGACCGAAGCATATTTACGGACGGAAAATCCACGCGGTGAATTGGGCTTTTATCTTATCGGTGATGGAACAGAAAAACCTTATCGCAATAAACTCCGTTCACCTTCCTTTATTAATTTAGCTGTTCTCCCGGAATTGATCCGGGGATTAAATGTTTCGGATATGGTTTGTGTTTTGGGCAGCATCGACATTGTCATGGGGGAGATTGACCGCTAATGCCGCTGATCCTTGAAATGACGATTAAAGGTTCGCTGGTTTTAGGTTTTATTTCTGTTTCCGCGATGTTTTTGATTTGGTGGGAGAGAAAAGTTTCCGCGCATATTCAAAACCGCATGGGGCCGATGTTGACGGGCTGGCACGGTAGCTTGCAATCCATTGCCGACGCGATTAAACTTTTGCTTAAAGAAAATATCGTCCCGGCCGGGGCTGATAAATTGGTGTGGTGGCTGGCACCTTTTTTTGTCGTGGTTCCCTGCGTGGCCGCGTTTGTCGCGATTCCCTTTGGGAAAAACTTGATTGTCCGCGATTTAAATGTCGGGGTCTTATATATTTCTTCGGTCACCGCCGTTTGTGTCTTGGGTATTTTTATGGCGGGCTGGGGGTCGAATAATAAATATTCGTTATTGGGCGGCATGCGCTCAGCGGCGCAAATCATCAGTTACGAAGTGCCACTTCTTCTTTCCATTACACTGGTCATTATGCAGACCGGGACGATGTCGATGCAGGAGATAGTTCATGCTCAGGAGCATTGTTGGTTTGTTTTTAAACCGCATTTGGCGATTGCCTTTATTATTTATCTGATTTCGTCGACGGCGGAAGTTAACCGTGTTCCTTTTGATATTCCCGAAGCTGAATCGGAACTGGGCGCGGGGTATCACACCGAATACACGGGAATGAAGTTCGCGATGTTTTTTGTCGCTGAATACACGAATTTGGTTATTGTTTCTGCAGTTGCCGCCACGGTATTTTTAGGTGGCTGGAGCGGGCCGATTTTGCCGTCATTTATCTGGTTTTTGATCAAGGTTTACGGGCTGGTATTTCTTTCGATGTGGGTGCGCTGGACGCTGCCGCGGGTACGGATGGATCAAATGATGGGTTTTGCCTGGAAGGTGTTGACCCCGATTTCATTAATGAATATTTTGGTTAGCGGCTGGTTTATGGTCGCAAAGTAAAAGAGGCGTGTTATGTTTCAGAAAATTAAATTTTTATTTTTGTCGATTAAAAGCATTCTTATCGGAATGCGGGTAACGATAAAAAATTATTTTGCCAAGTCGGTGACGCTTAATTACCCGGTCGTCAAACAGCCGATGAAAAAGAATTTCCGCGGAATGGTTGACCTTATCCCACCGGATTGCGTCATTTGTTACCAGTGTATCAAGATTTGCCCGGTGGCTGCTTTGGATTTGGGGCATAAAAATGTGGTGGTGGGAGAGAAGAAGGAAAAGGAAATTACGAAGTTTACTTTTAACGGTGAACTGTGCTGTTATTGCGGTTTATGCGAAGAGATTTGTCCGACGGATGCTATTTTTCTTAACCAGATGTATGAAGTCTCGACGTATGCTCACGATGATATGCTCAATATTGATCTGATGGACGCGGATAAATATAAACACATTGACCCCAAATATAAACTTGACGGTAACCCCAAGAAAACAGAAAAAAAGTGATTGAACTGAGTTTTTATTTTATGGCGGGTGGTGCCTGTCTTTGTGCTTTATTGACAGTGTGTTCGCCTAATGTTTTTCACAGTGCCGTATGGTTGACGATGTCTTTGTTGAGCGTCGCCGGTATTTATTTATTTCTCGGCGCAAACTTCCTGGGAGTCATTCAAGTCCTCGTTTATATCGGTGGCATCATTACCCTCTTCGTTTTCGCTATTAAACTTACCGCCAAATTTGAAGATCAATCTGTCCGGCAGGTTAATGAACAAGTTTTAGCCTCAGGCGTCTGCGTTATTATCCTATTTGTTTTTTTTCTGAAAGCTTTTCACGCTGCCCCATGGGTAGGCCTTCCGTGGCAGGAAAAATCACTCTCCATTCAAGAAATAGGGACTTCGCTATTAACGACGTATCTGCTTCCTTTCGAATTTATTTCGTTAATCCTTTTGGCGGCCATGATCGGCGCCATTGTCATCGGGAAGGAGAAGAAATGATTTCGCTCAACCATTTTATGGTGCTTAGCGCTGTCTTATTTTGTATCGGTGTCTTTGGCGTGTTGACCCGTCGCAATGCCATTGGTATTTTGATGTCCATCGAACTTATCCTCAATGCCGCCAACATTAATTTGGTGGCAATTCAAAAATATCTCGGAACTCCCGATGGGCTGGGGCAGATTTTTGCTTTGTTTGTCGTGGCCATCGCGGCGGCCGGCAGCGTGGTGGGGCTGGTCCTTATTATCGCGATTTACCGGGACAGAAAATCTATCTTCGTCGACAATTTTAATTTAATGAAATGGTAAGTTAATGGCACACCTAATTCCTTTATTCCCATTTCTGGCCTTTGTCATTAATATTTTCTGGGGTGGGCGCTTGAAATCCTTTAGCGCCTGGGTTTCGATTTTAGCTTCAGCAATTTCCTGCGCGGTAGCCTTTCAAACTTACAAAGCTTTTCAGTTGGGGCAGGGATCCTACACCTTGGGGGAATGGCTTACCCTGCATGGTGTACCGATAAAATTTGGCGTCATCGTTGATCCTTTAAGCGTCATGATGCTTTTGGTGGTGACGATCGTGGCCACCCTCATCAAAATTTATTCCATCGGGTACATGCACGGCGACCCGCGCTTCAGCCGCTACTTCGCTTATATTTCCCTTTTTACCGCTTCAATGCTTGGGCTAGTCATCGCTGATAATTTTATTTTGCTTTATATCTTCTGGGAAGGTGTCGGGCTCTGTTCGTATCTTTTAATCTCTTTTTGGTTTGAACGCCCGGCCGCGGCGAAAGCCGGTTTGAAGGCGTTTATTACGACGAGAATCGGTGATACGGGATTTTTGATCGGTATTTTCCTTTTGTTTTTTACCGTACACACACTTCAATTCAGTGATTTAGCCCATCTTGATCCTGCCGGCAAAGAAACGGCTTTGCTGATTGCGGCGCTGTTGATTTTCTTCGGGGCTGTGGGGAAATCCGCACAGTTTCCGTTGCACGTGTGGCTGCCGGATGCGATGGAAGGCCCGACGGCTGTTTCGGCGTTAATCCACGCCGCGACAATGGTGGCTGCCGGTGTTTATTTGGTCGCTCGGACATTCCCGCTGTTTCAAATTAATCCTGCAAGTTTGGAAACCGTCGGTATTATCGGCGGGATTTCGGCGCTCATGGCCGCGTCGATTGCCACAGTCAATAATGATATCAAGCGGGTGATGGCGTATTCAACCGTTAGCCAGTTGGGGCTCATGATGCTGGCGCTGGGTGTGGGTGGGTACGTCGCTGGGACATTTCATTTGATGACGCACGCGTTTTTTAAAGCACTTTTATTTTTATGCGCCGGAAGTGTGATCCACTGCGTGCATACTCAGGACATTCAAAAGATGGGCGGGCTTTTTTCGCACATGAAAATTACAGCGATGACCTTTATCATCGGCGCGTTGGCCTTAGGCGGTGTGCCACCATTCGCCGGGTTTTGGTCCAAAGATGAAATTTTAGTCGCGGCCTATCAAAACGGACATCACGGATTATTTTACGTCGCGGTTATAACGAGCTTTCTGACGGCCTTTTATATGGCCCGGCTGATTTTTCTGGTTCTCTTCGGGAAACCGCGAATGGACACAGCACATCTGCATGAGTCGCCGCTGAGCATGACGTTGCCACTGATGGTGCTGGCTGTCTTTGCGGTTTTTATCGGCCTCATTGGTTCACCTTTTACCGATCACGCGTTCCAGAAATTTATTGCCGGCGAAGCAGCGCAGGCGGAAGGTGGTGCCTTAAGCGCGATGATGATGAAACTTTCGGCCGGGATAAGTTTGTCCGGTATTTTTCTGGCATTCCTTATTTATATTAAAGGGTGGAAAGTTTTGCCGGAAGGTGTCCGGGCGCAATTCCGTTGGCTTTATAACTTGGTCTACAATAAATATTATATCGATGAAATTTACGATGCGGTTTTTGTCAAGCCGGTGTTGGCCCTCTGCCGCGGCGCTTTTTCATTTGACAGCCGCATTGTCGACGGGATTGTTAACGGGACGGCGGCTTTTATTCAGAGGCTGTCCAGTGTCCTGCGGCCTATCCAGACGGGGTTGGTACAGAATTATCTTTTGGTTCAGGTAGTAGGTATCATTATTCTTGTCCTAACTTTAGGGGGGATATGTTTTCACTTTTAAATACCATTGTCTTCTTACCGCTTCTGATGGCAGCAGCGATACTGTTTGTTCCTTCCCGGAATGTGCGCCTAATTAGAGGCATGGCTCTGGTGGCTACTTTTGCGGTCTTGTATTTATCAGGAATTCTTTTGTTTTATTTTGACGGCCAGGCTGCGGGATTGCAATTTGTTCAACAAGTTTTGTGGATTGCCCCGATGAATGCCTGGTATTTTGTGGGCGTTGATGGCATAAATGTCGGGATGGTTTTTCTGACGGCGCTCTTGGGTTTTTTGGCCTGCTTGGCGTCGGGTAAAATTGAGCATCGGCAGAAAGAATATTTTATTTTTTATCTGATTTTGATGACCGGGATGATGGGAACGTTCGTCGCCATGGATTTGTTTTTGTTTTATATTTTCTGGGAGTCGGTGCTTATCCCGATGTATTTTTTGATCGGGATCTGGGGCGGCCCCCGGAAAGAATATGCGGCGGTCAAATTCCTTTTGTACACCTTGGCTGGTTCGGTCTTGATGCTGATCGGGATTTTGTTTATTTATTTTACCTCTAACCCGCACACCTTTAACATGCTGGAGTTGGCGCGGATTACGCCGACGTTTAATATTCAATTGCAGGTGATTTTGTTTCTGGCTTTTTACGTGGCCTTTGCCATCAAAGTCCCGGTGTTTCCGTTTCACACGTGGCTGCCTGACGCGCACGTGGAGGCACCGACGCCGATTAGCGTTTTATTGGCCGGCGTGTTGCTTAAAATGGGATGTTACGGATTTTTCCGGATCTGTTTTCCGTTTTTTCCGGGGGCCGCCCGGGAGTTGGCGTACGCCTTGGCCATTTTGGGTGTGATTAACATTGTTTACGGGGCTTGCGTGGCGATGGCGCAGACGGATTTTAAGAAAATGATTGCCTACTCCTCGGTGAGCCACATGGGATTTGTGCTCTTGGGATTAGCGAGTTTGAATTTAACGGGCTTTAACGGTGCCCTTTTGGAAATGTTTAATCACGGCATTATTACCGGCGCGATGTTTTTACTCGTCGGGGTCCTTTACGACCGGGCGCACACGCGGGATTTGAGCAAGTTCGGGGGGCTTTCCGGCAGCCTACCGGTGTACGCATTTTTTCTGACGTTTTGCTCGCTGGCGTCTCTGGGTCTACCGGGCTTAAGCGGATTTGTCGGCGAGTTTTTGTCGTTGGTCGGGGCGTTTCCGGTTTTTCCCCGGTTGGCCGCCGTGGCCTGTTTGGGGCTGATTGTCGGCGCCGGTTATTTTCTTTTTATGATTCAGCAGGTGCTGTTGGGGCCACCAAAAACGAATGCGCCGCTCTACCAGGACGTGAACAAAATAGAATTGGCTACCCTGGTGCCGCTTTCGGTAATCATTGTGGTGTTGGGGGTTTACCCGCAGTGCTTTTTACAGTTTCAACAGACGGCGTTAGAAGCGCTAACGCACCTTTTTTAGGAGAAGAGAAGAGTGGGCAACAGTTTACAATTTATTCTTCCTGAACTGGTACTGATTACCTTCGCGGTGGCGGCGGCGTTAATTTCCGTTTTCCTTAAAAATAAAAAAGGGTTGGATTTATTTGTTTTATCCGGCGTTGTTTTAAGCGGCGCTTTTCTTTCTCAGAGTTTTGACGTCCCGAAGTCTCTTTTTATGAACATGCTTGTTAATGACGGCTATTCTTTCTTTTTTAAAGCGTTGATCTTGGCGATGACCGCTGCGGTCGTTTTGATTTCAATGGATTACCGCAATGTGCCCGATGATAGCCGCGGGGAATATTATTTTTTCCTTTTGTCAATGTCAGCCTCGATGCTTCTGGCTGTTTCCTCGCGAAATTTGATAATGATGTACCTGGCGTTGGAGGCGGTTTCTTTAATGTCGTACATTTCGGCGGGGTATTTGCGCAAAGACAGCCTTTCTTCCGAGGCCGGCGTCAAATATTTTCTCTTCGGTGCGTTTTCCACCGCGGTCACGTTGTACGGGATTTCTTTATTTTACGGATTGGTGGGGACGCTTGATCTTGGCTTATTCGCGCAGGTCAAATGGGCGAACATTGCCTGGAACCCTGCATTTATTCTTTCTCTTATTCTGATCTTGGCCGGATTCGGTTTTAAATGTTCCTTGGTCCCGTTTCACATGTGGACACCGGATGTGTACGAGGGCGCGCCGACGCCGGTGGCGGGATTTTTTTCCGTGGCACCGAAGGCGATGGGCTTTGCCTTGATGTTAAGAGTTTTTGTGCAGTATTTAGGCGCTGAATTTACCCAATGGACCGCCATCGCGGCAGCGCTGGCCGTGGTCACAATGACTGTCGGCAACTTGGCGGCCCTTTCACAGACCAATATCAAAAGGCTTTTGGCGTATTCAACAATTGCCCAAGCAGGGTATATGCTCGTCGGGCTGGCGATTCCCACCACCCAGGGCATCTGGGCTATTTTATTTTATCTGATTATTTACGGGATGACCAACTTAGGGGCTTTTGCCGGCGTGGTCGCTGCCGGCAATATCACTAAAAGTGATTCGCTGGAAAGTTACAGCGGGTTGGTAAGAAAAGACCCTTTCCTGGCGGTAGCGCTTATGATTTCTTTTTTATCATTAGCCGGGTTGCCGCCTTTGGCTGGATTCCTCGCCAAACTTTTTATTATCTCGACAGCGATTAACACACATTTCATCAACCTGGCGGTCATTATTGTTTTAAACAGTGTTATTGCACTTTTTTATTATATGCGGGTTATAAAGGTAATGTTTTTAAACGAACCCAAAGATGCCGGCGCTACGCCGGTTTCTACGATGATGGGAGTTCGATTGGTTTTAGCAGCGGTCGTCTGCTTGAATATTGTTTGGGGCGTCTGGCCACAGCCGTTGTTTGAGTGGTTAACCCAAATATTGCGATAGCAAGGATTAGGTTTGATACTTCGACGGGGTTCGGTACCAACCCTGAGTGTGCCTGGGCTTTTATGTTGTGGTAAATCGAGGGGTTGATTTTCCTGGCCGTGGATGGTATTATTTTACCTGTAACAAAAGTTTAATTTCTGTTAAATTTAATTTTGTAAAAAAATGAATTTAACAGAAAACGGAGAACCCATTTAACGATTTCTATAAGGAATCTTGGGGCTTGTTTCCAGGAATGGAAAAGAGGCGCTCACCTCTAGCCCGACAGCTAACTCCGTAAACCGAAATGAGAGGGTTGAACCAGAGAAAACTCTCTGGCTTTTTTTTATCCACCCTCCAGGACGTTGGTGGATAAAACCCCGATGTGGTGGGATGGTGATTTTATATGGCTGATAAGAATAAAAACGAATCATTTTTTTCTAGAATCAGGCATGGCCTGGTAGGAAAAGCTAAGGACCCGCAGGACCGTAAGATTTTTTATCACCTTTCCTTGATTGCTTTCTTTGCCTGGGTCGGATTGGGCGCGGATGGATTATCATCTTCTTGTTATGGGCCTGAAGAAGCGTTCCTTGCCCTCGGTACACACCGTTATTTAAGTATTTTTATTGCCCTTGCCTCAGCACTCACCATTTCTCTCATAAGCGCCAGTTACTCTCAAATTATCTCGCTTTTCCCGTCGGGCGGTGGAGGGTATCTCGTGGCCAGTAAACTTTTGTCACCGCGTGCCGGAATGGTTTCGGGATGTGCGCTTCTGGTGGATTACGTTCTGACCATTACGATCTCCATCGCCAGCGGGGCTGATGCCGTTTTTAGTTTTCTACCGAAAGAGTGGATTTTTTTTAAACTTGAATTTGCTATCCTGGGAGTTATTTTGTTGACCATTCTCAATTTGCGGGGCGTGAAAGAATCCGTTATTCCACTTGTCCCGGTTTTTTTAATATTTGTGATTAGTCACCTTTTGTTGATCCTTTATACCCTTTATGTCAATTTGCCGCAGTTATCTTTTGTTATGAGCACAGCCAAGGCCGAGGTCGCTAATACCAATTTGCAATTAGGGACTTTCGGAATGTTTTTTCTGATGATGAAGGCTTACAGCATGGGAGCCGGGACTTATACCGGTATTGAGGCGGTCAGTAACGGTTTATCTATTCTCCGTGAGCCCAAAGCGCAGACGGGCCGGCGGACAATGATGTACATGGCGGTTTCCCTCTCGGTCACGGTTGTTGGGCTGATGCTGGCTTATTTATTATTTCAGGTTGAGCCCCAATCGGGAAAAACTTTAAACGCGGTTTTGTTTGAAACAATTACCAGCGGTTGGGGGCATGAAGGGGCAATATTTGTTCTCATTACTCTTTTTTCAGAAGCAGCTTTGTTGTTTGTGGCGGCTCAAGCCGGGTTTATTGACGGCCCCAGGGTATTAGCCAATATGGCATTAGACCGGTGGTTTCCAATAAAGTTCGCTTCGCTCAGCGACCGGCTGGTAACGCAAAACGGTATTGTGTTAATGGGAGGAGCGGCTTTATTGGCGATGGTCTTTACAATGGGATCGGTAAAATTACTGGTTGTTTTATACAGTATTAACGTTTTTATAACATTTTGTTTATCTCAAGCGGGAATGGTACGGCATTGGTGGGAAACGCGCGAGGAGGGGTGGGGGCACAAGATTCTTATAAACGGCAGCGGCCTGGCGCTTTGTTTTTTTATTCTTGTATCGATGACAATTTTGAAATTCCATGAAGGCGGCTGGGTTACGCTTTTTATAACCGGGTCATTAATTGCCGTCGCTGTTTATATTAAAAGGCATTATGCGGGCACATTAAAACAATTGGGGCGGCTTGATGATCTGGTTATTACGGTCGATAATTTTGTCCCCAATGCCAGCGTGGAAACCGTAAAGCAAACAGCTTTGGATCCTCAGTCCAAAACAGCGGTTATTCTGGTTAATGGTTATAACGGGCTGGGTTTGCATACGTTGTTTAATGTTATCCGGTTGTTTGGGAAAGAATTTAAAAATTTTGTTTTTGTTGAGATAGGCATTATGGATGCCGGTAATTTTAAAGGTGAAGAAGAAGTCAATCATTTAAGGAAGAAAATACAGGATGATGTCGATAAATATGTAAGATTTATGAGCAGCCAAGGCTACTACGCTGAAGGGCTGACGTATTTTGGCTTGGAAGTGGTGGACGAGGTTGAAAAGCGCAGCACAGAAATCTGCGAAAAATATCCCAACGCAGTTTTCTTCAGCGGCCAGTTGGTTTTTCCCGCTGAAAAATTTATGAACAGATGGCTGCACAACTATACCGTCTTCGCCCTGCAGCGTATGCTTTACCAAAAAGGCACGCCTTTTGTCATCCTGCCGATTCGAGTCTCATAAATATTAATATAAAGATAATAATAAAAAAACGTTTAACAAGGAATTCTTTTTGTGTACAATTGAGCTATGCTAAAAATTTATAAAGTTGTTTTATTGCGCCACGGGGAAAGTACCTGGAACAAGGAAAACCGTTTTACGGGTTGGACCGATGTTGATCTATCCCCCAAGGGCATAGAGGAAGCGAAAAAAGCCGGGCAAGTCCTTAAAAAAGAAGGTTATCATTTTGATGTTGCATACACTTCTGTTTTAAAACGCGCGATCAGAACGTTGTGGATGGTGATGGATGAGATGGATCTGATGTGGATTCCCGTCTATCGCTCGTGGCGTTTAAATGAACGCCATTACGGCGCCCTCCAAGGTTTAAATAAAGCCGAAACGGCTGCCAAGCACGGTGAAGAACAAGTTTTAATTTGGCGCCGGAGCTATAATGTTCCCCCGCCGCCATTACAGAAAAGTGATGAGCGTTATCCCGGAAAAGACCCGCGTTATAAAAAATTAACCGAACAGGAACTCCCGTTAACAGAAAGCCTGGAACTTACCGTTAAACGGGTTTTACCGTATTGGCAGAAAACGATCGGCCCGGCGATACAATCCGGAGAGAAGGTCATCGTTGTGGCGCATGGGAATAGTTTGCGTGCTTTGGTTAAACATTTGGATAATGTGTCTGAGAAAGAAATATTGGAACTCAATATCCCCACCGGCATCCCCTTGGTTTACGAACTTAAAGAAGATTTAACCCCAATCAAACATTATTACCTGGGCAATGCGGAAGAAATTGCCAAAGCCGCTGCCGCCGTGGCCAATCAGGGCAAGAAGTCCGCATAAGTTAAATTCAAAGATAATAGCTCACCGCAACAGGATTTTTAATTGACTTTACCTCCCTCGGAAGTTAGGCTATAGTCTATGTCGACAGCCACGGCAAAGAAATTTATTTACGAAGTTTCTTTGAAATTTAAAAAGGCGCAGGCTGGCCAGGTTGAGATAGTCCGTAACCTATTGACGGGCCTCGGATTAAAGCAAAAAAATATCGTTGAATCCGTAGACGAACCATATATATATTTATCTTTATATTATAGGGACCGGTTAGAGGCAAAAAAGTATCAAAGGGCAATCAAACGATTCAAATTGCGCCAGGTTGCCGTTGAATATAAAAAATTACGGGATAAAGATTGGAAGACTAAGTGGCAAGAGGAGTTCAGGCCTTTTAAATTAACGAAAGTTATCACGGTTGTTCCATCCTGGCTCAGAAAAAAATATACATCAAAGACTAACCACGTGATTTATATTAATACAACCTCTGCTTTTGGCTCAGGGCTTCATCCAACTACAAACATCATGGCGAATTTCATTGAGCGATTTTCAGGAAGATTTAAAACTTTTTTTGATATCGGCACAGGCACGGGGATTTTAGGTTTAGTCGCGGCAAAAAATGAGGCGAGTGCAATAGACGCAATTGATATCGGTTATGATGCAATAGCGACGGCGAAAGAGAATTTTACCACGAATCAATTTCGGCCAAGAATGGTAAAGAGAATCGATTTTCGTAATTTAATAAGCCGCAGAAAGTATGATTTTGTTGCCGCCAATCTTATTACGCATGATTTAATCCGTTTTAAACGAAAATTAGTTTCGTTTGTTAAACCGTCGGGATATTTAGCTGTTTCCGGGGTTTCTTTTAATAATCTTCCGCGTTGCCGAAAGGCTTTTAGGATAAAATCACTACGTTGTTTGAAAGTCGAAAAGAAAGAAGGTTGGGCAGGGATTTTATTTAAGAAAGTTCTAAGCTGACATGGCACGTTTTGGGGTTTCGGTAGAAAAAGAGCGAGAGTTAAAGCGGCAAATGCAGGCAATGGGCATCCTGGAAGGAGACATTGAAGAGAGTTTTATCCGTTCTTCCGGGCCCGGTGGCCAGAACGTTAATAAAGTCGCGAGTTGTGTTTATTTAAAACATCTGCCGACGAATATTGAGATCAAATGCCAGGAGGAACGCAATCAAAGTTTAAATCGCTACCGCGCACGGTGCTTATTGATGGAGAAGGTTGCACGGTTAAGGTACGAACAGAAATTGCAGAAAATCCAGGAAGTGGAAAAAATCCGCCGGCAACGGCGGAAACGGACTAAGGCGATGAAGGAAGGAATTTTAGAACAAAAGCATAAGCGTTCGGAGAAGAAACAATTTCGCAACAAAGTTCAGCCGCACCAGTTAGGAGATTAAGAGAGCGAAATGGGAATGGTCGATACCACAAATAAAGAGGTAACAAAACGCCGGGCCGTGGCGTCGGCGCAAATTAAGATGAACCAAAAAGCTTTTACGGCGTTAGTCAAGAAAGCCTCGCCTAAAGGAGATGTCTTGGCCACCGCCCAGGTTGCGGGTGTCCTCGCGGCAAAAAATACTCCTGCAATTATTCCGATGTGCCATCCGCTGGAGTTGGGTAAAATCGATATTCAATTTAAGTTAGACAAGAAAAAATACACCGTGACAACGGTTGTTGAGGTTATTTATGCCGGGCGTACAGGAGTGGAGATGGAGGCTATGGTAGCGGCGGCGGCGAGTTCATTGACTATTTATGACATGCTCAAGTGGGCTGACCGGGCGATGGTCGTTTCTGAAATCAAATTATTGCATAAGTCCGGAGGCAAAAGCGGTACCTATGAACGCACATAATAGATATCTCGTTGGCATTTGTTCCTATAACGAAGGCGATAAAATCCGTCGGGTTATTGACCGGTTTAAAAACTACAATATGTATGATGTTCTGATTGTAGATGATGCTTCTACGGATGGCTCGATTGGCCGGTTACCTTTAAATCCTTATTTGGCAATAATCAAAAATAAAGAAAATAAAGGGGCCGGTTACGGTACGCGGCAAATCATTGAATACGCTAAAAGCAAAGGTTATGAGGTCGTTATTTTTGTTGCGGGCAATGACAAAGATGATCCGCAGGATGTGGTAAAGCTTCTCACCGCGATTCAAGAGGGGAATGATTTTGTCCAAGGCTCACGGTATTTGCCCGGCGGCGCATTTGGCAATATGCCTTTCTACCGTCGGGTTGCGACACGGTTATTTCACCCCTGGCTATTTTCTCTGTTGGTCGGCAGAAAAATCACTGACAGCACCAACGGTTTTCGGGCGACACGGATGAATATTTATCATGATTCCCGGATCGATTTGAGTCAACCATGGCTGGACAGGTATGAATTAGAGCCGTATCTATTTTATAAGGTTGTTAAACTCGGTTACAAGGTTACGGAAGTTCCGGTAAAGAAAATTTATCCGCCGCACGCGGAAGGCTATTCTAAAATGACGCCGTTTGTCGGGTGGTGGAGCATCCTGCGCCCGTTAGTTTTTCTAGCGCTAGGAATTAAGAAATGAACACCGTTCGATATTTTTCTTGTTCATTCCTCTGGAGCCAAAATTCTACTTCCAGCTTTAAGGGCGAAGGAGAATAAATGCCGTGGCCCGGTAACATTAGAAAATTTCTAACTTTTGTGCTTATTGGCCTTGTTGCGTTAGGTGTCTTCTTCCGTTTTTACAATATTACCGCCAATACTTTTGTTTATTATGATGAAGGCCTCTACCTTAGCGAGAACTTGCAGTTTGTAACTCTTATCGAAAGATTCCCGCCGCGAAATTTCCCGGAATTTCTTAATATTTTAAAAGTCTCTTTAGGCCGGGCCCTTGCAACGGGAAAGGCCATCTGGTTTTTTTTGTCTGATTTGCGCGGTTTTGGCTTGGGGGCCAAAGCGTATTATTTCCCGCGAATTTTGGCCGCCATATTCGGGACAATGACTTTGGGCGGCGTATTTTTATTTGCGCGAAAGTATTATTCCTCTAAAACGATTGCCCTTATTGCAACAGCCATTCTGGCACTTTTGCCCAGCCACATTTATTATTCCCGCCTTACCATGCAGGAGACATTCAGCACTTTTTGTTTCTTGTTGGGAATGTACTGGTATATTTCCACTGAGAAAATTCATTGGAAAACATTTTTGTCAGCGCTATTTTTCGGCGGCGCATTCTTCAGTAATTACCGGATGATTATTATTCCGGCGTTAGTTTTGTTTGCTGAACTTTGGCAGGCTTGGGTCGGAAAGCGAATGCCGGATATCCGAAAATTCATTTGGCACTCACTGGCTTTTTTTGCGCAGGTTTTTATTGTCGGGAATCTTTTTCACGGTGAAAACACGTATGTCATTTTTGCCTGGATGTTCCATCAGGCGCAATTGGCAGAAGGGAAGTTCGAATTCCTAAACTTACTTTCATTCCCGTACTATACTTTCAAGCTGGAGAGTTTATTCTTTGGTTTTTTGTTTTGGGCAAATATTTATTATTTGATTAAACGAAGATGGGACAAGTTATTTCCGTTTGCGTTGGTCGTTATTTTAATGGCTATTTTCTCGCTGCCTCAAGACAAAGCGGTGCGGTATTTATGCGTCTCAATGCCGTTTATGGCCATGGCCGCCGGTTTTGTTTTAAATGAGCTTTTCGCTAATTTGTCCGGAAAATATTTACGCTACGGGCTGATAGGTTTTTGTGTTTTAGCGACGGGAGTCCACATTCTCAAGGCGGATACGATTATGCAATTTCGTAATGATTACGAAACGTCGGTACAGGATCTTTTAAAAGAACACGCTAATGCCAAGATTTTATCCAGCCAGCCGTTTATTCAGAAACTGTTTACGCCTGATCCCAGTCAAGTAGAAGAAGTGCCGCGCTCTGCCTCTGCATTTTTAAGGTTTTATGCCCAGGGGTACCGGTATTTAATTGTTGACCCGCAAGTGTATGTCTCGTATACGGAAAATGATAGCCGTTTCTCACCCAAGCTAGAGGGCTATTTGCAATTTATTACCCAGGCCGTGCCGCCCAAAAAGATTTATCCGCACTTTAATACGGCACTTTTGGAGCGGTTTGTTTTAGAGCACAATGAGAATTTGCGCCATTCCTTGGCATTCCTTTCTTCGGATGAAAAAGGAAGGTATGGCTTACTGTATGTCTACGACATCGACAAATGCATTGCCGCAATGAATTATGCTTTACGGCGGGCGCGAGAAGAAGGCGGACAGAATGCAAATTAAGACTGACAGGCTACCGGAAGCATTTGGCCGCTTAAAATTGCCGGCATTGGAGCGGAATTTATTTTCTTCTCCTGAGTGGCTTAGCGTCCTTTATAAAACATACGGGTTACGTTTATTTATTAAGTACATTGAGGAAAATGGTGAAATCACAAATTATATTATTTATTCTGTCGTTCATAATTTTCTGGAAGAAAAGATATGCGTTTGCTCATATTGTGATTATTTTGATTGCCATGTCCAGTCAAAAGAGATTTGGAGCAACTTTATTCATGAACTTCGTAAGGAATTTCCACGCTACCGTATCGCCGTCAGAAATTTAAAAGACCCTACGGCCCGCGAGTGCAAGGAACTCAATGTTTTGAGTAAAGAATATTTTCACGAGATTGATTTAACCGACAGCATTGAAAAATTATGGCAGGAGGCCTTTAACGGTTTCCGCGGCGCGGTGAAACAGGCGCAGAAGCTGGGTGTGACTGTAAAGCAATGCTCTAAAGAGCATTTGCGGAATTTTTACAATCTGCATTTGCGTGTCCGGAAAAATAAATATGGAATATTCCCGCAGCCGTACCGTTTTTTTGAAAATGTGTGGGATGAGTATATGCCCAAAGACAAGGGTGTTATGTTGGGCGCGTTTGATAAAAACGGCCGTTTTCTCGGTGCTAATATTTATCTTATTTGCGGTAACACTCTTTACTATAAATTCAGCACTTCACTTCTTGACTCACTTGAGTTTAGGCCGAATAATATTCTGGTGTGGGAAGGAATAAAATTCGCCAAGGAGCGGCAACTTAAAGTGTTGGATATGGGTTCCAGCGGGCTTGAGCAGGATGGGCTTATTTGGTTTAAGACGCATATCGTTAAACCCGTTAAACAATACGAAATTACCCATCTGGGCTGCCATCCGCCGGATTATGTATTCAGCCAGAAACGAATTCTAACGGTTTATACAAAGTTTTTTACACAAAAATGGATGCCGGATTCCATGGTTGAGTTCGGCAGTAGTTTTATTTACCCTTTCCTTGCTTAAGATGATAAGAAATCTGCAGAAAATCTTCGATGCGTGGGCCTCGGAAACCAAAGTTAAATACAATAACAATCCGTTGATTTTAAGCAAATGGGAGCCATATGCGGAAATCGTCTGGTCTCAGGAAAAAATAGACAGTTTATTCCGAAATATTAAAGAAAATTTGAACCTGCGCATTACAGATTCGATCATTGAGCTTGGCTGCGGCAACGGTTGGATTTTAAGTGATTTGGCCAAATTTGCCCGGCAACCTTATGGTTTGGATATTTCATTGGAAATGCTTAAGTCCGTTCAAAGTGTAGTGCCGCAAAGCCATTTGATATCGGGAGAGATTGGAAATTTACCTTTGAAAGATAAAAGCGTCGATTGCATTTTATCTTATTTTGTCTTTATCAATTTTACCGACGATGTTTATGTAGAGAAGGCTTTTTCTGAAATTGTGCGTATCCTTAACGATGGAGGCCGGGCTTTGATCGGGCAATTACCGGATAAAAATGGCTCGGCAAAATATGACCAGGCTCGTGATGAGTATTATGATTATTGCCAAAAGGTTTTTAAGTTAAAAGAAGATTTACGTAACCGGTGTAAGCCGCCTTTACGGTTATTTGACAAGTCACAACTGGAGAGGCTGTTGAAGACATTTAACATCCGATACCGTTTTGTTGATTCGTTTAATCCTTTTTACCGCACCGGCCAACCTAAGTTTGTTGATTGGCGGTTTGACGTGATTATCGAAAGGTAAGTTAATATGCACATAGAAATTCTTATTGAATTAAAACCCCGTCATCATTGCCGCGACTAGGTTCAAAAACTTTTTTCTAGTTTAACGGAAAAAGAAAAGCTGATAGTGTATTTTAATTATAAATAAGACAATCTTTAACGTATTTAACTAGTCATGAGAACATTTTTCGCCACAAATTTTATTCTGCAGTAACGCATCTTACCGACGGAAATATAATTTATTTTCTTGAGATTAAAAATTAAGAGAAAATAGACCTTGACAAGTAAACAGCATTTGCTATTTTGATAGTATTAAATAAGTTATTTAATAGCGTATTTATGATTGTGTGCCCATGAAAGAGAAAAAGACCGAAATAGATCAAGAAATCCTCAGGGAAATCATTGAGTCTATCCAAAGGATTAAATACGGCGAAGTTGCCATTACGGTCCACGATTCCAAGGTTGTTCAGATTGAGGAGAAAAAGAAGAAAAGGTTTAGTTAAGCTACCACGCCTGTGGGGCAAATTGAATAATTTTCTGATGACTGACTGCACCTGCGGAGGAATTAGAAAGAAAAAGTGAGGTAGTTTAAATGGACGTTTTAAGAAAGAGGAGCAGTATCTGGAAATTGGGAATAAGGTTTATATTCTGCGTTGGTGTTGTGGCTTGGACGTTTCCGGCCTTCGCGACTCAGAAAGTCTACTCTCCCGAAGTTGAAAAAGGGGAATGGGGAATCGAGGCGCGAGGCAGCTATGATGTTGATACGAATGAACTAAAACAAAAATATGATGTTGGTTATGGTATTACAGATAAGTGGAAGACGGAAATCGTTTGGGAAACGGAAAAAGAGTCAGGGGAAAGAACTGATTTAACAGAAGTTGAGTGGGAGAATATTTTTGCGCTCACTGAACCGGGCAAGCATTTTGTTGATGTTGGTTTGTATCTTTCCTATGTGGCAAAACTAAACGGTAATCCCGATGCCGTTGAGTGGAAAGCTCTTTTGGAAAAGGACATCGGCAAGTTTGAACATACTCTTAATATTAATTTTGAACAGACGGTAGAAGGGAACGAAGATAATAATATCGAAGGTGGTATAGCATGGCGAACACGGTATAATTGGATGGAAACACTTCGCCCGGGGATTGAGTATTACATCGACTTTGGGGAATTAGAAGCCGGAAATAATTTTGATGAGCAAAAACATCAAATCGGGCCCGTTCTTTCCGGAGAGCTTTTTGAGCACGTTGAATATGAAGTTGGATACTTATTTGGTATTTCCGATGCTGCGCCGGAGGGTTCCATTAAATGGCTATTGGAATATGAATTTAAATTTTAGATTGATACTAATATAGAAAAGGAAATATTAATATGTCTAAAATGCTCGGAATTTTTCGGTGGATTGGCATTGTATTGATTTTAATCATTGGCCTCATTCATGCAATTGATGCGCCCGATAGTTTTAGCGATGCAATTTACAAAGGCTGGCTCTTCTATGCCAACGGAGTTGGGGCAGTCATTGCTGCGTATGGTATTTACTCTAAACATAAGTGGGGGTGGACCCTGGGATTTTTGATTGCGGCCGGTTCATTTGTTGGCTATGTGGTCAGCCGCACCGTGGGATTGCCGCAAATTCCAGCGGAACCCGACGCATGGTTAGAGCCACTGGGCGTTGCCTCACTGATTGCGGAGGGATTATTTGTGACAGTCTTTGTTTTTAAGGATAAGTAATTTTATGCAAACAATCCTTGTTACAATTATTATTATTGCAAGCCTGTGTTATCTGATCTGGCAAGGTGTTAAGTCACTACGTGGCCGGAAGGATAAACATTGCGGCAGTTGTGGGAAAGAATAAGATGGAGAATTCCTGGTTAAAGAAAATTTTTTCTTCTCAATCACGCACTGCCCGTAACGGTGAGCGCACGCTTAAAGATATTGATATCGGCGAAAGTGTGACAATCGACTGCCTGCGCGGTGAAGCAGGTGTTTGCCAACGATTGCGGGAGATGGGATTTAATGAATCGGCCGTTGTACAAAAACTTGCTGACAGCGGTGCCCTCATTTGCAGAGTCCGTGAAACCAAAGTCATCATCAGTAAGAAATTAGCCGAAAATATTGTTGTGAAAGATATCTCTCTTAAGGATCATCAGAGTATGTTAGATAAAAAAACTGTTTTACTAAGCCAAATGTCTGTTGGTGAGCGTGGCGTTATCCTTGATTTCGTTTGTGAAAGCGACGATTGCGAAAGGATTGAAGAGATGGGCGTCACGCCGGGAGAAACGGTTGAGATTGTCCGTTATGCCCCGCTCGGTGACCCGATTGAAATCAAAATTCGCGGCTACTTATTATCGTTACGCAAGGACGAAGCCGAGCTTATTGAAGTGACGCCGCTAGTTTAAATATTTATGCCTACACAAAACCCGCCAATTAAAAGTGAAGCCGCCATTAAAACAATTGCCCTAGCCGGTAATCCAAACTCAGGGAAGACTACACTATTTAACGCTTTTACTAAACTCCGCCAGAAAGTTGGCAATTACCC
The DNA here is from genome assembly GCA_964630825.1 of uncultured Planctomycetales bacterium. Classification (GTDB taxonomy): domain Bacteria; phylum Omnitrophota; class Gorgyraeia; order Zapsychrales; family Zapsychraceae; genus CAZVZR01. The sequence goes on along the minus strand of CAZVZR010000025.1, from coordinate 5,676 downwards.
CGGAGTTACCGTCGAGAAGAAAAGCGGTACACTTGTTTTAGCCAAAGACCGGGTGGTTAATGTCATTGATTTGCCCGGTACTTATAGCCTTGCGGTGCGCTCGCCTGATGAGCAAGTTGCACGTGATGTTTTATTGGGCCGTACACCGGATACCGCTAAGCCAGATGTGGTTGTTTGTGTTGTGGATGCCAGTAATCTGGAGCGCAATTTATATCTTGTCACACAAATTCAAGACTTGGGCGTTCCGATTGTCGTCGCCTTAAATATGATGGATGAAGTTGAGCGGCAGGGACGGGAAATTGATATCACCAAGCTTTCCCAACGGCTCGGTGTACCGGTTATCCCTATAGTCGCTAATCAGAATAAAGGAATTGAAGAACTAAAACAATTGATAGCCTCTGGAGTAGAAACTGCTTACAGCCGTCAATGGCGGATGGCGCCTGACTTGGAAGAAGAGGTAGAGCATCTCGTTCGGCTTTTGGTGTCGCACCAGAAAATGGATAAGAATGAGGCTTTTGCCGAGGCGCTCATCCTTTTGTCGCTTGGCTCAAAATTAAAGAAAGAAGAAAAACTTAATTCTAAAACAAGCCCGGTCAAACGTTTTTTTAAAGATGAACTTATTTCGCAAATTAATGTGATTCAAGACAGGCTGCGCAGCAAAGGCTTGCGCGCACGCACCGCCGCTATTGAAGCCCGTTACGATTGGATCAAATCGATTCTTCAAGACTGTGTGCACGATAAAAATAAAAAAGGCCCGGATTTAACCGAGCGCCTTGACAGTTTTTTGACGCATAGGTATTTTGGCTGGATATTTTTTTTGGGTATCATGGCGTTTATGTTTTATATGATTTTTACCATTGCCACCTATCCGATGGACTGGATTGATGCCGGCTTTGGGAAATTAGGTAATTGGATAATTTCTGTTATGCCTCCGGGCGACTTGCGTGACCTGGTGGCTAATGGAATAATTGCCGGCGTCGGCGGGGTGGTTATTTTTCTGCCGCAGATTCTAATTTTATTTTTCTTTATCGGCCTTTTGCAGGATACCGGCTATATGGCGCGCGCAGCCTTCATTATGGACCGCGTGATGACCAGGTTTGGCCTGCACGGAAAATCTTTTATTCCATTGCTGAGTTCTTTTGCCTGCGCGATTCCCGGAATTATGTCAGCGAGAACGATCGAAAGCCCCAAGGATCGTTTGGTGACAATTATGGTGGCACCACTCATGAGCTGCTCGGCGCGCCTTCCGGTTTACACAATCATGATTGCGGTTTTAATGCCCGCGGCTACAGGTTTAGAGAAAGCGGGAATCATGCTTATTATGTATATGACGGGGATTGTGGGCGCCTGTGCCATGGCGTGGTTTTTTAAAAAGACATTGTTGCGTTCACAAAAGCCTGTGTTTGTGATGGAACTGCCGCCATACCGTTTGCCATCCTGGAATGCGATTATAATTCAGATGTGGGAGCGGAGCCGGTTGTTTTTAAAACGCGCGGGGACGGTGATTCTGGCAATGTCAGTTCTTCTTTGGGCATTGATGACATATCCGAAATATCATGGTGTTGATCAAAGCGACACTGTCCGTCATAGCTTTGCCGGCCGTATGGGAACGGCGATTGAACCGATCATAAAACCGTTGGGCTACGACTGGCGCATCGGGATTGGGTTAATCGGGTCGTTTGCCGCCCGCGAAGTCTTTGTTTCAACGATGAGTATCGTCTTTAATTTAGGGAACCAGGCCGAAGAAGGGACTTTGCGTGAGGCCTTTGCGCGATCCGCTTGGCCCGACGGGCGGCCGCTTTTTACGCCGTTGGTCTGTTTGAGCCTGATGGTTTTCTACGTTTTTGCCCTCCAATGTATGAGCACCATTGCCGTTGTCCACCGTGAAACTAACTCCTGGACGTGGCCGCTGTTTCAGTTTGTTTACATGGCCATTCTCGCCTACCTCGCCGCCTTTGGTGTCTACCAGGGTGGAAGGCTTCTTGGTTTTGTTTAAGCTCAGTAACGCCACTGAAATAAAGTGTCTCCTATTTGAATCCAGCCGTTCAATAATAGAAGAAAATACGGAATAAAATATAAAAGATTTTCAATTAATTGAATAATATGTATAATATCTCTACTTAATATGAGTCCCACTTTGGAAAAAACAGTTCCCGCGATTTCATATAAAGATTTTATTTCCCGCATTGAACGGTTCGAGGAAAATTATCAGGAAAATATTAATCCTGAATCGTACTTCGGTTTTCCGATCGCGCCGGTATTGGAAATTGAAGGCGCACTTGTATCCAAGGCCACGAAGAACAAAGCGTATTTCTCCATGGAGTATGGGATTGCCCCGAGCATTTACCATCCGTTTCAGCTAAATAAGCCTATCAGCCGCAAGAATCAGTTTTACATGCACGATGTTTTTTCTAATTTCTGGCTTTGCGATTATCTTTTTAAAGTCAAGATAGATAAAATGCTCGATATCCCAATTTATGGCGGTGGGCTCGGGGTTTTAGCCGGCGATGCTGTCAAATCGTCTTCTGATTTGGGTTATCCGGTAGCAGCCATCGGGATTCTTTGGAACAAGGGATATTTTAAACAAAATTTTTGGTATAAACACGGCCAGGTCCCGGAAGAATTACAGTGGGAGCCGTTTACTTACCCGGGGTTAATCCCTCTGAAGAACCGCGTTATCATTCAAACAAAAGAAGGGCCGTTACACCTTCGGTTATGGAAATATTATGTGTACAGTTATGATAAAAAACATGCCTGCCCGATAATTTTATTGGATTCTAAAATCGAGGAAAACCAAGATGCTTTTCGTAATCTTACGAACCAGCTTTACCGCAGCGACGAAGCCCGCTGGAAAATTTACCAGCGCCTGATTTTGGGCATTGGCGGGATGAAGGCCTTGGACAGTCTGGGTTATAAAATCAATTGCTACCATTTGAATGAAGGGCACGCGGCGTTTGCGCTTTTGGAAAAATATATTCAAGTTAAAGATTTCAGCAAGTCGCAGGATTTTTTTTCAAATTTTGTTTATACCTGCCATACGCCTGTTGCCGCCGGGCATGATCGTTTTTGGGTGAATGATATTAAAAAGATTTTTCCTGACGATTATGCCGCAGCCGCTGTTCAATTCGGCCGCGAAGAGGGTGGGGATATGATTAACCTCACGACGATGTGTTTAACCCGCTGCTCCAGAATCAATGCCGTTGCCAAGAAACACCAGGAAGTTATGAAATTGCAGTTTCCCGAATATGCGAATACGATACAGGCAATTACCAACGGCGTGCATGTGCACACTTGGCTTTCGGAAAGTTTTGCCAATCTTTTTGATAAATATAAAAGTACCTTCGGCGACTGGCGGCGGGAACCGGATAATTTTACAAAGGCTGATCAACTGCGCAATAACCAGGAATTCAGGAAAGATATTTTCGAGGCGCATCAAGTGAATAAGAAAAATTTAATGAAAGTCATCCGCCAATGGCAGCTTAAGGAAGATGTTTTGACTATCGGCTGGGCCAGGCGCATTGCCGGGTATAAACGGCCGGCTTTGATATTTCATAAGATTAACGAAATTTTGAAACTTGTTGATCAGTTCGGCCCGATACAGATTGTTTTAGCCGGTAAAGCGCATCCCAATGACAACATCGGCTCCGCTAAAATCGAAGAGATTCTGGATCACATCGATGCGTTAAGCCCGTATAAAGATAAAGTGCGAGTCATGATTTTGGAAAACTATGATACGTACTTTGGAAAACTTTTAACAAACTCTGTTGATGTGTGGTTGAATAATCCTTTACCGCCGTTTGAAGCCTCGGGGACAAGCGGGATGAAGGCAATTCTTAACGGCGTCGTGCAGTTAACGACTTTAGACGGCTGGGTCGTTGAAGCCGAGAATGATGATATCGGGTGGATTTTCGGGTACCGCCATTCGGGCAGGGAAATCGGCAATGAAAAGGATCTTCGGCTTGACGAGGATTCCCAAGCTTTATACGATTCGCTTAAGGAGATAGTTCCTTTGTATTATAAAACGTATCAGCAGGGCAAGGTTAATGTCAAAAGCCCGTGGATTGATAAAATGATTAATTGTATTTGCCGCAGCGCCTTCTTTAATACCAACCGCATGATGCAGGATTATAACCAAAATATGTGGTTATAAAAATGGCCGATGAAGCAATATCTTGACTTAGTTCGAAACATCATTGAACATGGCGAAAAGAAAGAGGACCGAACCAAAACGGGGACTCTTTCTGTCTTTGGCTATCAATCCAAGTACGATTTGCGTGATGGCTTTCCTTTATTGACAACAAAAAAGGTTTTATTCGACGCTGTTGTATATGAATTGTTATGGTTTTTGCGCGGCTCAACAAATATAAACGACGACTTAGTTCAGCACACGCCGATCTGGAATGCCTGGGCTAAAGAAAACGGAGAATTGGGTCCTGTTTACGGTTATCAATGGCGCAAGTGGGAGAAATTTGTTTGGGATGAAAAGGCCAAAAGTTACCGTAAGGAACATATCGACCAAATTACCGAAGCAATCAAAATGATAAAAATAAACCCTGATTCCCGCCGGATAATCGTTAATGCCTGGAACCCTGCCGATATTGATAAAATGGCTTTGCCGCCTTGTCACGCTTTTTTTCAATTCTATGTTGTTAACGGCCGTCTGGATTGCCAGTTGTACCAACGCTCAGCCGATGTCGCGTTGGGAGTCCCGTTTAATATCGCCAGTTATGCGCTGCTTTTGGCGATGATTGCCCAGGAATGTAATTTAACGCCAGGGATTTTTGTCCACACCTTGGGCGATGCCCACATTTATCTTAATCATTTGGATGGATTAAGAGAACAGTTAAAAAGAATTCCCAAGCCTCTACCGCAAATCCGTGTTGCGAACAAGCCGGTTTTAGAATTAAAATTTGACGACATTAAGTTATTAAATTACCAACACGATCCTTTCATCAAGTTTCCCATTTCGGTATAATTTTTATGCTAGAATTCAGTATTGTTGTAGCCATGGATCAAAAGCAGGGCATTGGCAAGGATGGAAAAATTCCTTGGCACTTGCCGGAAGATTTAAAATACTTTAAGGAAATCACAACTACCACAAAAGACTCGACCAAGCAAAACATTGTTATCATGGGTCGTAAAACGTGGGAATCTATTCCAGAAAAATTTAGGCCGTTACCGCAGCGAATTAATTTGGTCTTAACCCGCAACAAAGAATTCCTTTTTCCCGAGAATGTTTATTCGGCTGCCAATTTAGAGGAAGCCTTTCAAAAGTTAGAAGAAGGTAATTTGAAAGGAAAGTTCGAATCCGTTTTCGTTATCGGCGGTGGGCAGATCTATGGCGAAGCCATTGAACAGCCTCAATGCCGAAGACTTTATGTTACTCACGTGGAGAAAGTTTTTGAGTGTGATACATTTTTTCCTATTTTTAAAAATAATTTTAGTAAAAAGGAAGACACCGAAATCAAAAAATCTAAAATTTTCTCTTATCATTTTGCCGTCTATGATCGAAGCAAGAGAATGATTTAAAAATCTCGGGTTCTTTAAAAAAAAATTATATGGTGTGTGATGATGATTTAAGGTAGCGTTTTCCTGATTATGTGTTGATCCCCTTGCTTTTCAGGGTTCATAGTATATACTTTCATTATATAAGAATTTATCGATCTTTTGAGAAGT